>NZ_JBFRGU010000005.1:0-381436 GCF_052115485.1 Microvirga sp. 2MCAF38 | reverse complement strand
TCCTCGCGGGCATGGACGGGCAGGACACCCTGTATGGCGGCGCCGGTGACGACAACATCTGGGCCGGCAATGGCAACGACGTCCTCTACGGCGAGGACGGCAACGACTTCCTCGTCGGCCAGGACGGCAACGATTACCTGGTGGGTGGGACTGGCGCCGACACGCTGTATGGCGGCACGGACGACGATCGTCTCGCAGGCGGGCTTGGCAATGACACGCTCTACGGCGAGCACGGCCGCGATACCTTCGTGTTCGACACCGCGCTGAATGCCGTGAGCAATGTCGACCAGATCATCGATTTCAATGTCGCCGAGGACCGGATCGAGCTGAGCCGCGCCATCTTTGGCAAATTTGGAGCCAATGTATCGCTGGCGATCGGCGACAAGGCGAACGCCGCAGGGCCTCAGATCGTGTACAAGAGCTCGACGGGCGAATTGTTCTACGATGTAGATGGCACGGGGCTTCGTGCACAGGTGAAGTTTGCCGTGATCGGTGCCAACCTGGCGCTGACCCAGGATCACTTCATCTTGTAAGTTCAGCAGCCAGCGAAATCCAAGGCGACGAGCCCTTCCCTGGTCACACCAGGAGGGGGCTTTTTGTTGCCAACGGTCGCAACTCACCATGGCCCAGCGCCAAGCGCGGCAATTTCTGACTGTCATCGACGGGAAGATCGTACGCGACCTACGCGGCGTTTTTCTGCATGCCGCCGGAGTTGGTCGCGCCGCAACCGCTTCACCTATCGCTGAGAGAACAATACCCTTGTGGGAGGCTCAACGCCTCTCACTCTCGCGGGCTCACTTCACAACGACCTTCCCCACCATGCGTGGGTGCAGTGAGCAAAAATAGCTGTACTCACCCGGCTTCGTGAAGGTGAAGGTGAAACGGTCGTTGGTATCCAGTGCTTTCGACCGGAAGGAATGATCCTCGGCGGTGACGGTGTGCGGGATGTCATCCACGTTGGTCCAGGTGACCGTGGTTCCGGCGGCGATCGTAATGGTTGCGGGCGTGAAGGTGAAATTCTCGATCTTCACCTCGCTCACCGCCGGTTTGGCTGACGGTGAGGTAGAGGCGGGGGCCGCTCCGACGAGAAAGAGGGCGAGGAGGCAGGCAACAGGCCTTACGCTTCTCGACGATACCCGTTCCATCAACCCATTCGTCATGATCTCCTCCCCTCGTAGAAGCAGCGCCCTATCCGACAAGCGGCGTATCGATGATGGCGAGGCGCTTCGTGCCGGGAACGAAATTGACCGTCGCGACGCCAAGCAATTTGCGTAATTCACCGGCGGGAACCTGCATCGGTCCGGGTCCGGGCGCCGTGCCCGGCGCCGGCTGCGGAAAGGCGGTCGAGAGCGCGGTGTGGAAGGCGATATTGCCTTCGATCTTCTGCATGATCTGGTGAATGTGCCCGTTCAGCACCGTCACCGAGCCGAACCGTTTCAGAAGGGACAGTGCGCGCGCGCCGTCGTCAGTGCCCCAGCCCCATTGCGGATAGACGCTCCAGAGCGGGATATGCGCGAAGACGACGACAGGGGTACTTGCAGAAAGCCCCCTCACATCGCTTTCGAGCCATTTGAGCTGGTCTTCACCGAGATTTCCAAGGCCACCCGCTTTGAGGTCCACTACGTTCACCAATCCGATGAAGTGAACGCCGGCCTGATCGAAACTATACCAACCGGCGCCCTTCGAGCCTTTGCCGTAACGCTCCCGGTAAAGCTTGCCGCTCTCTTCATCGAGGACATCGTGCTCGCCGGGCACGTAGAAGACCGGCAGGCCGACTTCCTTGATGAGCTGATCGGCGTCATCGAATTCCTTCTCGCGGGAGAGATGACTGATATCGCCGGTATGGATCATGAAGGAGGGCTTTCCAGGAAGCGCCTTGATTTTCGCCACAGCCTCTCGAAGGGTCGCGAGGGCATCCGGATTGGCGGGCTTGTCGAAGCCGATATGGCTGTCGCTGATCTGCAAGAACGTCAGCGGGCCCGTTTCAAGCGCGGTCGCTGCCTGCGCGCTCGACAGCCCCATGGAACGAGGGAGACCGTCGTTCAGCATCCATAGAACGCCTGTACCCGCCCAGGTCATGCATTCCAGAAAGCCGCGCCGGCTGATGCCGTCATCATCTTCCGACAATGGACCATTGTGATCAGGGGTTTTCATCGAGACCTCCATGACAAGCCGCTCAACCGAATGCCGGAACCTCACCCACCTCAGGGAATCTCATAGACAGAGAACTCATCGTTGATGCCACGCAGTGCCGCCCGCTGCGCCATGGGATGTAGACCTTGTCTTTCGATGAGCAGCGATGTTTCCCGGTCCTCCACCACCGCCTCGGTGGCGAAGATCGCGCGCGACGTGGCGAGGCTCTGGACGCGGGACGCGATGTTGACGGTCTGGCCGAAATAATCCTGCCGCTCGTTGAGCATGACGGCGAGGCACGGCCCTTCATGAATGCCGATCTTGAGCAGGAGATCTTCGCTGCCGCGCTCCTCGTTGAGCTTTCGCATGGCTTCGCGCATGCGTAGCGCTCCGGCAAGAGCCCGCTCGGGCGTGGGGAAAGTCGCCATCACCGCATCGCCGATGGTTTTCACGATGGCACCGGCCTCGGAGGCCACGATGTCATGCAGCACCGTGAAATGCGCGCGCACAAGATCATAGGCCACGAGATCGCCGACGCGCTCATAAAGCTCCGTCGAACCTTTGAGATCCGTGAAGAGAAAAGTCAGGCTCGTGATCTTCAGGCGCTGGTCGATATCGAGCGTTTGCGTGCGGTAGATGTCGCGGAATGTCTGGTTGGTGAGCAAGCGTTTTGCGGTCAGAAACGGCTTTCGATGGCCGATAAGGTCATGCAGCTTGTCTCCACCGATGAACACCGCCGGCAGCACGCGTTTATTAGCGCGGTTCTCGAGAGCGAGCCGTAGCGGCCCGGGGTGAAGTGCGAGAGTCTCGTGCTGCGGATGGGTTTCATTGAGGACAAGCGAGAGCGTCTGTCGCTCCTTGGTCGGCGCGCCTTTGACATCCAGGAATTGAGCGGAATGCGTCACGGGGTCGAAGACGATGATGAAGGCTTCAGGCAATTGCAGTGACAGGATTGCGCGCTCGCCCGATGGCAACTCGACGGAATCGAGAACGATGTCTTCGATCTCGTGCTCGAGATCGTCCGGCAGGTCGACACCCGTGCTCCAGAACATCTGCCTGTCGTATTCCCACATGGACAGCTTGTCCGGCTCGTGCGCCGCGATCTTGCGCACGCGCTGGCTCACCGTGAATGTCACCTCGACCATTTCATCGAGCGTCGGCTCATAGCCGGCAGCACAAAGAGTGCAGGAATATTCGGTGCGATTGACGACCTGCAAAGTCGTTCCCGCATCGAGCACGCCACCGCAGCCGGGGCACAACACGTTCCAGGACATTTCAAAAAGACCAAGCCGGGCCGCATGCAGAAAGGCCGCGATCACTTTTTCCTCATCGAGGCCGTTCTTTGCGGAGAAACTCAGCACATTGACCCGGTGAAGCTCGCGATCTGGCGCGGCGGCAATCAGACGCCCGACCGCCTCGGCCACCTCGGGATCGGCCGATTGACGCAAGATTGCCAAGAGAGTCTGGGTGTCGCCCATGCTGCAACGTCCAATACGCAGGTTAAGCTTTGAAGCGCGGTGAGGCTCCTGGGATAACGCGCCGCATCGGCAATGGCTCCGAACTAGTGAGACCCAGCCCATTCGGCACAACGCACTTTGTATCTTTCACACAAGGCGATATTGCTCGAAGAAACCCTCCGGCACGCTTAACCGTGCAGATGAGGATGGAGCCCAGGAGATGAGCGATTGGCCCGACCGCAGGTTCAGCCGTGAACGCCGCCGATGAGCGCGGCACGGCCCCGCATCGCAAGACAGCACAGCACCCGACCCTCTCCGAGGCGACCAGGGTCTGGGCGAAGATCGGTCTGCTCAGTTTCGGGGGACCGGCAGGGCAGATCGCCTTGATGCACAAGGTGCTGGTGGAAGAAAAGCGCTGGATCGGCGAGGCGCGGTTTCTGCACGCGCTCAATTATTGCATGCTGCTTCCCGGCCCCGAGGCACAACAATTGGCGACTTATGTGGGCTGGCTTCTCCATGGCACGCGCGGCGGCATCATCGCCGGCACGCTTTTCGTGCTTCCCGGTTTCTTCGTCATCCTGACGCTCTCGACCCTCTACGCCTCGTTTCAGAACACGTCGTGGCTTGGCAACCTGTTCTTCGGATTGAAGGCGGCCGTGCTCGCCATCGTCATCGAGGCTGTGGTCCGCCTCGGCCGAAGGGCCTTGAAGGGTCGATTGATGGTGGCGCTTGCGGCCGCTGCGTTCATCGCGATCTATGCGTTTCACATCCCCTTCCCGCTCATCGTTCTCACGGCCGCTGTGATCGGCTATGTCGGCTCGCGAATACGGCCTGACCTCTTCCTGACAAGAACCACCGGAAATGAGGATGCCGAGACGGCGGTCGATGCGCTCCTGAACAGCGGATTTCGTCGTGCAGAACCAACCTTGCTGCGCTCCGTCAAGGTTCTCGCGACCTGCTGCGGCCTATGGGTTGCGCCGATCCTGATTCTCGGTGTTCTGTTCGGCTGGAGCAGCGTTTATCCAACCGTCGCGGTTTTCTTCTCCAAGATGGCGGTGGTGACCTTCGGCGGAGCCTACGCAGTGCTGGCTTATGTCGCGCAGGAAGCGGTCGAAACCTATGGCTGGCTCAAGCCCAGCGAAATGCTCGACGGGCTCGCTTTGGCCGAAACCACGCCCGGCCCTCTCATTCTCGTTCTGACCTATGTGGGCTTTCTCGCCGCCTTCCGCGATCCAGGCGGCGTTTCGGCCCTCACAGGCGGCATCATCGGCGCGACATTGACCACGTGGGTGACGTTCGTGCCGTGCTTTCTGTGGATCTTTCTCGGCGCGCCTTATGTGGAGCGCCTGCGCAGCAACGTCGCCCTCTCGGGCGCTCTCGCCGCCGTCACCGCGGCTGTCGTCGGCGTGATTCTGAATCTCGCCTTGTGGTTCGGCTTGCACGTGCTGTTTCGCGATGTGACGGAACTTGATTTCGGGCCTGTCGCGCCTGCGTGGCCGGTGTGGTCGAGCGTCGATCCGCTCGCGTTGGTGCTGGCGCTCTTGGCCGTGCTGGCGCTGTTGCGCCTGAACCTCGGCATGGTCGGCACCCTGGCTTTGTGCGCCGCCCTCGGCTTCGCAGCGCAGATGCTGCGATAGAAAGGATTATTCCGGAGTCCAGATCGTGCGCTGCACGGCGAGGTTCCAGCCTTTGATGGCTTTTTGACGCTTGTCCTCGGCCATGTTCGGCTGGAAACGACGATTGAGACGCCAGCTCTTGGAAAAGCCTCCCTGGTCGGGCCACACGCCTGCGCCATGGCCTGCGAGCCAGGCCGCGCCGAGGGCAGTCGTCTCAAGCACGACCGGGCGGTCGACGGGGCTGTTCAGAATGTCCGCAAGTCGTTGCAGCGTCCAATCGCTTGCTACCATGCCGCCATCGACGCGCAGCACCGTGTCAGCACTGACCGCACCATCTTGCGTCGCCCAATCCTGACGCATGGCCTCCAACAGATCACGCGTCTGGAAGCATACGGCTTCCAGCGCCGCGCGCGCGATTTCGCGCGGGCCGGTATTGCGTGTGAGGCCGTAGAGCGCGCCACGCACCTCCGGCCGCCACCAAGGTGCGCCGAGGCCCGTGAAAGCGGGGACGAGATAGACCTCCTGCTCCGGGTCAGCCTGCTCCGCGAAAGCGCCGGATTGCTCCGAGCGTTCGATCAGATGCAGTCCATCGCGCAGCCATTGCACGGCAGCGCCCGCGATGAAGATCGAACCTTCGAGCGCGTAGTTCGTGCGTCCCTTCAAACGATAGGCGACAGTCGTCAGCAGGCGGTTCGTAGACGCCACGCGCTCGGTGCCGGTGTTGAGCAACGCGAAGCAGCCTGTACCATAAGTGGATTTCAACATACCCGGCGCGAAGCAAGCCTGCCCAACGGTCGCCGCTTGTTGGTCGCCCGCAATGCCGCGGATCGGCACGGACACGCCGAAGAGGCTGCGCTCCGTTACGCCGTAATCGTCGATGCAATCCTTGATCTCGGGCAGCATGGCGCGCGGCACGCGCAGGAGCTTCAGGAGCTCCTCATCCCATTCCATGGTGTCGATGTTGCACAGCATGGTGCGCGACGCGTTTGTGGCGTCCGTCGCGTGAACCTTGCCGCCGGTGAGACGCCACAACAGCCACGTATCCACGGTGCCGAAGGCGAGTTCGCCGCGCTCGGCCCGCGCCCGCGCGCCCTCCACATGGTCGAGGATCCAGGCGGCCTTGGTGGCCGAGAAGTAGGAATCGGCAATCAGTCCCGTACGCGCCGTGATCAGAGGTTCCGCGCCATCCGCCTTGAGCTTGGCGCAGATCTCGGCCGTGCGGCGGTCCTGCCAGACGATGGCGTTGTGGATCGCCTTGCCCGTAGCGCGATCCCACACCACCACGGTCTCGCGCTGGTTGGTGATGCCGATGGCGGCAATGTCGCTGGCGGCGAGGTTGGAATCGGCAAGCGCCCGGCGCATGGTCTGTACCACGGTGCGCCAGAGATCCTCCGGATCGTGCTCGACCCAGCCGGATTTCGGGAAATGCTGAGGAAACTCCTGCTGCCCAACGCCGCGAATGCGATATTCCCCATCGAACACGATCGCCCGCGACGACGTGGTGCCCTGATCGATCGCCAGAACGAAATCGGCCATGCGCTTCCCCCTCAAGTCCCTTAATCAGGCGGCAGCACTGTCTTTTCGCCTGCATGCCGTACGACCCCGAATTGCATAGCTTCAAGCAACCGGCAAATAAAAAAGCACCGCGCAGGGGGCGCGGTGCAGGAGGCCAGCCAACATGGATGACCGGCGGGTTGGAAGATCGATCAGACGTGAGCGCCGGAAGATTCCTGAGCGATAGTGAAGCGGACCTGCGCTTGCGGCCTGTGATCCTCGGACATGAAGCGCCAGGTGCGCTCGGCGTCTCCACGGGTCTCGAAAGGCCCGACGACACGCTCCGTCCCTTCGATCAGGGACTCGAAATCGGTGGAGGTATATTCGCCGCCGACCACCCAATAACGGATCTTGTTCATGGCTGATCTCCTATGTGCCTAGTGAGGTTTGCGGGCCGCCTATTCGGCCGCGCGAAGCTTGGTCTGGAACTGAGCGGTCTCGGTGGATTCGCCCATGGCCGTGGTTGAGGACGCGCCGCCGGTGATGGCGAGCGAGACCTGATCGAAGTAACCGGTGCCGACTTCACGCTGGTGGCGCGTCGCGGTATAGCCGCGCGGCTCGGCATCGAACTCTTCCGCCTGCAATTCGGAATAAGCGCCCATGCCACGGTCGCGATACTGGCTCGCCAGATCGAACATGCCGTAGTTGAGTTGGTGGAAGCCGGCGAGCGTCACGAACTGGAACTTGTAGCCCATGGCCCCGAGTTCGCGCTGGAAGCGCTGAATCGTGGCATCATCGAGCTTCTTCTTCCAGTTGAACGAGGGCGAGCAGTTATAGGCCAGAAGCTTGCCCGGATGACGCTTGTGAATGGCTTCCGCGAACTTGCGCGCATCGTCGAGGTCGGGATGCGAGGTCTCCCACCACAGCAGATCAGCGACTTCCGCGTAAGCAAGACCGCGAGCGATGCAATGGTCGAGGCCCGTACCGTCCTTGAGGCGGAAGAAGCCTTCCGGCGTGCGGCTGTCGGGCTCGATGAAGGGCCGATCGCGCTCGTCCACATCGGAGGTGATGAGCTTGGCGGATTCCGCGTCCGTGCGGGCAACGACAAGAGTGGGCGTGCCCATCACGTCGGCGGCAAGGCGCGCGGCGACGAGGTTGCGCTCATGGGCTGACGTGGGGATCAACACCTTGCCGCCGAGATGGCCGCACTTCTTTTCCGAAGCGAGCTGATCCTCGAAGTGAACCGCTGCCGCGCCCGCTTCGATATAGGCCTTCATGATCTCGAAGGTGTTGAGCGGTCCGCCGAAGCCCGCTTCCGCGTCTGCAACGATAGGCAGGAACCAGTCGCGCTTGGCGCCGCCTTCGGAATGCTCGATCTGATCGGCGCGCTGAAGAGTGCGGTTGATGCGGCGGCAAAGCTCGGGACCGGAATTCGCCGGATAGAGCGACTGATCGGGATACATGGCGCCGGCCACGTTCGAATCCGCCGCCACCTGCCAGCCGGAAAGATAAATCGCTTCGAGCCCGGCACGGGCCATCTGCATGGCCTGATTGCCGGTCATCGCACCGAGCGAATGAACATAGGGACGCTCGTGTAAAAGCTCCCACAGGCGCTGCGCGCCGCGCTCGGCGAGCGTATGCGAGATCGGGAAGGAACCGCGCAGGCGAAGAACATCCTCGACGGAATAGGGCCGGCGCAGGCCATCGAAGCGGCCCTTCAAAGCGCCGGGAACGAGTTCTTCGAACGAAGTGGGGGTGGCTTGCGTCGGCATTGAAGCTTCCTTCCGTTTACATTTCTTGACAAGCGCCTTGCAACTCCACAAGGTGATCGAGTGTGCAGTGCCGTTGTCGTTAGTTATGACTACGGAAGAAATTGTTGCAATGCTGCGAAATCGGAACAAAAGTCACCCTGTCACACAATGACAAACGATGATGTGTAAATCTGTAAAGAAATTTACATGACGGACGAAAGCAAAAAACTTTTCGTCGGCCCGCGCCTCAAGCGCCTGCGGCGTGAGCGAAACTTGAGCCAGGCGGGAATGGCCGAGGAGCTTGGCCTATCGCCGAGCTATCTCAATCTCATGGAGCGCAACCAGCGGCCTATCACGGCGCAGGTACTGATCCGTCTCGCCCATGCCTATTCCCTCGATCCACGTGAGTTCGCCACCGATGACCACGAGCGCTCCGTCTCCGAGATCGAGGAAATCTTCGCCGATCCTCTGTTTCGCAACGCACCGGTCGCGCGCCTCGAAATCCGGGAGCTGGCGGAAAGCGCACCGACCGTCATCGACGCCATCAACAGGCTCTACCGAGCCTATGTGGGCATGCGCAGCGCGAGCGAGATGACAACACCCTCCTTGAGCGACCGTGACCGGGCGGAGGACGCGCCGCAGGTAAACCCCATCGACCGGGTTCGCGATCTCATCCAGGAGGCCAAGAACCATTTTCCCGAACTCGACGAGGCCGCCGAGACCCTCGCGTCCGATCTGCAACTGACCGGGCATGAGCCATTTTTCGCCATCGCGGACCGCTTGCGTGCCAAGCACGGCATCCGCGTGCGCGTCATGCCAATCGACGTGATGTCGGACTCGCTTCGCCGTTACGATCATCACCGGAAGCAATTGCTGATCTCGGAACTCGTCGATCAATCGGGCCGGACGTTTCAGGCGGCCTATCAACTGGCCTTTGCCGAAATGCGAGAGGTCATCGACAATTTGGCGGCGCGGTTCGAGCCGACGGAGGGTCCGGCGCGAAAACTCCTGCGCGTCTCGTTCGCCAATTACTTCGCGGGCGCACTGATGATGCCCTACGGCAAGTTTCACACCGCCGCCGAAGCACTCGGTTACGATGTGGAAGTGTTGGCCGCGCGCTTCGGCGCGAGTTTCGAACAGGTGGCCCACCGCCTTACCACGCTTGCGCGCCCCGGCGCGCGAGGCATTCCCTTCTTCCTCATCCGCGTGGATTCGGCAGGCAATGTCTCGAAGCGGTTTTCGTCCGGGCGGTTTCCGTTCTCACAATACGGCGGCACATGCCCGCTCTGGAACGTGCACGCCACATTCAAGACGCCGGAACAGACCGTTACTCAGATCGTCGAATTGCCGGAGGGCTCGCGCTGGTTCTCGGTGGCTCGCGCCGTCAGCCGCGCCTCGACGCCGTGGGGTCTGCCCGACAGGCAATTCGCGGTCGGCCTCGGCTGCGAACTGAAATACGCGCATCGTCTCGTCTATGCGCGCGGCCTCGATTTGAGCGCGCCGGATCCGACGCCCATCGGCATCAATTGCCGTCTGTGCGAGCGGGTCGCCTGCCCGCAGCGCGCCGCGCCGCCGCTGATGCACACGCTCATCGTCGACGAGATGACGCGCGGCATCTCCCCGTTCGCATTCGACGCAACGTGATGCGCGGCTACCCCGCTTTCTCGCCGAGCCAATGGTCGAGGAAGGAATCGAGCCAGCGCGACACGTGCGGATCGTAGAGATATCGTCCCTCGATCTGGCGGATGCGATCTTGCGCACCGGGCGTCGCCAGACGTTCCGCCGCTGTCACCGTCCATCGGCAGATCATGGCGTGAGTGACTTCCGGATGGAACTGCAGGCCGTAGGCCGATGATCCGACGCCGATGGCCTGCGTCGGGAAATCGTCTCCAGTGGCGAGGGTCTCGGCGCCTGCGGGACAATCGAAGCCTTCGCGGTGCCAGTGATAGACGTGGGTCGGCCATGTCACGCCCCACCGCGCGCTGAGCCTTTCACCGGCGGAGGTCGGCACGAGCGGATAATAGCCGATCTCGGCCCGCCCGTCCGGATGTTCCCAGACCTTCGCACCCAAATGCTTCGCGAGCATCTGCGCGCCGAGGCATAGGCCGAGATAGGGTTTGTTCTCCTTCAAGGGCACGTTGATCCAGTCGATCTCCGCCTTGATGAAATCATCCGGATCGTTGGCGCTCATCGGGCCGCCGAAAATGATCGCGCCGGCATGCTCGTTCAACGTCTTCGGCAAGGCTTCACTGAAACGCGGACGCCGGATGTCGAGAGTGTAACCTCTCTCCTGAAGCAACCGCCCCACGCGGCCGGGTGTCGATTGTTCCTGATGGAGAACGATGAGGATCGGCGCTTTTCCGACAGGCCTAGCCATGAGCCTCGTCCGGCAAGAGATTCTTCAGAGCCTCGATCTTGAGCGCGACGATGTCCTGATCAGTGAGTCCGAGCAGACGCCCGATACGCCAAATCAAATCGTCCTCGAATTCATGAACATGCCCATCGATGGCAGCGACCCGATAGGCCAGGATCAGAAGATTCGGGCGCTCCTCATAAGGAATATCGTGAAGGATACGATCCGCCAGCGACGTGGCGGGGTCGAGTTCGCCGCCAATTTCGGCGGCACGCGCGAGGATGCGCGATGCATCTGCGTCCGAGAGACCGAAATAAGATTGCACAAGCACGATGAGGCCTCGCTCCTCGACGCTGAGCACACGCCCGTCGGCCTGAGTCACGAGGATCAAAAGCGCAGCGACGGTGACCCTCGCGTCATGATCCGCATTCCGCTGTTCAGAGCCGAGCGTTTCGTTGAAGAGATCGCGCAAATTATTGATGAGGGACATGCTTTAGTATGAAACCAGTGAGATAGGGTTGCGATCTATTGCGGTTTGGCATGCATTCAGGTATCGAAACACCTGCATCGTCAAGGCTCTAACGAATTTTCCGGATGGTTTTTGTCTTGCCGTTGGGAAGTGCTACAACCGGGAGAATCGGAATGGCTACCCTGTTCTCCTCACCCCTTGGCGCAAGGCTCGCAACATCCTAGAGTAGTTCGCGACCTTCAACCCCAACCTTAAAGAAAGAAGACCCTGTGACCGGAAGTCTGAGTGGGGACGAACTCAAGGGGATGCGCGTTCTGGTCGTTGAGGACGAAGCGGCCATTTCCCTTCTTCTCGAAGACATGCTGATCGATTTCGGGTGCGAGGTCATCGGACCGGCCGCGCGGTTGTCGGCGGCGCTCGAAGCTGTCGCCCGCGAAGCCGTAGATATTGCCATTCTCGACGTGAATGTCGCCGGCGAGCCCATCTATCCGGTCGCCGAGGCATTGGTCGAGCGATCGATTCCATTCGTCTTCTCGACGGGGTACGGCAGCGCAGGCATCAAGGATGCGTTTCGCAATCGCCCGGTGCTGCAAAAGCCTTTCGCGCAGCATGATCTCAAACAGAAACTCATGCTCGCCAAGGCTATACGATCACAGATCTGATCGTATGTTTCACTCCCCCTATGTTCGACGAGGGTTCCTCAGTTTACGCTGTGCTTCAAAACACGCCGGCACGGGGCTAATTCCTCTTTGCTCTAGATCTGACCGACAGTAAGGTGCCACACCTTGTGTCATGTTGTAGTCTTTCACGGTTGATCGATGTCCTTTCGTCTTCTGCAACTCCTTGCTGCGACCAGCGCTCTCGCCCTTTCGATCGACGGCGCGCTCGCTCAATCGGTGAAACCGCGCTCCGGTCCGGCTGCGGGTTCAATCGTCGCTGCGAAGGGCGGTGAGGAACTGCGCTTCGTCCGCGAGAACGCCTGGCAGCCGGCGGAGGTCCGCCAGGATCTGGTCGACGGCGATACCCTGCGCACGAACACCATCGGCAACCTCGCCATTCTTTTTGCCGACCAGACGCAAATTCGTGTGGGACGAAATTCCACCCTCACTGTGCGGGACGTAGCCTCGAACGACAGCGGCACCACGCAACTGGATCTCCAGTCGGGCACGGTCTGGGCCCGTGCGGCACGCGGCGGAGCGGGTGTCGACATTAAGACGCCATCGGCGGTCGCCGCTATCCGCGGCACCGACTGGTCCCTCACCGTCGACGGATCCAAGACCTCTCTCGTCGTGCTCGAGGGTGTGGTTGAGTTGCGCAACGCGCAAGGCTCTGTGACCGTGCGCCAGGGCGAGGGCGCGGTCGCCTCCATCGGCAGCGCGCCGACGAAATTCATCCTCGTGAATTCCAGCGACCGTGAACAGATGCTGTTCTATATGACGCTGCGCGATGCATTTACCGGGATGCCGACTTCCTCCCTGAAGGGCCCGGCACTGCGCGCGGAGCGCGCGCGGATCGAGGCCATCGCGCCGGACGCGCGGCGCGCCGGGGATTGGCTTTCCCTTGCCGAGATAGCCCTGTCATACGATGGCCGCCCCATCGCCATCGATGCGCTGGCGCAGGCGCGCCGGAAGCCCCTCGACGCCGGGCAACGGGCCCGCGCCGATCTGGTGGAAGCCATGATCGCCGGAGCGGAGCGCCGCTGGACCGAGGCCGCAACCCTTTTTGGGCGCGCGGAACAGGGTGTTAAGGGCAGACAACGCATCGCCGCCGCTTACGGACGCTATATCTCGCTTTCGCTCGCGAACCCGCATCGGATCTATCCGGAGCCGAAGGTGGGTTCGAACGACCCGCTCAGTGCTCTCGCACATGCCTATATCGTCGCCTTCAAGCAGGATTTGTCGGCCGCCGCAGACGTCATAAAGGCCGCCCGCAAGCGCTTTCCCAATGATTCGGAAATCGCAGTCGCTGCGGCCCAACTGGCCATGGCGCTCAATCGCCGCGAGGATTTGCGCGGCGCCGTCGACGACGCCCGCCGCATCGACCCCGAAGATCCGAACGTCCGTCTCGCCAGCAGCGCCGCGCGCGGCGACATCGACGGTGAGGTGCGGGCGGCCATTACCGAATTGCGCAAGGCTGCGGAAACCGCACCGGGCCAGTCCGGGATCTGGAATGCCATCGGCCTTTTCGAAAGTACGCTCAGTGCGCCCATCGCAGCCGAAGAGGCGCTGCGGCGCGCCATCGCGGCCGATCCGGAAAGTCCGGTCGCTTATGCCAATCTCGCCATCGTCCTGCTCGACCAGAGCCGCGTCGAGGAAGCAGGCGTGCTGATCGACAAGGCGCTCTCGCTCGATCCGTCTTTCAGCACCGGATACATCGCAAAAGGGCGATACCTCGTGCAGAAGGGCGAAACCGCGAAGGGAATCGAGGCGATCCTGGCAGGCTCAGCCGCCAATCCGGCCTATTCGCAAGGCCTGTTGATGGCCGCCGTCGCCTATTATCAGAATGGCGACGAAATACTTGCCCAGCAAGCGCTCGACAATGCGGACCGGCTCGACCCGAACGATCCTTCAGTCTCGACCGTCCGGACTGCCATCGCCATCGATCAATACCGCGCAGACGAAGCGATCACGGCCGCGCGTGAGACATTGCAGCGCTATCGCCTACGGGGTGGGGATTTCGCCGGCATCGCCGTCAACAAGGACGGCGGCTCGTATCCGGCGGAAGCCTATCGCTTTCTCGATCTGAGCGAGTGGGGCCGCTATTACGGCGACCGCGTCTTCGATCCTTTCACCGGTTCGAGCTATTTCGACCAGGCGGCCGCACGTCGCCCGAACGTCTTTACGACGCGGCCGACCGTCGACACCGTACAAGGCAACGGCGCCGATCTCACGACCTTCACGCTCACAATGCAGGGCCTGTTCTTCGACCCGCTTGCGGTCTCGGGGCGCATCGGGCGTATCGATCTGGTTCGCCGCCCCTTCCTCGACAGCGAGGCCAGCGGCAGCGCCATCATTCGCGACGGCCGCGTCGGCTGGGAGGCAAATGGCACCGTGCAGGGCTTCACCAACGAGCCCTTGCCCACATCGTTCTCATTTTCAGCCGGCAAGACGCAACTCGACGGCAAAGCCTCCGTCAACCAGCAGAGCGCGGACAGCGCCGCATTCTTCGTCGGTTCGGCTCCATCCGCTGCAGATCGTTTTCTGGTTTTCGGTTCGGCCTCCGAAATCAGCCCCGGCGTCGCCACGATCAACAAGCCGCTACACTTTTTCGAGGGGCGCCAGGACTCGACAACCATGCAGATCGGCGGAGGCTGGAGTCACAGCTTCAGCGACCGCAACGTCCTGACCGGCGCAGTCTATGCTTATCGCGGCCTGGACAAGCGCCTGCAGACGGATTCCAATCTGGAACTCTTCCCTCTTTTCATCGTCGGAAAGACGCGTGAATTCGGCAAAGTCGAAGGCGCAGTCGCGGCCCTGAACCATGCGATCGGTTTCGGCGACTTCACGTTGCGCTACGGCGCGGAAGCGCAATCGGGCAAGAGTTCCTCGGCCACCTTCACCCGTGGGATCGTGGGCAATTTCGATACCGGGTTCACCGAGAACGTCCAATCGGACAAGCGCGATTCCACGGACTTCCAGGCGAGCCGCCTTTATGCGGATGGGTTCTGGCGTCCTTCAGACCGTTTCGAGATGCAGGCGGGCATTCAACGAACCGTTTTCGACGCGAAGGCCTCCCCGAGCGACGTCACGGTCGCGCCACGCGTCGGCTTCGGCTTCTCGCCGTTCGAGGGACAATGGTTGCGTGCGTCCTATCAGCGTGATGGGAATCTGCCGCTGATCTTCACGCTCGCACCGCTCACGACCGTCGGCCTCACGCCCAATGCGTTGCCGATTTCACTCGGCGGACGCACAGAAACCGCGACTGTGCGGTGGGATGCGGAATGGTCGCCGCACATCTTCACAGCGGTCGAATACCAACGCCAGGACGCGCGCAATCTCGATCTGCCGATCTCAGACACGCTGCAAAGCCTTGCCATCGAGAAGGCTCGCATCGAGCGTCTCGCGGCAACCGCCAATCTATGGCTCGGCTACGGCATCGGCGTTTTCGGCACCGTCGGTGTCACCAATTCGGAAATCCGTTCCGATGAGGCGCTCGGTCACGATGTGCCGTTCATCCCGGGCAAATTCGCCCGCGCCGGCGTCACTTTCGTTCACCCGACGCGGGTCCGTTTCACCTTGTCGGAAACGTTCGTGGGCGACCGGAAGGGTAACTTTGCGGGGCTCGATCTCAAGGATTACTGGACGACCGACGCGGCCGTCAGTTGGGAAACCGCTGATCGTCGCCTCTTCATGAGCCTGACTTTCCTCAATATCTTCGACGAGAAATACGAACTCGCCCCGGACGTTCCGGGCGTGGGACGAACGGTGGCGGCAACCATCAAGGCACGGTTCTAGAGATCATGCGTAACATGAGGAAAGGGAGCTCGATCATATTTTAACGAGACATGATCGAGCTCTAAGGGATGATGCAGTATAAGGACGCGGAAGAAGCCAACGTGCCGTCCGGGCGGCTTCGCTCCATGTTGTCGTGGATCCGCAGCACCTTCCCGCGACCGACTACCGCTCGGAACGGTGATCCCTCGACGTTGTTCTTCGGCCATGGCGTCGGCATTGCGGGGCTGGTCGCACTCCTGCTCATTCCCCTTCCCTTTCTGCCTGCGTTCCAACTTGTCGAAGCAAGACTCTTCGATGTGTTGTCCACCATCGCGCCGCCGCGACCCTCCCAGCCCGGCGTCACCATCGTCGCCATCGACGAACCCTCCTTCTCCGAAATCGCGCAGCGTTGGCCATGGTCTCGCGAACTTCACGCGCGCCTGATCGAAAGGTTGCGCGCGGCGGGTGCAAAGGTCATCGGGTTCGACATCATTTTCGCGGAACCTTCCACGAATGCCGCCGACACGGCGCTCGCCGACGCGGTCGGACCCGATACTGTGCTCGCGGCGGACGAGGTCACGACGGAGATGCATCAGGCGACGCAGACGACCCGCGTCGAGCCGATACAGCCCCTCCTCGATGCCGGCGCGACCCCCGGCTTCACCTCGGTCGATCTCGACGGAGACGCCTATCTGCGCCGGATGCCGCAAATGCCGGATAGTTTCGCCGCGACGGCTCTCAACCTTGCCGGAGAATCTGTCGAAACGCCGCCTCCCGGCGCGCTGATTCAGTATTTCGGCCCCGCTCGCAGCTATCCGACATTTTCCTATTACCAGGCGCTCGATCCGGACGCGTTTCTGCCGCCCGGCACATTCAAAGATCGGATCGTCTTCGTCGGCCTGAGCCTCAAGGCGGCTGCGACGACCGATAGCGGCGCGACCGATACGTTCCCGACCGCTTATACGCTCTCGACGGGTCACGTGACGGCGGGCGTCGAGATTCAGGCAACGATCCTCGACAATCTCCGCCATAAGCTTTTCGTCACGCAGATCGCGCCGTTCGCAATTGCCGCGCTGATCGGCATCGCGGCTCTTCTCGCCGTCGTTCTATGTCGGCGCGGCGTTACCTGGCGCACCGGCGTCATCGCTGTTTTGGGCGTCGTCGCACTGTTTGCCGGATCGTGGTTGCTGCTGCGGTTCGGACGCACCTGGGCATCGCCTGCCCTGCCCTCCGTCGCGATGCTCGGCGTGTTCGGTGCGCGGTTCGGTCTCGATTACGCGCGAGAGCGGCAGTTGCGCCGCACGGTCTCGGAGGCTTTCTCACGCTACCTGTCGCCCGATCTCGTGGCACAGCTCGCGCGCAATCCGGAAGCGCTCAAACTCGGTGGCGAGCGGCGCAATCTTTCAATCCTCTTTTGCGACGTCCGCGGCTTCACCACGCTCTCGGAGCGGTTGAAGGACGCACCCGAACGTCTGACGGCCCTCATCAACCGCCTGCTCGATCCGCTGTCAGAAGCCGTTCTGAAGGAAGGCGGCACCATCGACAAATACATGGGCGATTGCGTCATGGCGTTCTGGAACGCTCCACTGCCGACGCCGGATCACCCTCTACGCGCTGTGAGCGCCTCGCTTCGCATGATGGAGGCCGTCGTCCACCTCAATGAGATCTTGAAAAAGGAGGAGGGTGAGAACGCGCCGACATTCGCGGTCGGCGTCGGCATCAACACAGGCGATTGCGTCGTCGGCAATGTGGGTTCGCGCTGGCGCTACGATTATTCCGTTCTCGGCGACACGGTAAATCTCGCCTCGCGCCTGGAAAGCCTGTCGAAGGAATACGGTGTCTCGATCATTCTGGGGCCCGCGACGGCGGAAGCGGTGCGCGAACACTACGTGCTGATCGAACTCGACCGCATCGCCGTGCGTGGCCGCTCGACGCAATCGGCCATCTTCACCGTCGTCGCCCCCGCCGCAGAGCGTGCCGACCCGGCCATCGCCGCATTCGAAGAGGCGCATGGCATCCTGGTCGAGAGCATCAAGGACGGGCGGATCGACGACGCGCTCGCGCTGATCGGCCAGTGCCGCTCCTTGCGCCCCGCGCTCGCAAATTATTACGACAAGCTCAAAGCGAAACTTTCCGGCGATCTTTAGAAGCATGATCAGAACAAGTGGAAACCGGTTGTTCGCCCGGATCATGCAGCAATAAGGAATTGGAGCTTGATCGTGTTTCGAAGAGACACGATCAAGCTCTAGACGGCGCGCGCGCCTCGCTTTTGCGAGCCAATTGCAAGTAAAAACAAAGACTTGCGAAACGGGGCGTGGGCCTTATAACGCCGCTTCGCCGTCGCTTCCGCGATCCTCAATTCCGCGCCGTTCAACAACATCTCTGGTCATCCTATGGACAAGCTACAGAAACTTGCCATCGGCAGCATTTTCGTCGGGATCGTTGTCCTCGGTCTCAAATATGTCGCGTTCCGGATCACGGGCAGCGTGGCGTTGTATTCGGATGCGCTTGAAAGCATCATCAACGTGATCACGGCCATCGCCGCCTTGATCGCGATTCGCGTCAGCGCGACACCGGCCGATTCGAACCATCCTTACGGCCATCACAAGGCCGAATATTTCGCAGCGGTGATCGAGGGCGTTCTCGTCATTCTCGCCGCGCTCTCGATTATGCGTCAGGCTTATTTCGGCTTTCTGGAGCCCAAGCCGCTGGATGCGCCGCTTCAAGGCGTGCTCATCAACGGTTTTGCAGGCGTCATCAACGCGATCTGGTCGTGGATCCTCATCCGGTCGGGCCGCAAGATGCGCTCGCCCGCTCTCCTTGCCGACGGGCGGCATCTTCTCGCGGACGTCGTCACATCGGCCGGCGTTCTGCTCGGACTGGGTCTTGCGATTCTCACAGGCTGGCACGTCCTCGATCCTGCCCTTGCCGGTCTCGTGGCGCTTCATATTCTCTGGTCCGGTTGGGGGCTGATGAAGGAGAGTGTCGGCGGGCTCATGGACGAGGCCATGCCGAAGGATGCCCTGGACCGAGTCAGGGACCTGATCTCCGCCAACGCGGACGGCGCCATCGAGGCGCACGATCTGCGCACGCGCCATGCTGGCCGCATGACCTTCATCGAGTTCCACCTCGTCGTTCCAGGCGCCATGAGCGTCACCGACGCGCACGACATCTGCGATCGGTTGGAGCGCGCCCTCAAGGACGAGGACAAGCACGCGCAAGTGACGATCCACGTGGAGCCCGACGACAAGGCGAAGCACGCCGGGATCGTGGTGCTGTAAGGACTTTTCGGCAATCGATCGAGGAAGCGGATGATGACTCAAGTTGGTCCACGCTCTTCCCTCCCCCTTGCGGGGAGGGGCAGGGGTGGGGGTTTGAAAGCCTGCGCCTTATCCTCATCAAACTGAATCACGACCAGGAAGCGGCAGGAATCGGGCCGAGCGATATCTATATCTCGGGCGGTCCGTCATGATATGGGCAGGGCGCCCCAAAGCCCTGAAGGACCGACACGGTTGCGTTTTACCATCGTCACGCCAACCCTGAACCGCTGCGCCCTGCTTCAGCAGGCGCTCGACAGCGTGCGCGTCCAAGGGCACGTCGATGTGGAGCATATCGTCGTGGACGGTGGTTCGACCGATGGGACGCTGGAAATGTTGACGGGGCGTCCCGAGATCACCGTCCTGCGCGACCGGGGGTTGGGGCTTTACGACGCCATCAATCTCGGCATCGATCATGCCTCCGGAGATGTGCTCGGCCTTCTCAATTCCGACGACCTCTATGCCGCCGGGGCCTTCGCCGCAGTCGAGCGGGGACTTGCGGCAGCGCCGAATGCCGATGCGGTTTGCGGCGGGGCCGAACTCTTCGATGAAACCGGCATTCTCGCCCGCTACGACGACCCGCGCGATCTCGCCCTCGATCCTCATTCCGCCTTGATCGGGGCCTGCATCCCCAATGCGCGGTTTTTCCGCCGCGAAATCTTCGACCGTGTCGGCCTGTTTTCCCTCGATTACCCGCACATCGCCGACAGGCATTTCCTGGCGCGGACCCTGATCGCGGGAATCAGGACCGTTCCGCTCGACGCTCTCGTTTATTGCTATCGCCAGCATGGCGGCTCGCTGACCTTCGCGGAAGGCGTGACCGAGGGCGAGGTCTTACGGACCGAGTTGTTGAAGCTCGCCCGGGAAATCGCCGTGCGGCCGGACGCGCCGGAATCGTTGAAGTACAAGGCGCGCACCTTGCAGGGCCGCTGTCTGATGACGCTGGCGCGCGCGCGGCTTCTCGCCGGCCATCCTGTCGAGGCGCTTAACCTTTTGACGCGGATCGGCGAGCGCCCCTCGACTGCGCCGCTCGCCACAATCGTGGCGGCCATGGTCGATAAATTTCGGGGACGCTGAAAGCGGATCCAGCTTTCTCAGACGCGATTGTAAACATCGTCGAGGCGTACGATGTCGTCCTCGCCGAGATAGGACCCGGACTGAACCTCGATCAGCTCCAACGGGATCTTACCCGGATTTTCCAGCCTGTGGACCGAACCCAGCGGAATGTACGTCGATTCATTCTCGCGCAGGATCTTCTCGTTCTCGCCGATGGTGACGAGCGCCGTGCCGCGCACGACGATCCAATGCTCGGCCCGATGGAAGTGCTTCTGTAGAGAGAGGCGGCCGCCCGGCTTCACGACGATGCGCTTGACCTGAAAGCGGGATCCCACATCGAGCGACTGGTATGACCCCCAGGGGCGGAACACTTCCAGATGTTCGTCGATCTGCTTGCGCCCCTGCTCCTCCAGCTTCTTCACCAGAGGTCGCATGGTCTCCAGGTTGGCGCGGTCGAAGACGAGGGTGGCGTCACCCGTCGCGATCACGGCCACATTGTCGAGGCCCGCGACGCAGACGAGATTCTTGCTCGAAACGAAGTTGTTGGAGGCATCGAGGAAGACCGCGTCGCCGATGGCGGCATTGCCGTTCTCGTCCTTCTCGGTCAACTCCCAGACCGCATGCCAGGAGCCCACATCCGACCAGCCCATGGAGACGGGGATGACGGCAACCTTGTCGGTCTTCTCCATGACAGCGAAATCGATGGAGACGGCAGCCGCCGACCCGAAAGCCTCCGGATCGAGAATCGTCCAGCCGAGATCCTGCCGGCCCTTTTGAACGGCCGTGTGAACGACTTCCACCGTCTTGGCGTCGAAGCGGCTGTATTCCCCGAGGAGCACATCGGCCCGGAACATGAAGTTGCCGGAATTCCACAGGTAGCCGTCGGCGATGTAGCGGCGCGCCGTCTCCTCGTTCGGCTTCTCCACGAAGGCCTCGACCTTCGAGACGCCTGGAATGCCGATCGCCGCTCCCGGCCGGATATAGCCGTAGCCGGTCGCCGGTTGGTCAGGGTTGATGCCGAAGGTCACGATGGAGCCCGCATCGGCGGCTTGAGCCGCCTTCCGGACAGCGGTGTGGAAGGCCTCCACATCGCGGACCACGTGATCGGCCGCAAGCACAAGCACGATGGCATCGGGATGGCGCGCGGCGATAAAGCTTGCTCCCGCGGCGATGGCGGGGCCCGAGTCCCGGCGCATCGGTTCGAGCAGGATGGCGGCTTTCACCCCGAGCGCCTCGAGCTGGTCGGCCGCCACGTGGCGATATTCCTCGTTGGTGATGACCACGGGCTCGGCAAAGAGCCCCGGCTCCGTCACGCGCAGCACCGTCTCCTGAAAGCTCGACTGCGCGCCCATCAGGTTGATGAATTGCTTGGGAGCGGATTTGCGCGAGGCGGGCCACAGACGCGTTCCGGCCCCGCCGCAGATGATCAGGGGCACCAAAGGCCTCGATACGCTCATGAATTCCCCCTTATCCGCAGTGGATCTCTGCTGCCACAGCCCCGTTTTGAAGGCAAGGGCCAGCGGGTGAGCGCCTCAGATCCGGGCAAGTTACCGCATAGTTCAGAACCTGCTAGATTGTCACAGAATTCGAGTATTCGGCTCGACAAGGGCGCCCCTTTGGGCTAAGTGCGGCGGCTTATATCCACGATTCCGGCCTGGGCGTTGCTGCGGAGTTTATGACGAAACCGCGAGACGATGCCCGAGAGCCGCGCATATTAGATCGCAAGACTTGATTGCCGAAAACGGTCTTCCGCTTGCTGATCGAGGGGTGAAGAGGAACAATGTCTGACAAGGTTGCGCTGATTACAGGTGTCACAGGCCAGGACGGTGGCTATCTGTCGGAATTGCTTCTCAGCAAGGGCTACGTTGTCCATGGCGTGAAACGCCGGTCGTCCTCCTTCAACACAGGCCGCGTGGACCACCTCTATCAGGACGTCCACGAGCGCGACGTGCGGTTCCGTCTCCATTACGGCGACATGACCGATTCCACGAACCTCATCCGCATCATGGCCGAGGTTCAGCCGACCGAAATCTACAATCTCGCGGCACAAAGCCACGTGCAGGTGAGCTTCGAGACCCCCGAATACACCGCCAACGGCGACGGGCTCGGCACCCTGCGCATGCTGGAGGCAATCCGCATCCTCGGCCTCGAAAAGAAGACCCGTTTCTATCAGGCTTCGACTTCGGAGCTGTATGGCAAGGTCCAGGCCGTGCCGCAGGACGAGAATACGCCGTTCTATCCGCGCAGCCCCTATGCCGCCGCCAAGCTCTACGCCTATTGGATCACGGTGAATTACCGCGAAGCCTATGGCATGCATGCCTCGAACGGCATCCTGTTCAACCACGAAGGCCCGACCCGCGGCGAAACCTTCGTGACGCGCAAGATCAGCCGTGCGGTTGCCTCCATCGAGCTCGGCCTGCAGGACAAGCTCTATATCGGAAATCTCGACGCCAAGCGCGACTGGGGCCATGCCCGCGAATATGTCGAGGGCATGTGGCGCATTCTCCAGCAGGACACGCCGGACGATTACGTTCTGGCCACCGGCGAGACCCACACCGTGCGCGAATTCATCGAGCGCGCCTTCGCCCATGTGGGCAAGACCATCGCATGGCGTGGCGAGGGTGTCGCTGAGGTCGGGGTCGATGCCAAGGCCGGCAATGTGCTGGTCGAGGTCGATCCGCGCTATTTCCGCCCGACCGAAGTCGAGTTGCTCCTCGGCAATCCGGCGAAAGCCAAGGCCAAGCTCGGGTGGACGCACAAGACGACCTTCCCGGAACTGGTCAGCGAGATGGTTCAGGCAGACCTCGATCTCTTCCGCCAAAACGGCACCAATCGCGGTAACAGTGAAGCCGATTCCATTCGCAACCGCATGACCGGCTGACAAACGGGCTGACCCGTTTTCTTACCCCTTCCTTTCAAGACACCCCGGGGACGCAAACGCGATTCTCGGGGCCGCTTGTGAAACCGCAATCGGGAGTTCCTCCTCCCGAAGGTGGGTAAGCCGCCCCTTCTCGCCTGCGATGCATGGCCCGGAACCAAGAGATGTCCCGCTCCGCCACAGCCAATGGAAATCCTCTGAAAGTCGGCGTCGATCTCCGCCACATCACGCGCGGCGCCTCCGGCGGCGTCGCGCCCCAGATCACGGAGACTTTCCGGGCGCTGATCGCCTCGTGCCCGGACTGGCAGTTCCACATTTTCGGGACGATGTTCAACCAGGATCTCATCCCGGTATCGTCAGCCAACGTCACCCACTACACGCTGCCGCTCGACACCTATTATCCATCGCTTCAGGGCCTTCTCGACGCGGAGAACATCGATGTTCTCTATCGCCCTTTTCCCAACGGTGACGAGCTGACCTTCCCGCTGGCGCGACAGATCATCTTCATCCCCGATCTGCAGCACGAATTCTTCCCAGAATTCTTCGACGCGGAAACGCTGGGTTTGCGACGGACGCATTTCAACCGCCTCATCACCGGCTGCGGTGCCGTCGCCACGAATTCCGACCATGCGGCGTCGACCATTCGGGCGCGCTATCGCAACGCCTATGACGACATCTTTCTGATGCAGCCTGCCTCGCAGGTCGCAAAGATGGGTGACGAGTCCGAGGTTTCGCCGGCTTTCGCGGCCAGGATCGCGGCCTTCGAGCCGTTCTTTTTCTTTCCGGCCAATATCTGGCAGCACAAGAACCACGCGGTTCTCCTCGATGCGTTCCGCCTGTTCAAAGCGAACGACGCACGGGCCAAAGATTATTCCCTCCTCCTGACGGGCCACCCGAAGGGCTGGCAGGAGCTGGCGGCGGCCCATGCCTCCGAGGGCGTTCATCACCTCGGCTTCGTATCGCGTGCGGAGTTGGCACATCTCTACAGGCATGCGAAGGCGCTGACCTTCATGAGCCTGTTCGAAGGCTTCGGCATGCCCGTGCTCGAAGCCTTCGGGAACGATTGCCCGGTGATCTGCAGCAATACCACGAGCCTCCCGGAAGTGGTCGGTGACGCCGCGCTTCTGTGCGACCCGACCAGCACGGCCGAAATCGCCGCGCGAATGTCGAAGATCGCGTCCAATCCGGCTCGTGCTCAGGAACTGATCGAGAAGGGCCGCAAACGGATCGGTCTCTACACGTGGGAACGCGCCGCGCAGAATCTGAAGCAGGCCTTCGAGCGGGTGGCCGTGCGCCAAGCCGACGACAAGGCCGGGTCAACGGCTGTCGCGCGAAAGCCTCTCGATACCTCGATCAAGGTATCGATCGTAACGCCCTCCTATAATCAGGGGCGCTTTCTCAAGCGGACCATCGAGAGCGTTCTCAACCAGACCTATCCCAACATCGAGCTGATCGTCATGGACGGCGGCTCGAAGGACGAGTCGGTCGAGATCCTGAAATCCTACGGCGACCGGTTCCAATGGGTGTCCGAGAAGGACAAAGGCCAGACGGACGCGATCAACAAGGGATTGAAACGCGCCACGGGCCGGATTCTCGCCTATCTCAATTCCGACGACACGCTCGAACTCGACGCGGTCGAGACCATTGTGCGTTATTTCACCGAGAACCCTGATGTGGATCTCGTCTATGGCGATGCGCACTACATCGATGTCGATGACAATGTGACCGGCCGCTATCTCACGGCGGCCTATTCCTTCGATCGCCTGGTGCAGGATTGCTGCGTCTGCCAGCCGGCCACGTTCTGGCGTTCGTCCGTCGTCGAAAAGTTCGGCCTGTTCGACGATACGCTCGATTACACCATGGACTACGATTACTGGCTGCGTGTGGGGCGCGGCGGCGGCACTATCCGCCACTTGCCGGTTGTCCTGGCGAGCTCGCGACTTTATCCCGAGACCAAGACCATGTCCGCCCGTGGCCTGATCTATCGCGAGATCTTCATGATCTCCCAGAAGCATGCGGGCCGCGTCAGCAAGAGCTACGTTCAAGGCTATTGGAACCACCGGCTTTGGGAGCGCCACGACGCTTTCGCCAGAATCGCGCGTGGCATTCCCCATCTCGAAAAGACTTTCGTGGAGTACGATTCGGCCCGCCTCGGCGATCCGGCCTTTCCTCGTGCGAAGGCGGTCAAGCACGTCATTCGCAAGGCTGGAAGCCGTGTGAAGTGGAAGGTGCGGCGGCACGTCAAACGATTGTCCCGCTTTGTGCCGGCCTTCGGCCCGCTGACCACCGGCGTCACCGGCGTCTATGACGATAATTGGTTGACGAACCGGGTGCGACTGAGCCCCTCGCCGCTTCGCAACCAGCTGCTCATCCTGGAGGGTCGCGCGCCGCGCGACACGATTCTCAAGGTCAAGGCGGGGAAAAGGGTTGTCGCGGAATACAAGCTCGAAGCCGACACGATCGAGCGATTGGAAATTCCGGGCTCGGCGGAGGCGATGGAATTCACTTTCAGTTCCTACACGCCTGACAAGGCGCAGGGCCGGCGCCTTTCGTTCCACGTCAAGTTTACCAATTGCTTTTCGGAAGAAGAGGTGTGACCTCGCTCGCAAGTCGCGAGAGAGGTTTAACCTCGAACAGAGCCCTTCAGGAGGACGACGCGTCCATGTCCGAGATATCGCCCACGACCGTGATCGGCATCAGCGTCGTCGTTCCCTCGTTCAATCAAGGCCGCTTCATCGACGAGACGATCCGCAGCCTGCTCGACCAGAATTATCCGAACCTCGAAATCCTCGTCATGGACGGCGGTTCGACGGACGACACCATCGAGCGATTAAAAACCTATGGCGACAAGATCCGCTGGATCAGCGAGAAGGACGAAGGGCAGTCGGATGCCATCGTGAAGGGCTTCGCCCGCACGTCCAAGCCCTGGATTACCTGGCTCAACTCGGACGACGTGCAGTCGAACCGCGCGCTCTGGCGCGTGAATGAGGCCATCGCGGCCAATCCGAATGCGGAGGTCGTCATCGGCGGCGCGCATTATATGGATGCGGACGGCTCCAACGAGCGCCCCTACCCGACGATCGACGTGGGCCCCGGAATCGACGTGAAGAGAGAGATGTTCGAGAAGGGTTACGTGGCGCAGCCTTCCATCTTCTATACGCGTGCCCTCTATGAGCGCGTCGGCGGCCTGAACCGTTCGCTGAATTTCTGCATGGACTACGAATTGTGGACCCGCTTTGCCCTGTCGGACGCGGCCTTCGCCCGGGTCGACGCCGATATTTCCGGCAATCGCTGGTATGAGACCACCAAGACGGCGGCCCAAACCCTCGATCTCTATGCCGAGGTTTTGGCGACGCAGAAGCGGTTCTTCGGTAAAGTATCGCCTTATTACGTCCAGGCCGTCAGCGATCACCTCTACACCAAGTTTCATTCGCCCTTCTTCGGCGATCAGAAGCATCTTCTGGTGCGGTGGATTTATTTCAAGGCACTCTGGGTCGTCTTTAACGCACCGTCCCCCTGGTACTGCGGCATGGGGCTTTTTCGTTACACTCTAGCGAAATCGGGGCCGGCCATTGGCGACGCGATGACTTGCGGGGACTGGTATCGAGGCTTCAAATCATTCCTGCGCCAGCGTTTCATCTGACATAACGAATCATGTGACCGGTACGCAACTCTCTTGCAGGACGTGGGAAACGGGCTATGGTTCCGTCAGCTTCCGACACGGGACGCCGTTTGTTGTCTTTTCCGCTGACCTTCCGAGTCAGAGCGAGCCTTAGATCGTTTGATGCGTATTTCGGTTATCACGCCCAACCTGAACTGCCGCGATTTTCTCGCGCAGACCATGGATTCGGTTCTCGCCGCCGACCACGGCGATCTGGATTACATCGTTGTCGACGGCGGGTCTTCGGATGGGTCGCAAGACGCCATCGCGGCGCGGCGCAATCGGTTGAGCGGCGCGATCAGCGAGCCGGATAACGGTCTCTACGACGCCCTGAACAAGGGTTTTGCGCTCAGCACGGGCGAGATCATGGGCTGGATCAATGCGGGCGACACGTTGATGCCCGACAGCCTCAAAGTGATCGATGAGATTTTTTCGGCTCATCCGCAAATCGAGTGGATCACGAGCCGTGTCATCAGTTTCCTCGACGAACGTGGACGCCTCGTCGAGCAGAATATTCACTGGGGCATTTCCCGAAAGAGCTTCCTGATGGGCGAGCATTTGCCCGGGTTCTCGAAGGGCCGCTCCTTGAGCATGGTGCAACAGGAATCGACGTTCTGGCGGCGCTCTCTCTGGGACAAGGCCGGAGGCGGCCTCGACCTTTCCTATCGTTTGGCGGCCGATTTCGAGTTGTGGGCGCGGTTTTTCCAGCATGCCGAACTCTGGTCCATCTCCGCGCCGATCGGGGCCTTCCGCCGCCACGCCAATCAATTGAGCCGCGTCCATTGGAACAAGTACCTGAGCGAGGCATCCCAGGCCCTCGATCATTACGGGTCCCGGCCGCGCGGCGCCTACGCCCAGACCTTCTCCGTCGGCTTGCGCCGATCCCTGCCCCGCGGCCTGCGGCCTCTGGCACGTCGCCTGCGACTTCTGAGCCCCGCGCCCTTCTGCGAGTTCGACAACGAAAAGCAGGCTTGGAGCTTGTCACGGCATTGAGATAAGAGAGCACGCGCCTCGGTGACGAGGCCGCTTTCTGGTTTCTGAATGTTTGCTTTCAACGATGGACGACGGTGATGACCCTCAATCTCGATGGCAAGAAAATCTTCGTGACGGGTCACAACGGCATGGTCGGCTCGGCTATCGTCCGGCGCCTTGCGCAGGATAACATCCCGTCCCTCACCGCCGGCCGCAAAGATGTGGATCTGCGCGATCAGGCGAGCGTGCGCGCCTTCATGGAGCGCGAGCGCCCGGACGTGGTGATCATCGCTGCCGCCAAGGTCGGCGGCATTCATGCCAACAACACGCAGCCGGCCGATTTCATCTATGAAAACCTGATGATCGCTTCGAACCTCATCGAGGCTTCTCATCGTATGGATGTAGAGAAACTTCTCTTCCTCGGCTCGTCCTGCATCTATCCGCGCCTCGCGCCGCAACCCATCAACGAGGATTCGCTCCTCACCGGCCCGCTCGAACCCACGAACGAATGGTATGCGCTGGCGAAGATCTCCGGCATCAAGTTGTGCCAAGCCTACCGAAAGCAGCATGGGCGGGACTACATTTCCTGCCAGCCCACCAATCTTTACGGGCCCAACGACAATTTCAATCTCTCCACGTCGCATGTGCTGCCGGCGCTCTTGCGCAAGGCGCATGAGGCCAAGACTGCGAACGCGCCGAGCATGACCGTGTGGGGCACCGGCACGCCCTTGCGGGAATTCCTGCATGTGGACGACATGGCCGATGCCTGCGTCTATCTCTTGCGCCACTACAGCGGCGAGGTTCCGCTCAATGTGGGCTGGGGCGAGGATATCGCCATCGGTGACGTGGCTCGCCTGATCAAGGACACGGTCGGCTTCAAGGGCGATCTCGTGTTCGACACAACGAAGCCCGACGGTACTCCCCGCAAACTTCTCGACACAGGCCGCATCAATGCGCTCGGGTGGCGCCCGAAGATCGAATTGCGAGAGGGTCTCAAGGGCTATTACGAGTGGTTTCTGGCCCATCAGGCCGACTTCCGCGACTGATCATGGCCCGGCCGACGATCAGCGTCGTCATCCCCGTCCACAATCGCCCCGATGCTTTGCGCAAGGCGGTTCGATCCGCCTTGGACCAGACGCGGCCGCCGGATGAAATCGTCATCGTCGACGATGCTTCCGCCCTGCCGGTGACACATGAAGCGCTTTGTATCGACGATCCCCGCATTCGCATCGTTCGCCTCGACAAAAACCGGGGCGCAGCAGGGGCGCGCATGGTCGGCGTGGAGGAAGCGCGTTCGACCCTCATCGCCTTTCTCGATTCCGATGACGTCTTCCTGCCCGGAAAACTCGCGGCGCAGCAGGTTCTTCTGCCGGAGAACGACGATCTGACGGCGGTGAGCTGCGGATGGCAGGCAAACGACGAGAGCACCGGGAAAAGCTATACGCGTGTTCCCATGGAGAGTGCCGACCCGAGCGATTTTGCCAGCGGGTGCTGGTTCAGCCCGGGCGCGACGGTGCTTATTCCAAAGCGCGCTTTCGATATCGTCGGGCCGTTCGATCCGGCCCTCCGCCGGCTTGAAGATCTCGACTGGTTTTTGCGCTTCGCGCTCGCCGGCGGCAAGCTCCGTACCGCGCCTCTGATCGGCTGCATCATCGGCATCGGTCGACGGGCGAATCCGCGCAACGTGTTTCAATCCGCCGCGATCATCGAACAGAAATTCGCGGCGAACTCGAACCCAGGCGTTACGCCGCGACTCTTGCGTCGCTTACGCGCCTGGCTCCATGTGGAGCGTGCGGTCGCCTTGCGAAACGACGGCAAGCCGCTGGGCATGATCGCAGAACTGCTGCGATCCTTTGCGCTGGTTCCGAGAACGCGCCTTCATCTGCGCTCCTGGTGGAAAACCTAGCCCATCGCGGTTTCCCGCTTCAGATCCGTCAATGCCGCAAAGACGGCGATCACGAAAGCAGGAATCAGAATTCCGTAGTAGCGGAAAGTCACCATGGGATTGACGTAGGTCACGCCGATCAGGAGCGTGATGAAAGCCGTTCCCGACAGAAGGACCGCGAGACCGATGCGGCCCTCTCGTGAGGGAGAATTCCACGGCCAGCGAAACCACGGCACGAGAAGCGCCAGAGCGAAGACGATCATCGCCGGGCCATATCCCTCCATCAGGCGTGCAAAGTTATCCGGCAGATAGTGGAGCGACATGCGGGGTGCCGTGTCGAGCTTCAGGGAGGGATACAAATCGGGCAGCATTTTCAGCCAGAAATCTCCGCGCTTGGCGCCTTCCCAATAAAGATTTCGCGTCGACATGAAGAATTGGCCGAACACCAGTTTGGTGTAGAGCGGATAGGCGCTGAGCAGCACCGCCGCCGACGCACCGAAACAGGCCATTGTCGCGACGATGTTCTTCAGGTTTCGCGGACGCGTGTTCAACATCGCCACGAGAAAAATCGGACCGGCGAAGGCGACGTTTCTCTCGCTCACGATGATGGCGAAACCGGCCAGTGCTCCCAACAGGATCGCGCGGTGTTTCGTCAAGGCGGCGCCTTGCACCGCAATGGCCGTGAAGAATGTGAAAATCAGAAGAGACAGAATTTCCGGCCCAAAAACGAGCCCGACCAACCGTCGCGAACCGAGGATCGCATTCCGGTCCGCCATCCAGCCCGGCGTCTGGACGACGTAGAGAACAAACAAAAGCGCGAGGACAAGAGGAACGCCGAGATAGCCGAACCATCGTGCTCGACTCGTCGTTCCTAGAGCCTGATCATGTCTCTTTGAAACATGATCAGGCTCTAGGTTGTTTGATTCCGCATGATCCGGGCGAACAACCGGTTTCCACTTGTGCTGATCATGCTCTAGCAAGGTCAGCACCGCGCGGGACGCGAGCATGAACGACGCCGGCAACAAGATGACGAGATGAAAGCCGAGAAGGCTCAAGTTCAGATGATTGGCGAAGGCGACACCGAGATCGGGCGCGCTCACACGCAAAAGCCCCGCATTCGGCAGTAGGAAGAACGAGTAGCCCGGCGCATACTGGATGCCCTTCGTCGTACCCTCCAGGAGGTTCACGCTTTCCATGGCGTAGAACAGCTGATCCGACCCGGACCATACAAGCGCCGCCCAGGGCGTGTTGCGCAGTGCTATTTCCGTTTCCGACTGGAAGACATGGATTCCGAGGATCGTGAATGCCGCACCCGCAAGACAAGCGACGTAGAGAAGCCGCGTCGATCCATCGGCTCTCACCAAAAGCAGAACCAACCACAGTAAATACAGGAAGGAGACGAGCCCGATCGTTCCGGCCGCGCCGATCTTGAACAGCAGCACCAATGCGAAAACAATCGCATAACCTGCGAGCAACAGGGCAAAATCCCGCAGGTTGAATTTCCGCTCCGGGCTAAAGGTCGATTGAAGAATGCAATCGACAAGCAGCCAGACGAGCAATGCACCAAGAATCGAATAAACCGTCATCATTTGCGCACCCGCCGCCCGCCGTTGGTCATATCCCCCGCTCCTATGACCGCGCGGCCTGCGCCGGCTCGATAGCGAGCCATTCGAACATGATTCCGCGCTTCGTGTCGTCTCCGCTGCCCGCGACTGCGGCAATGGTACCGACGCGGAACTGCACGACGGCGTCGTTGCCGCTCTCGTCCGGTTGCAGGGCGACCGTGAGCGAAGGCTCTGAATAGCCGACCTCGAGTTTCCAAGCCCCGACCACGCGACCGTTGACGGCAATCTCGATCATCTGCCCCGGATGCGGATTGTAGAGCCGGCCCTTGATCTCGACGGATCCGCTTCTTGGCATCAATCCATGAAGCTCGGCCGGATTGGCGAGAACCCATGAGAGGGGCACGCCGGGTTGCTCCAGACTGAAACCCTTTCCGACGAAATATGCCGCCGCGGGAATGCCGAATTCGAACCGCGTGAAGGTTCGGCGATGGGTCTGGAGAGCGGTGACGAGCGCATAAAGCGGGAGTAGCGCAATCAACGCCACCAACGATATGCGCCAAACCTTCCGCTTGTCGTCGAGGCAGGCCGCGAGGCTGAAAATCGCCCCGAGGGTCGGAAGAACGAGGAGAATGATCTTCAGCTGCGTCAGAAGCTGCGGATTGGCTCGCGTCGCGGTGGTGGTGCGCGCGACGGCGTGGAAAAGCGATTGCCGCAAGAGGTCGAGCCAGGCGGCAGGGCTGAAGATGGCGCCGAACACCGCATCCATATAACCCCGCCCGCTGCTTCCGTGCTCGACGCCGAAAACATTGATCTGAGGCTTCAGAAAGGTTCCGGGAATCTTGTTGAAGCTCGACTGCGCGAAAATCGAGATGACGGCGAGAGCGATGAAAAAACCCATCGTCATCGCAACCGCACCCCGCGCCCAGGTCCCATCACGCCCCTGAAGGATCTCGATCTTCTCCGTGTTCGCGAAAACGGCGAACGCCACGAGCAGCGCGGGGAGAGCAGGAAGGAGGTAACGATACCCATAGCCGCTGGCCGTGGTCTGCCACATCAGAACGATCGCGAGAGGAAGCGCAATGCACCAGCAGAAGCTCAGGAACCAACCGGTCCACGGAAGCGGCCTCTGCCGGACATTGCGGAACCAGAGAAACAAAGCCGCGATGCCGGCGATGGGGAAGATCGGATAGGAATAAAGAAGGCCGAATTCGCTCGATAGCAAAAGGCTCGGAATGTTCTTGAGGAGTTGCGGCATGCGCAGTAACAAATCCGTCGTGGACACATCGCGGTGGCGGGCATTGGAGTAAAAATATTCGATCTTCGGCCACCACATGCCGAAATTGACGGCATAGAACAGCGAGACGAGAAGAAGCGACACACCGATGGCGAGATAGATCGATAGTGTCGTTCTAAGCGCCGCCTTGTTGAACATTCGGCCATCGCCCGTCAGATAGCGGCTCAACTGGATCAGCAAGGGCAGAGACAGATAACCCCAGTTCACCCACCGGATCATGATGATCAGGGTCGCGGACATCACGACGAGAAGCAGCAGGATGATGCGTCGATAAGAGCTGACCGGATCGTAGAGGCGACTGACGGCGTAGACGAACAAGGCAAGCGTGAAGAACTCGAACGCATGCCCCATCGTGAAGAAATTCGCCACGTACGGTAAAAGGCCGACGGAAAAGCAGATCAGCGCGACGAGGGCGGGGTGGAGCCAAGCCCGAAGCGCCCGCTGATACAGGGCGATCCCGAGAAGAAAGTAGAACAGCGCGGCGAATTCGATGCCGAAATACGACCAGGACCCGAGATATTGCGTGCGGTCCTGCAGGACCGGATGCCCCTGAATCCGGTCGATGATCGAAAAGGCGGCGACGAAGGGGCTGGCGACGATGCCGGGGCCGACAGGCTGCGTCGGTGACGTCCGCGCCGCGTTGATGTCGCCTCCGATCAGGAACGAAAGCTCATTCGAGTAATCGAGATCGAAATCGATCCCGATAGTAAAAGCATGAGAGATGTACGACGAGGGATCATGTTGATCGAATTGAGTGAAATTGAAAGTCGTATTAAGTGAAAAGGCTATGGCGAAAATATTCGCCAAAAATACGAGTACGTAAAAACGGACTGGATTTTTAGAAATAGTCGAACTGACGATTCGCTCTTGCATTGCCCCACCGCATCAATATCAAAAAAATCGCCGCGTTATTGGCAAAAAAGTCGTTGTTGGCTAAGCGATATCGGTGGGCTTTGGTATAACGGTAGGTCCTAAGCGTTGCAAGAAAATCCGGCGCCTTCGACTCTCTCCCACCACCCGCACGGGGCGGCGTACCGGCGGAAAGGGTTGACCCGTAGGGCTTCTGGGATTACGCGACTGTTAACAATGGAACATTGGGCCGCAGGCCGATGAACCAGCGAGTTCTTCGGCGGCGATGCCCGCGTTCCGATAATTACGGTCGCTCAACCAGCGACACCTTTTGCCTTTTCCTTATTCAATAAATTGCTGTCGGGGCCCAGATCGTGAAACTGATCATACAAATTCCCTGCTACAACGAAGCCGGAACTCTTGCCATCGCCCTGGCGGCGTTGCCCCGGCACGTGCCGGGCTTCGATGTGGTCGAATGGCTCGTGATCGATGACGGCAGCGTGGACGACACGGTCCGGATCGCGAAGGAAAACGGCGTCGACCACGTCGTCCGCCACACTCGCAACCAGGGTCTTGCGCGCGGGTTCATGACCGGCCTCGAGGCCTGCCTCGAGCGGGGCGCCGACGTCATCGTCAATACGGATGCCGACAACCAGTACAACGCCGCCGACATTCCTGCCCTCGTCGCGCCGATCCTCGAACGGCGCGCTGATATCGTCGTCGGCGCGCGCCCTATCGACACCATCGAGCACTTCTCGCCGGCCAAAAAACTTCTCCAAAAGCTCGGAAGCTGGGTCGTCCGTCTCGTCAGCCGCACCGAAATCCCGGACGCGCCGAGCGGTTTCCGCGCCATGAGCCGCGCGACCGCGCAACGTCTGATCGTGTTCAGCGATTATACCTATACACTTGAGACCATCATTCAGGCCGGACAGAAGAACATGGCCATCGTCTCGGTTCCTGTTCGCGTCAACGAAGATCTGCGTCCGTCGCGGCTGCTCAAGAGCATTCCGTCCTATATTCAACGGTCGATCATGACGATGATCCGGATCTTCGTGATCTATCGGCCGTTCCGCTTCTTCGGCACCCTGGGCAGCGTCATGTTCGCTCTGGGCGTCCTGCTCGGGCTGCGCTTTGTCTATTACTACCTTTTCGATCGCGGCGACGGACACATCCAATCCCTGATCCTCGCCTCGATCCTGTTGGGCATGGGTTTTCAGACCATTCTCGTCGCGTTCCTGGCCGATCTTCTGGCCGCCAACAGGAAGCTTCTGGAGGATATCCGCTTCACCCTCAAACGGACGCCCGGCTCCAGTGAGCCGGCTCCGAAGCATGATCGGGAGAAGAGGAAACCGGTTCCGCGCAAGGAATATGCGGAGTCAGAAGCCTAAAATCTGACCCGCGTTTCATCGAGGCGCGAACCGATTTTAGTCGGCCTGGGCTCGAGGTAAGGCGCTCCCTTGCGAAGATGTCGCCCACGCGTAGAAGCCGCACGCGAGATCGGCCACGATATAGATCAAGCGGTGACCGATGGTGATGAGAAGCGCGACCTGCGGCTCGACGAGGCCCGTCAGGCCGATGGTGAACATCACGTCTCGCACGCCAATCCCTGCCGGCGCGAAAATAGCCACGAAGCCGACCATGTAGCTCAGACTGAACAGCGAGATGGTAAAAGCCGGCGAGATATCGGCGTAGCCCGCGAAAAGCGCCACCACGGAAAGCCCGAGAAGGCACCACATCAGGACGAAAAGCGCCGCGACTTTCCAGACCAGCGCGCGGTTCTTCCAGAATGTTTCCAAGAGCTGCCCGACACGGCGACGCCACTTCAACACGACCGCCACGCCGGCAGCCGCAAGAATTGAAATAGCACCGACGATGACGACCCCGTTGCGGGTCAGAAATTCCAGCGCGAGATCGGCAAAGGAAGGCACCGCCCCGAGACCGACCAGAAATGCGGTTCCAAGCATCAGGCCGTTTTCCAGAATCATCACCTGGACGATCCGGGCCGAATCGACGCCGTGGCGGCGGTAGATTTCGTACCGGCCCACAAACTGCCAGATGGACCCCGGGATATATTTCCCAAGCTGCGAGACATTGTAGGCGTAAAGCGCGTCCCGAAAGCCAATGCTGGCGCCGACCGCCGTCAGAGTCAGGCGGACGATTTCGGCATAGACGGTCTTGCCGGCAACGATGAGTAGAAGAGCGGCAATGGGTTGCCAGAGCTTCAGCGCCTGCGCCAACTCGAGAACGGTTGCCCACCGCGTACCGACGAAATGGACGACGAAGCCGACGGCGAGCAGAACCCACGCGACACGCAACACCTTCATCGCGCGCTTTCGAAACGGTGCTTTCATCGGGCTGATGAACTCAAGACCGCGTGAATCGCATCGATCTGAATGGCGGACTTCGCTTTGACATGGGGAAGGCTGTCGGCAATCTTGCGCGAAATCCCGGAGCGGTTGGCGATCAGATCCGCGATGCGCGGAAAGGCGGCGTCGGCATCGAGGCGCGTGTAGTCGAAGACCCATTCCCCCATGCCGAAATCATGCATGACTTCCGCATATTTATGGCTCCAGCCGAAAACGACCGTCGGCTTCGCGAGAGCCAAAGCGCCCACCATGGCGTGAAAGCGGGAGACGATCATCACATCGCAAGCATCGATGACATGCTTGATGGAAACCGCGTCGATATCGTTTTCGATGACAACGCGCTCACCTTTCGAACCACGCGCCACAAGCTCCTCGACGAGGCGTCGGATGACAGGGATATCGTTGTTGCGCAAGCGCTCCGGATCGTCGGCCCGGGTCGCGTTCGGCACGAAGACCACACCATGGCCGGCGGCTTCGATCTTCTCGATCAGAGCGGCGAGGGCATCGATATAGGGTTGTCCCGCCTTGGCATAGACAACGGAGCTGGGGCAGATGCCGACGATGGTGCGGCCAGCGCTCTTCATGCGCTCGATCTTGGCAAGCGTCTCCGCGAGCCTCTGTGCGTCCGGCGTCACGAGCCGATCCTGATCGGCGAGAAGAAACGCCGCGTCGGCGGCGGGTGTGACATTCTCGAGGCCGAGGGACATGAGATGGGCGTGCGTCCGTGCGCCACGCGCATGGATGGCGGCACAACGCGGTAGAATGAGGCGCGCAGCAAGACGGTTGAGCCAGTTCTTGAACGGCCCCGATGCCTGCGACACCTTCACGACCGCCACATTCAGCATCATCGCGGGCAAGATCGTGAGAACGTTGAACGGCAGGAATTTCTCGCGCCCATCGATGAACGAAACCCCGGCGAGATCGACAAGGACCGAGCATTCGCTCAAGCGGCGCATATCCGCGCTCATGAGCGGAAACCGGCGCCGCCATGCGCGTGGCAGCAGCGCGCCCAGAAGCGCGCTCGGCAGGTGGGCGATAACGAGGCGAGCGGGTGTAGAGCTCACGATCTCCACGCCGGGCGCGCTCAGGATGCGCCTGTCAGCCCCAGGATAATAGCTGAAGATCACGAACTTCAGATCGGGATTGCGCTCGCGCAAGCGACCGATCACCGTCGAGAGCATGGCTTCCGCACCATGGTTTCCGGTGAGTGTGGCCGCGGTCAGACCGACGATTTGGCCCATCAGAGCGACTCCAGTCCTTTTTTGAAATACAGATAAGCCCTGATGAGAGGACGCGGCACACGAAAGATCTTGCCGGCGTGCGGACCTTCGCTGATCCGCATGTTGATAAGACCCAGGAAGGACGAAAAGGTCGACAGAGGCGATGCCTTGATGCCGAGCGTGTCCGGGATCTTCACGCCGATAAAACGGCCCGCCTTGGCGCGCGCCGAGATATTGTAATGCGTCGGGCCGATGCGCGTCTGACCGTCGAGAATCATCGAAACGGGGACATCTTCGGCAACAACCGTCGAGGCCCCGATGGCGGATTTCACAAGAGCCTCCGCCCGCTCGGAGCGCACCAGCACGCCGCTATGCTTGATGGGATGATCGCGGAGCCGGTAGAGCCAGACATCGCCGATGGAGATGTCGCTGGCGTAACCGAAATGGTCGATGCAGGCGAGGCATTTTCGCTCGGAATAGAAGCTCAAATTCCGGTAATCGCTGAAATACTTGAAGGGCTTTCGCAACACCGAGCCATCCGCGTAGATCGCTGACAAATGGCCGCGCCAATTGCCCGTGCGGAATTTGAATCCGACGAGATCCGAGCGTCCGGCCTCCTTGTTGAGTTTGCGCACCACACCGTCGATCAGCTCGCAGCGGGAATTGTGCCCGCACAAGAAAGCCACGCGCAACGCTACTCTCTCGGCAAGGAGAGGCTCTTTTTCTTCCCATCGCTTCAAATTCGAAATGTCGCAGGGCAGGCCGCAGACCGCAAAGCGGCCCTCGTTCTCCCGCAAAATCGGGAGGACATCGCGCAGGAATTTGGTCTCGACGTATTTGCTGCCGCGAGCCGCCAGCACCTCCTCACGAGTTCGCGCAAGAACGAATTGAGCGCGAACCGCGCCATCCTCGATCACCGTCTTGCAGACGATGGCTCCGTCGATGGCCCCGGTTTCCAGGGCGTGAATCAGCAATGCCGAGGTCGTTCCGCCGGAAGCGGCTTCCGCCCGGATCGAGGGATCGCTCGCATAGGTCAGCCACGCCGCGCGGGCATCCGCGCCAACCATGTTGGCGACATCTTCGGGCGACCATTTCTTTTTGGTGATTCGATCAACGATTTCACCGAATGACAGGCGAGACCTGTTTCGTTCAGACATTCTATTGATTTCTAACAATAATTTTTCAACCAAGACGCGCACGCCATGCCCGCCACGAATAAAGCCCGGGCAGACGGACACCCATGCGCAGGGCCTTTTAAAGCATAAATCGCCGATCAGGCAGCTCCTAACTGCCTCATTTCGACTTTTTGCAAGTTTTCATGGAGTTGCGTGACACCCCAAATAGCCGATGCTTGAAAGACTTTTCCGCCTATTATAGGCCTATGCCACTTTTCAATCGGGAATTCCTCATGTTCGTTAAGCCCTTGCCGGACGTCCGCGTGAATACGCTCGCCTTCGAGAACACGCCGCTGGTGAAGCCGACCGGGTTTCGCGAATATGACGCCCGGTGGTGGTTCGGGCATCCGAGCTCGGACGTCGCGCCTGAGCTTAACCTCATGGGCGTCCAGGCCCTCGGCATGGGCCTCGGCACGCTGCTCGGCCAACTCGGCGTGAAGCGCGAAATCGTCGTCGGCCACGATTTCCGGGGCTATTCCATGGCGATCAAGATTGCGCTGACGCAGGGGCTCATGGCGGCGGGGTGCAAGGTGCACGATATCGGGCTGGCGCTCTCGCCCATGGCTTATTTCGCCCAGTTCGCCCTCGATGTTCCGGCCGTCGCCATGGTGACCGCATCCCACAACGACAATGGCTGGACCGGGGTGAAGATGGGCGCGCAACGCCCCGTCACTTTCGGCCCCGAGGAAATGGGACGCCTCAAGGAAATTGTCCTTTCCGGCACTTTCGAGATGCGCGAGGGCGGCAGCTACCATTTCGTGAAGGATTTCGCGGCGACCTACACCGCTGACCTGACCGACCGCCCGCGCTTCAAGCGCAAGATCAAGGCCATCGTCGCCTGCGGCAACGGCACGGCAGGTGCTTTCGCGCCGCAGATCCTGGAAGCGCTCGGCGTCGAGGTAGTTCCTCTGAACGTCGATCTCGATCACACCTTCCCGAATTACAATCCAAACCCCGAAGACATGGAAATGCTTCATGCCATGGCTGCGGCGGTGAAGGAGCACAAGGCCGATATAGGCCTTGGATTCGATGGTGATGGGGACCGTTGCGGCGTGGTCGACAATAACGGCGACGAGATTTTCGCCGACAAGATCGGCGTCATGCTGGCGCGCGATCTGTCCAGCATCCATGCGAACGCGCAATTCGTGGTCGATGTGAAATCGACCGGCCTGTTCTCATCGGATCCGGTTCTGATCGCGCAAGGCGCGAAGACCGATTATTACAAGACCGGCCATTCCTACATCAAACGCCGCGTGCGGGAATTGAATGCTCTCGCCGGGTTCGAAAAATCGGGTCATTTCTTCTTCAACGCCCCCGTGGGCCGCGGCTATGACGACGGGCTCGTCACAGCCATCGCGGTTCTCGACATGCTCGATCGCAACCCGACGAAAACCACCGCCGATCTGTATGCGGACCTACCCAAGACCTGGGGCTCGCCGACCATGTCGCCCCATTGCGCGGACGAGGTGAAATACGATGTGGTGGAGCGCGTGACGAAACGGTTCAAGGCCATGGCTGAGGCAGGCGAACAGATCGCAGGCCATGCGATTGTCGAGGTGAACACGGTCAACGGCATCCGGGTGCACACCGCGGATGGAACCTGGGGCCTGATCCGCGCCTCGTCCAACAAGCCGGAGCTCGTTGTCGTCGTCGAGAGCCCGGCCTCGGAAGAGCGTCTGCGTGCCATGTTCAAGGGTGTGGATGCGATCTTGCGCGAGAACCCGGAAGTCGGCGCGTATAATCAGACGATCTAAGGCCGAACTTCATCCTCGTGATCGCTGCTCTTCAATTAAGGACCGACCATGTTTGATGCCGAGGCAAAGGGCGTCCAGACTCCAGGCACTGGCACGGCGGCCAGGAGCAGCGTCGAATTGACGATCCTCATGCCTTGCCTGAACGAGGCGGAAACCATCGCGCAATGCATTCGCAAGGCCAACGATTTTCTCTCTCGGCACAAGATCGCCGGTGAGGTTCTGATCGCGGATAACGGCAGCACCGATGGCTCGCAGCTTCTTGCCTCGGAACTTGGTGCTCGTGTGGTGCCGATTTCCGAGCGCGGCTATGGGGCGGCCCTGATGGGTGGGATCGAGGCCGCGCGCGGCACCTACATCATCATGGGCGACGCTGACGATAGCTATGACTTCTCGAATCTGCTGCCCTTCGTCGAAAAGCTGCGCGACGGCGCCGATCTTGTAATGGGCAATCGCTTCAAGGGAGGGATCGCGCCGGGAGCCATGCCCGTTCTGCATCGCTATCTTGGAAATCCAGTCCTGAGTTTCATTGGGCGTCTGTTCTTCAATATTCCCGTGAACGATTTCCATTGCGGCCTGCGCGGCTTCAGAACGGACGCGATCCGGAATCTCGGACTTCAGACAACCGGCATGGAATTTGCCAGCGAGATGGTGGTCAGAAGCGCTCTCAGCTCGCTCGCGATTGCCGAGGTGCCGACGACACTCAGCGTCGACGGGCGCTCGCGCGCACCGCATCTGAAGACTTGGCGCGATGGGTGGCGGCACCTCAAGTTTCTGCTGATGTACAGCCCTCGCTGGCTGTTCCTCGTTCCTGGGGCCGTTCTTGTCGGTGCGGGATTGCCGCTTGTCGGGATTCTCGTTCAAGGTCCCGTTCGGTTCGGCGCGAATATCGCGCTCGACGTAAACACCTTCATCGCCGCTTGCTTCCTCGTGGTCCTGGGCGTTCAGTTGATCGTCCTTGGCGCCATTGCGCGCATGTTCGCCAGCAGAGCCGGGTTTCTGCCCCAAACCTCGCGGGCGAAGCGGCTCCTGGGATGGCTTTCCACCGACCGGTTGGTTCAAATCGCAATCATCTTGTTCCTGGCGGGCCTCAGTGGAACCTTGTGGGCCGTCAAGCAATGGTCGGATGTCGGTTTCGGCCAGCTGCCGTCGTATATCGTTCCGCGGATTCTTTTGATTTCCCTCTGCACCGTCCTCATCGGGGTTCAAACGGCCTTTGCGGCGTTCCTTCTGGGTGTCATCGAGATTCCCTTCCGTCGTAAATCGCTGTCATGAATCTGCGCGCGATGACCCTCCTCGGGAAATGGCAATTTTCCCGCTACACGATGATCGGCGCTTCAGCCGCCGCCGCTTACGTCGTCATTGCAACGGTGCTGGGATCGTTCTTCAGCCTCGATCTGTGGGTTTCGAGCGCCGTCGCGTATGTGACGTGCATCCCGTTCGCCTATCTCGGGCAGAAAAAGCTGGCGTTCAAATCCGACCGGCCGCACTCCTTCGCGTTTCCGCGCTATTGCGGTGTGCAGATCACCAACACGATTGTCTCTTCAGCGCTGTCCGCTGTGTTCTCCCGGATTCCCGACCTACCCGCATTCGTGGTCTTCGCCGTCTCAGGGGCAATGGTTGTCGGCGCAAACTATGTCTTCTTGAGTCGTTGGGCTTTCAGACCGCAATGAGCAGATTCGCAAACGCGCAATACAACCTCGCTTCTGCCGGAAGTCTTTCCGTTCGGGTTGCGGCCCGCGTCCGACGCCGCATGTTTCTGACCTTCATGGAGTCCCTTCGCCCGAGGGCCGATGCAACGCTCCTCGATGTCGGCGCGACGTCGGACACGTCGTACGAATCTTCCAACTATCTGGAAGCGCTCTACCCCCATAAGGACAAGATAACGGCATGCGGGGTCGACGACGCGTCGCATCTGGAGATCGCTTATCCCGGCGTGAAGTTCGTCCACGCGGATGGGCTGAACATGCCGTTCGCGGACCGGTCTTTCGACTTCGTACACTCTTCCGCCGTTCTCGAGCATGTCGGCTCCGCCGACAATCAAGCGCGTTTCATTTTCGAATGCGCACGCGTGGCCAAAAGCGGCTTCTTCCTCACGACGCCGAACCGCTGGTTCCCCATCGATTATCACACGCAGTTTCCCCTCCTGCACTGGCTGCCCAAGCATTGGCATCGTGCCGTACTGACAAAGCTCGGACATCCCTTTTTCGCCAGGGAAGAAAACCTGAATCTGATGACAGCCGGGGAATTGCGCGAGATCGCCGCGCGTCTCAAAGGCTACCGCGTGCGTCTTGAAACGGCTTCGTTACTCGGTTGGACAAGCAACCTTCTGCTCGTTGGCGAGCGCATCACCGATTGAGCGGAACAGGCCTGCCCACGTTCTTTAAGAATAGCCGCGGGGCTCTTCGCGCAAAGAAAGAGGGGCTTTCGCCCCTCTCCCTTCAAATCCGATCCGACGATCAGCTGCGCTTCGGCGGCGAAGCGGGCCAGCTCTTGATGAGCGTGTCGTAATCGATGGTCTCGCCCTTCGGCTTTTCGTTCGCCAGCTTGCGCTGCGGAGCGATCGTGCCGGAGGCTTCGGCCTTCTTGAACCATTCCTCGGCCGAGGTCTTCGGGTTCAGCTTCGGACCGCACTCGCCCTGCACGTTGGCGCGCTCGAGACGGCCGAGCACTTCATCCTGCGCGGCTGCAAGGGCGTCCATGGCCTGTTGCGGCGTCTTCGCACCGGACGAGGCATCGCCGATGTTCTGCCACCAGAGCTGAGCCATCTTCGGATAGTCCGGGATGTTGTTGCCCGTCGGGGTCCACTGCACGCGCGCGGGCGAGCGGTAGAACTCGACGAGGCCGCCGAGCTGCGGTGCGCGATCCGTGAAGCTCTTGTCCCAGATATCGCTTTCGCGAATGAAGGTGAGGCCCACATGGCTCTTCTTCAGGGACACGCTCTTCGAGGTGACGAACTGGGCATAGAGCCAGGCCGCCTTGCGGCGCTCGACGGGGGTCGACTTCAGCAGGGTCCAGGAACCGGCATCCTGGTAACCGAGCTTCATGCCGTCCTTCCAATAGGAGCCCTTCGGTGAGGGCGCCATCCGCCATTTCGGCTTGCCGTCGCTGTTCATGACCGGCAGGCCAGGCTTCACCATGTCGGCGGTGAAGGCCGTGTACCAGAACATCTGCTGGGCGATGTTGCCCTGCGCTGGCACGGGCCCGGATTCGGAGAAGGTCATTCCGGCCGCCTGTGGCGGAGCATATTTCTTCAGCCAGTCCAGATATTTGGCGATGGAATAGACCGCCGCCGGGCCGTTGGTGTCGCCGCCGCGATCGATGGAGGAGCCCACCGGACGGCAGCCTTCCATGCGCACGCCCCACTCATCCACGGGGAGGCCGTTCGGAATGCCCTTGTCGCCGTTTCCGGCCATGGAGAGCCAGGCATCGGTGAAGCGCCAGCCGAGCGACGGGTCTTTCTTGCCGTAATCCATATGGCCATAGACCTTGACGCCGTCGATGTCCTTCACGTCGTTGGTGAAGAATTCGGCAATATCCTCATAGGCCGACCAGTTCACCGGCACGCCGAGATCGTAGCCGTATTTGGCCTTGAACTTTTCCTTCAGGTCCGGCCTCTGGAACCAGTCGTAGCGAAACCAGTAGAGGTTCGCGAATTGCTGGTCCGGCAGCTGATACATCTTGCCGTCGGGCGCTGTGGTGAAGGATTTGCCGATGAAGTCCGCGACATCCAGCGTCGGCAGGGTCACATCCTTGCCCTCGCCCGCCATGAAGTCATCGAGCGCGATGGCCTGCTTGTAGCGGAAGTGGGTGCCGATCAGATCGGAATCGTTGACCCAGCCGTCGTAGATATTCTTGCCGGACTGCATCTGGGTCTGGATCTTCTCCACCACGTCGCCTTCTTGAATGAGGTCGTGGGTGAGCTTGATGCCGGTGATTTCCGAGAAGGCCTTCGCCAGCGTTTTGGCTTCGTATTCATGGGTCGTGATGGTTTCGGAGACGACGTTGATCTCCATGCCGGCGAAAGGCTTCGCGGCATTCACGAACCATTCCATCTCCTTCAGCTGTTGATCTTTGCTGAGCGTCGAAGGCTGGAACTCGCCGTCGACCCATTTCTTCGCCTCGTCCATGCCGGCAAGAGCCCCACCGGTACCGAGCACGAGCGCAAGCGCACTCGCGGAAACGAGCAGCCTCAAGTGTCCTTGAGGTTTTATCATGACTTCCTCCCAGGTTTCATAAAACCGGCCTCTGGAGCCGGCCATTTCCCTTCGGCCTCTTTCAGCCGGAGAGTCCTTTGGGTCTTTCTCTTCACACGAAGCGGAACACCGCCGCTGCGTAGAGAAGAGAAAGACCAAGCGCCCACCACAACAGATCGGGCCCCATGAGCCCGAGCCATGCGATGTTGATGAAAGCGGAGCCGAGAAGCGAAATGAACAGACGGTCGCCGCGCGTGGTCGGAATGCGCAGCACGCCGACCCGTTCCGTTTCCGGATAAAGGATGGCGAGCACGATCATCAGAAGAAGAAGCGATGCGATGACGGCGAAGAAGATCGCCGTCTGCCACGTCCAGGCCATCCAGGCGAAATCGGGCATGGCTCTCTCCTCAAACCCGCCCAAGGGCAAAGCCCTTGGCGATGTAGTTGCGGACGAACCAGATCACGAGCGCGCCGGGCAGGATGGTGAGTACGCCCGCCGCCGCCAGCAAACCCCAATCCATACCGGCGGCCGAGACCGTGCGCGTCATCGTCGCCGCGATGGGTTTGGCGTTGACGGAGGTGAGAGTCCGCGCGAGCAGAAGCTCGACCCATGAGAACATGAAGCAGAAGAAGGCCGCGACACCGATGCCCGACGCGATCAGCGGCATGAAGATCTTGATGAAGAAACGCGGAAAGGAATAACCGTCGATGGCAGCGGTCTCATCGATCTCACGCGGGACGCCCGACATGAAGCCTTCGAGAATCCACACGGCGAGCGGCACGTTGAACAGACAATGCGCCAGGGCCACCGCCCAAGGGGTGTCGAACAGGCCGATGGCCGAGTAGAGATTGAAGAAAGGCAACGCAAACACCGCCGCAGGCGCCATGCGGTTCGACAGCAGCCAGAAGAACAGGTGCTTGTCGCCGAGGAACCGGTAGCGCGAGAAGGCATAGGCCGCCGGCAACGCGAGCGAAATCGAGAGCAGCGTGTTGATGACGACGTAAGACAGCGAGTTGATATAGCCGCCGTACCAACTCGGATCGGTAAAGATCTTCCTGTAATGCTCGAAGGTGACCTCGCGCGGCCACAGGGTCATGGTGGTCGAGATTTCCGTGTTCGTCTTCAGGCTCATGTTGATGAGCCAATAGATGGGCAACATGAGGAACAGGAGATAGAGGGCCATCACGATCACACGAGCGTTGATCCGAGAGGTCGCCAATGCCCGATTGACCGCACCCTGCCCCGCTCCGCTCACATCGCCCGTCCGGGCGGACCTGATGACGACGGCGTCGCTCATGCCTCGACCCTCTCGGCTTTCGCGTCCGCGCTCGTCATCACGGTGTAGAACACCCAACAGACGGCGAGGATGATGAGGTTGTAGACAAGCGACATGGCTGCCGCCTTGCCGAGGTCGAACTGACCGAGCGCGAGCTTGACGAGATCGATCGACAGGAAGGTGGTTGCGTTGCCCGGCCCACCGCCCGTGAGCACGAAGGGTTCCGTGTAGATCATGAACGAATCCATGAAACGCAGGAGCACGGCGATGAGCAGAACGCGCCGCATCTTCGGCAATTGAATGGTGCGAAACACCGCCCAGCGTGACGCGCCATCGATGCGCGCGGCCTGATAATAGGCATCGGGGATCGATTTCAGGCCCGCGTAACACAGGAGTGCTACAAGGCTCGTCCAGTGCCACACATCCATGACGATGAGCGTGATCCACGCATCCAACGAATGGCCGGTATAGTTGTAGTCGATGCCGAGATTGTTCACGGTCCAGCCGAGAAGGCCGATATCGCTGCGGGCGAAGATCTGCCAGATGGTGCCGACCACATTCCACGGGATGAGAAGCGGCAACGCCATCAGCACAAGGGAGAAGGCAACACCCCAACCCTCGCGCGGCATGGCGAGCGCGATCGCAATGCCGAGAGGGATTTCAATCGCCAGGATGATTCCGGAGAACAGGAGGTTTCGCCAAAGCGAGTCGAAGAAACGCCCGCCGAGTTCCTTCGAGGGATCAAGTAGCTCCTGAAACCAGCCGACCCCATTCCAGAAGAACTGATTGTTTCCAAAACTGTCCTGAACCGAATAGTTCACGACGGTCATGATCGGCAGAACCACCGAGAAGGCGACCACGACGAAGACCGGAAGAACCAGGAACCAGGCTTTGTTGTTGACGATCTTCGTCATCGCGCATCACCGGTTACGAGGTGTCCATCGGCGTAGATGTGAACATGGCGCGGATCGAACGTGATGGAAGCCTCACCGCCATCAATCGTCAGATTTTCAGGAACGCTTGCGGCGAGAGAGCGCCCTGCCATCTCGACCCGGGCGATACGAGCGCGGCCGATATCGTCGATGCGCTTCACGTGCACGGGAAGCCCTGCTCCTTTCGGCTGCAATTGCAGGAACTCTGGACGAATTCCGAGCTCGATGCGCTGGTTTTGCCGCAAGCTCGAATAGGCTTGTCGCAACGCGATAGTATTGTCCTCAACGAAGGCGGTGGCGCCCTCGACACGGCACGGCAACACATTCATGCCGGGAGAGCCGATGAAATGGCCGACGAAGGTATGCGCCGGGCGCTCGAAAAGCTCTTCCGGCGCCCCCGTCTGCACCACCGCCCCGTCATGCATCACCACGACCTTGTCCGCGAAAGTCAGCGCTTCCGTCTGATCGTGCGTCACGTAGATCATGGTGATGTCGAGCGCGCGGTGGATCTCCTTCAATGTCGAGCGCAGTTGCCATTTCAGATGCGGATCGATCACGGTAAGCGGTTCGTCGAACAAAATCGCCGCCACATCGGGCCGCACAAGGCCGCGCCCGAGCGAGATCTTCTGTTTCATGTCGGCGGTGAGATTGTTCGCCTTCCGGTCGAGCACGCGAGTGAGATCGAGGAGATGCGCGATCTCCTCGACGCGGACCGCCGTCTTATCTCGTGGCACGCGGCGGTTCTTGAGCGGAAAGGCGAGATTTTCACGCACGCTCATGGTGTCGTAGACCACCGGGAACTGGAACACCTGCGCGATGTTGCGAGCCTCTGTCGGCAGATCCGTCACATCGCGGTCGTCGAAGAGAATGCGCCCGCGCGTGGGGCGCACCAGGCCGGAGATGATGTTGAGAAGCGTGGTCTTGCCGCAACCGGAAGGGCCGAGCAGCGCATAGGCCCCTCCCTGGTCCCACACGTGATTGATTTCTTTCAGCGCATAATCCTGCGGACCTTGCGGATCGGGCCGGTAGGCGTGGGCGAGATGATCGAGAGTGATGCGCGCCATCGTTCTCTCCTCACGCGACTTTCAGCAAAGCGGAAGCCACGAGGCCGCCCGCTCCGTCGAACAGGAAGAGATGGCGCGGATCGAGATAGGCCGTCACCGAGGATCCCGGCTCAAGTCGTTTCACGCCGGGGACCAGCGCCACGAAACGGCGCTCGCCGGAATCGAGATGGATGAAACTCTCCGACCCCGTAATCTCGGCAACCGAAACGGTTGCGGGAATCGCGACACCGTCGCCGCCGAAGGGCTCGAAACCCAAGTGATGTGCGCGAAAGCCGACCGTGTATTCGCCGTCGGGCACGGCGGCGAAGACTCCCGCCGCCCGTGTCCCGCCCCCGGTGCTGAGAGAAACGGCCGCACCTTTCTTTCGCGCAATGAGCGTATTCAATGGCGGATCCGAGAACACGCGCGCGCTCGTCAGGTCCTGCGGCTGACGATAGACCTGTGGCGTCACGCCGAACTGGATGAGGCGCCCCTGAAAAAGGGTCGCCGTGTTTCCGCCGAGAAGCAGCGCCTCCTGCGGCTCTGTCGTCGCATAAACGAAGATCGCGCCGGAGGCCGCGAACACGCGCGGCAATTCCTCGCGCAATTCCTCGCGCAGCTTGTAATCCAAATTGGCCAAAGGCTCGTCGAGCAAAACGAGATCCGCCCGTTTCACCAAAGCCCGCGCGATCGCCGTGCGCTGCTGCTGACCGCCGGACAGGTTCAAGGGTTTACGGTCGAGGTAAGGTTCGAGCTTGAGAAGCTTCGCCGCATCTCTCACGCGCGCTTCGATTTCCGAGGCTGCAAGCCTCGCCACGCGAAGTGGCGAAGCAATGTTCTCGTAAACGCTGAGCGAGGGGTAGTTGATGAATTGCTGATAGACCATCGCCACGCTGCGACGCTGCACCGGCCAACCGGTCACATCCTTGCCATCGACAAGAACTCGTCCGCTCGTCGGCGCGTCGAGGCCTGCCATCAGCCGCATGAGGGAGGTCTTGCCTGCGAGCGTTGCCCCGAGCAGTACGTTCAGCGAGCCGCGCTCAAGGGTGAGCGAGACGCCCTCGATAAAGGTCTCCGCGCCAACCTTCCTGCCGACATGATCGAGAACGAGCGTCATCGCGAACACTCCGACGGCAATCGGCGGGCGATCCACATCGCGGCGAATCGCCGGGTTGCCGCCTGCGCGGTCACAACCTCAAGCACTGTCGTGCAGAGCCTAGCCACCAAGCGTTTCTCCCTCAGGCACTGGGTTCGAGCCCGACCTGTTTATGAGAGGAGCCTAGGTTGGCAATAAAAACAGCGCAAGAGTTTGTGACCAGCTACTCAACAAGCTTATTGCCAAGCTTGTGACGCAACTCTCATCTTGAATGATGAAATAACCGGGCTCGAATACCAAGAATCGCCCTTCGCAATTGCGAAAATTTTACTTGGCGATCATTTCAATGACGAATCCATGGTTGCAGTTTAGCAAGCATGGATTGCAACGAAAGTATAAGAACTGCGGGCGATTTCTTTCACAGGCCGACAGGTCGTGGAAACACCGCCCGCAAGCGCCACGACAGCGTCACGCTATAGAGGTTAGCCATGTTGTCTCTTCCAGAGGCGGGATGCGCATGGTCACAGACCTTTACGATAGTGCCGATCAGGTTCGGGTGCAGCGCATGATAAGCGCCGGCTCCATCAGGATCGCGGCCTATCAGGTGCGGGACCCTAAAACAGATTGCTTCGGCAGCCTGCAATTTCACATGAGCTGCGAGGAAGCAGCCATAAGCTCCATGAGCGAAAACGCGGCGCAGTTGTTCGTGCAATTCGTGCAGGAGACCTTGTCCGGAAAAACGGACGACGAGTGACGCCAACCGTTACGGGCCACGCTTTCCAAGAAGGCTGACCGTGCTGGCCTGCGGCCCCTTCTCTCCTGCCTCCTCCGCGAACGTGACGCGGACACCGGGGGCGAGCTTCGCAAAGGCGTCGCTCAGGACACTGTTCTTGTGAAAATAGATCTCGCGGCCGTCCGCGGTCTCGATGAAACCATAACCCTCATCGGGATTGACCCGCCGTACGATCCCCACTGGCGAGGTCTCATGGGCTTTGACTTCACCTCGCATCTCTCGCACCGCGTCCTGGAGGCGACGGCGCGCACGTCGGAAAGCATCGCGGACGGCAAAATGCGGATCGGAGAAGCGCTCGTCCGTTGAGGGCGTCCGCTCGACCACCACGTCGCGGCCGTCCGGCAAGACAATATGGATGTGGATCTCGTAGAGCCCTCCGGTGCGGTGGCGCTGGCTCGGTGCTTTAACGACGACGCGGCATGCGGTGATCCGGTCATAGAGTTCCTCGAGACGCGCAATGTCGTCCTCGATGATGGTCCGCAGGTGCTCCGAGGGCTCGGTGCCCTGGAAATCAATCTGAGCCTCTATCCGCATGATGCCCGATCCTTCTTCACCCGCGTGAAAAATCGACAGAGGACCGATTTCGGGCGAGCGAGCGCAATCGTTGCGCAAAGTCGTCTGCCCGCAACGTGGGCTCATCCGCCTGTGTTGCATTGACGAATGTCAAGAAACGACGTTACGGGCGAGATACGTTCGCTTATGCAACAAATGCGCACGCGCACCGTCCTTGTCGGTTCGTCACGATTACCCGGAACATTGACGGAGCCGGAAAATTGTCGGGGCCTCGTTGTCTTCGCCCATGGAAGCGGTTCGAGCCGTCTCAGTCCACGAAATACCTTCGTGGCGGAGCAGTTGAACAGTAAGGGCTTCGCCACGCTTCTGTTCGATCTTCTCAATGAAGAAGAAGCGAATGATAGACGAAACGTCTTCGACATCCCTCTTCTGGGAGGTCGCGTTCTCGAAGCGGTTTCATGGGCGACGGATCAGCCCGATCTGAAGGTTCTTCGGCTCGGAATCTTCGGCGCGAGCACCGGCGCAGCCGCCGCCCTCGTCGCAGCGGCGAAGGCCCCCGATCTCGTCGCGGCGGTGGTCTCGCGCGGCGGTCGCCCGGATCTGGCAGACCGCTTTTTGGAAGGCGTTCGCGCACCCACTCTGCTGATCGTTGGCGGCGACGATCAAGAGGTGTTGGAACTCAACCGCGCGGCGGAACAGCGAATGAGCTGCCGGAAGAGCTTAACGATCGTCCCCGGCGCATCGCATCTCTTCGAAGAGCCGGGGACGCTCGCGAAGGTCGTCTCGGCGGCATCACGTTGGTTCGACACACATCTTGCAAGAGCGGGTCTCGACGAGGCGACGATCCAATGACGCAATGAGATTCGAGCGACGGCAAAAGCAAAGCCCCTCTCAGCCAGAGCCGAAGAGGGGCGGGATAGGTGACGCAGGAAGCATCAGATGATGTAGAAATCCTTGTGCGTCATCTTGAGCTTTTTTGGGAGCGTGGCGATCTTGACCTGCGCGGCGGAGCCGGTACCGTCGGCGTCATAGTAGAGCGCGCCGGTCTTCTTGTCGTAGATGATGCGGTCATTCGCATCGTGCGCTGCGGCGCCGGCATAAAATTCGCTCGACTTCAACACGCCCTTTTTGGTGATCTTCTTGAAGATCGACTTGGCGAGATGGATCGTGTCGTCCTTCACGGAGAAATCCACGATCTTGTCGACGTTCGTCTTCTTGTTCGGCTTCGTGTCGAAGACAAAGATGTCTTGTCCGTCGCCGCCGTAGAGAATGTCCTTGCCGGCACCGCCATAGAGCTTGTCGTTGCCCGCTTCGCCACGCAACGTGTCGTTGCCGGCATAGCCGTAGATCATATCGTTGCCGGCCTCGCCCTGCAGGAAATCGACGCCCGGCGTACCGTAAAGGGTGAAGGGCGTCGTCTCGACCACGTCGAGCACATTGATCGTAAAGACCGAGGTCGAGGTGCCCCCAAACGGGTCCGACGCCCGCACGGTGACGCTGTGTTGCGCCTTCGTCTCGAAGTCCAGAGGACCGGTCAAGACGAGCAAATTGCCGTCGATCCGAAACGGTCCGTCCGAAGCATCCAGAGTGTAGGTGAGCGTGTCATGCTCCGCATCGGTTGCCGAGAATGTCGCGACGATGCTTGAGACGAGGGTGTCTTCCGAGATCTGATTTGTAGAAATGACCGGTGCCGTGGGCGCGGTGTTGGTGCCCAGCAACACGGTCCGATCGGCAAACCTAAGAACCTCGATATCGCGCAGGGTATCAGTGCCGTCGGGACCCGCAACCGTGACGGTTCCGTTGCTGTTGTTCGTCACCGTGTATTTTGCATAAGCGTCGGTATAAACCGCCATGTCATGCAAACCGCCACCGCCCTCGAGAATATCGTTGCCACCATATCCTTTGAAAGTGTCGTTAAAAGCCGTGCCGTAATAATGATCATCGGCTGACGTTCCATCGACCGTGACAGCCGCCGTGCGTGGATCGATGATCTGACCCTTGATGTCGATCTTGTCGGTGCCCGACCCGATGATATTGGTCCACGATACCATGATGCGGCCATCGGCAAGAGTCGTGAGTGCCGGGCCGGTCTGGGCCTCGTAGCCGTCAGGCCCTTGCGGGATCGCGATGTGGTAATCTCGATCCAAGGCCACGCCGGTCTTGGAGAATATCCGGATGCGGGCCATGTCCTTGTCGTCGACCGTCCCCAATTTGCGATCGTTGTAGAGCACGGCAAAGCCGCCATCGATCAGGGCTGTCACCGACGGTTGGATCTGGTCGCCCACGGTCGCAGTATTGACCTGGAAATCGGTTCCGACCAGCGAACCGTCGGCATTGATGATTTGTGCCCGGATCGACTGGCCGGAGCCATCGCCGCTGGCCGCGTCCCCATGGACATAAGTGACAACCATACGGCCGTCGGAGAGTTTCGCCACCGAAGGACTGGTTTGGTTTCCCGTCGAAGTCGTGTGGGCAACGACATTGTCCCGTACGACTACACCCTCTTTCGTCAAGATCGAGAAAGCGATGTTCTTGGGATTGTAGCCAGGCTCACCTTCCCAAGCCGAATTAAACTGAACAATATTTCCATTATCGAGGGCAACAACAGCTGTACCACCCAAGGCGCCTAGATCTCCAACGCCCTTTTGGTAGTTTTTCTCAAGAGCCGAATTCTTAATAGTAAAACGAACATTCATTGGACCACCCGGACCAGTTTCGAAACCGACAGAAAAGCTTTCATTGTCGATGACGGAAATGGCAGTTCCGCGGTCATAGCGTATCTGCCCGGGTGGTACGTCAAGGACCAAAAAATCGGGGGCTGTCGGCGTTCCGTTTGAGTTGAAGATTGAAGCGCGCGCATTGGACATTGCATTAATGGAAGGCTTCTCCGTCCACGCGACCACAAACCGACCATCCGGGAAGACCGCCACCGTTGGCGTAACCTGATCGCCTAGCGTTGTGCTGTTGACGAGAAATTCATTGCCGCGGTTTGTCCCATCGGCATTGAACAACTGCCCGCGAATGGCGCGGCCGCTGGTATCGCCGCCGGAGACGCTCAAATCTTCCCAGACGGCCACGAAGCCGCCATCCCTGAGAGCCGCCACTTTCGAATTGTGCTGTATGCTGGTCGTGGTGGAGTTAAGCGTAAAGGAAGAACCCCAAAGGGCGGGCGTTGCCATGTTTGTCTTTCCCGGAAATCGATATGCCGTTGCAATTGATCCGTAAATGCCATGATTACGTTTCGTCTTCCCTGTTCAAACAACCAGGATTTCGGAACGAGCCGCCTCTTTGTTCACGGAGCGACGCTCGACGTGTGATCGCATCCCGACCAGAGGATCGCGGCTGCGATTGGTCATGACCACCTGTTCCGACAGCAGTGGCAGACAACAGGGCTTCGACGCGGAAAAGCAGTTCTGGGTAGAGCAAAAATCCGGACGAGTGCGACAGCACACATCGGCTTTACGCGAGATGGTCGCTCTGCACTTTACCTAGTCGTTCAGCCAGTGAGACGCTACGTCATGTGTGTCATCACCTTCGTCCAATGTCGATTTTTCGATTCGACAATGATGGGCCGAAGCGCCCTGGCCGCAGGAAGGACCAAGTTATGACAATTACGGTTTGGACGCCGGAGCAGAGTGTGCGTTCTGGCAATGAATTCAAAACTTCGATGGGCTATCCCGCGGTCACGACTCTGCCGAACGGAGGCTATGTCATCGGGTGGAGTGAGAAGAGCGTCCTCAAGTTCAAAGTTTTTAACGGTTCCGGGGAGAGCAATGGACAGGTCTATTTCGTAGATCAAGCCGGCATCGGAGTTAGCCAGAACAATCTTCGTATTCAGGCCATCGGCAACGATGGAAGTTTTGCGATCAGTTGGAACGCCACAGCTCCCTTCGGTTTTGATCTCAAGACCCGGGTCTTTACGGCGGATGACAAAGGCGGATTCGCCGCTGGGGATATACAAACCGTCGGCAATGCCTTCCTGCATGGCTTCTCCATCGCCAATATGGATGAGGCTCGTGATGGCGGATATGTCCGCACTTATGAGAACGGAACAGGTATCGCCTTTGAAGTGCACAATTCGAGCGGCGAACGTGCCGCGATTACTACTGTTGTAAATAATGCAAATGCCCAAGAGCCCGATGTCGCTCGTATCGGGGATAATAAATATGTCGTGACTTATTATAACGGCATAAATGTAAAGTACAAAATCGTAGACACCTCCAGCGTTCAGCCAACCATTTCTTCTGAGTTTTCCGTTTTCAAGGATGATACAGCTCGAGTAGACCAAGTTGTCGGTCTGAAAGATGACAATGGCAATCTGACGGGCAAATTCGCCATCGTCAGGCACCAGCACAACAGCAAAAACCTTTTTGCGACATTTTATAACGCGGATGGCAGCCCACTAAATAACGGTGCCTCGACATTAATTACGCAAAACTATGCAAGCTCGGATGGTACCAACACCTCTCTGGAACTGACCGCCCTGAGAGGTGAGCGCATTGCCCTCACTTACCGTAATGCTCTCCCTGATCAGAATGCAAAGGCCGTTCTGAGCGTTGTCGACACCGCCGGGGCCGTTGAAAGCATGGATCTATCTCCAAAAGATCGCTCTCACCCGAGAGTCATGGAGATGGAAGATGGCCGCCTTGCCATTAGCTGGGCTGATGGGACAGAAGGCTATACCGGCATCGATATGATGATCGTCGATCCGCGTGTGAAGCAGGTCACGGTCGAGGGGACAGCCCGCGCCGATATTTATTACGGCACCGCGTTTGACCTAGACATTCTGTTCGGGCGTGATGGAAACGACAAGCTTTACGGTGGTGGCGGGAGCGATATTCTCAACGGTGGTGCAGGCGCGGATCTTCTTGACGGCGGCGCAGGCGACGGAGATATGGCCGATTACGCTGGCAGTTCAGCTCTGCAGGCGAGCCTGGGTGGTGACTTCGCCAACACGGGAGATGCGTTGGGCGACATTTATGTGTCGATCGAGAATCTAACCGGCGGTGCCGGCAATGATATTCTGGGCGGCGATGCGGGCGCGAACCACATCTACGGTGGCGGCGGCGACAACCGGCTCTATGGTGGTGCGGGTGTAGCAGCTGATACACTTGAAGGCGGTGATCAATGGGATATCGCGACTTATGAATACTCCAGAGCCGGCGTAGGCATCACGCTCGATCTGCTTAATGCAGGCGCGGCTAACAGGAGCACCGGCGAAGCGAAGGGCGATGTCTATATCAAGGTCGATGCGTATGGCGGGACTCAATATGCCGACACCTTTATCGGCGCCAACACATACAACGAGTTCTGGGGTCACGACGGCAATGATACGCTGATTGGCGGGACGGCCAACGACTTCTTGGAAGGCGGTAATGGGGACGACATTCTTCTTGGAGGCGCTGATGGTGACACCATGGTTGGTGGTGCCGGCATTGACTTCGCGTCCTACGAGAATGCCACCAAAGGTGTGACGGCTTCGCTGGCAGACCGTACTCAGAACACGAACGATGCGGCTGGCGATTACTACAGTCGCCCAGACACACCAACAAGCATCGAGGGCCTGATCGGCAGCGCCCACAATGACACGCTCATCGGTGATGACAACGCCAATACCCTTGAAGGTGGGGCAGGAAGCGATATCCTGCGAGGCAATGGAGGACGCGATACTGTCTCCTACGTAAGGTCCAATGCTGGTGTCGTGGTGAACCTTGCCGCCAAAGTGGGCTCAGGCGGGGATGCTCAGGGCGATACGTATGACAGCATCGAGAACGCCATCGGTTCCAGCTATAACGACACGTTCATCGCTGATGCGAACGCTAATGCGCTGAATGGCGGAGGCGGCATTGACACGGTAAATTACTCCAATTCCGAAGCAGCCGTGACGGTCAACCTTGCCACCGGACAAGGTGCCGGAGGCAATGCTCAAGGTGACACCTATTCGGAGATCGAGAACGTCGTTGGATCTCAGTTTAATGACGTTCTGTTCGGGAACGGCGCTGCGAATGTCCTGATCGGCGGGAACGGCGACGACAGCTATTACATCAGCTTCGGTGATGTCGTTGTCGAAAACGCTGGTGAAGGCACCGACACAATCTTCGCGGATATCAACTATACCCTCAGTGCGAATATCGAGTCGCTGACTGGTATCGGTGGTGGCGCGCTCGCCCTCACGGGTAATGAACTGAACAACACTATTACCGGCAATGCTGCCGGAAACTGGATTGATGGCGGCATTGGCGCGGATACGATGATTGGCGGCGCAGGCGATGATTTCTATGTCATCGACAATGCTGGCGATGTGATCATCGACAACGAGGGCAACAACACTGTTCTGCTGAAGACAGCTTACGATCTGTCCATGTTGCCTTCCTCCGTCAACGCTACCATTGCCGATGGTGTCAACATGACGCTGACGGGAACGAACGGCTCCAACGTCCTCAGAGGAAATGCTGCCGCTAATATCCTGAAAGGCATGGGCGGAAACGACAAGCTCTATGGTCTGGAAGGCAATGACAAACTTTATGGCGGGTCGGGCAAGGACACATTCATCTTCGATACACGCTTGCACAAGAGCAAGAATGTAGACAAGATCTACGATTTCAAGTCTAGGGACGACAGTATCTGGCTTGACAATGCTATCTTCAAGAAGTTGGGCAAGGGAACACCGACCAAGCCGGAGAAGCTCAAGTCGGGCATGTTTTATGAGGGCGATAAGGCTCACGACAATGATGATCGGATCATCTACGACAAGAAGACCGGCAACCTGTACTACGATGCCGACGGAACCGGGAAGTCGGCTCAGGTGAAGTTTGCCACTCTCACCAACAAGACGAAGCTCTACTACCACGACTTCTTCGTGATCTAGTGAACCCGAAATAGATTCTCTAAAGTGCCGCCCGGTGCAAACTGTGGCGGCACTTTGAGTTTCAATAGCGCCGAAAACTTCAACCTTCCAGCATGGCCTTAGCGTTCATAAGCATCTAACTTCGATTACACGTTGAACTGTCAATCTGTTTGGATCGAAATAAGTAGAGGCGTGCACTGTACTGCGATGCCGACGGTTGCAGGATCAGATTCAGATGGCCGATGCTCAATCACCCATGGTAGCGGGCAAAGCAGGGCTCTTGCATTTTCAAGACTGTCTATGGACTGTCACCTTCGCCCCTGAGCTTTCGGTCTGAGATAAGCTTCCGTTCTGCTTGAGCGACCACAGCCATGATACCGACAACGAGTTAGTTGGCTTCGGGCATATCGGCTGCAACGAAACGCGCCCCGGCTAAAGCGGTCGAGCTTCGCAATGATGAGAGTAGCCTCGTGAATGCGGCACGCGGCTAGGGCCGCAGCAAGTTGAGGGCGGTCGTTACGCTTTCCGCTCTCGATCTCTACGAACTCGGATAGAAGCTCCCCACGAGCAATGAAGCGGCGGCCTTGAATTGAGCCAACGTAATCCGACCATCGTCACCCTTTGGCACGCGTCGCTCGCTTTGAATGTGCGCCCCGCCCAACTATTGGAACTGCCTGAGAGCGAACGCTCGACGTCACTAGGGGCATAGCCCCTTTGAGATTGGGTGCACTGGTCTGTGATGGCAGAGACCGGCAACTCCCTTAGGAGAATGGTGCCGCAAGAGGGATTCGAACCCCCGACCCCCTCATTACGAATGAGGTGCTCTACCAGCTGAGCTATTGCGGCGTCACGATCAAATGATCGGAGAGCGCGACCTCATAGCGGCTACCCTGCCGGTTGGCAAGGTGTCTGCCGCCTCTAAAACGCGAGAACCTAAAAGAACAGCGTCCTGGCCATGGGCGGCTGCTCAGGCGTACCGGGATCGTCGGGCGGTTGATTCAAGGGAAACACGACCGGTTCCGGGCGGGTCTTGGGCGCAGGCTTCGGCGGTCCTTCGTTCGCGAGCGCCGCCACATCGGGCTTTGGGGCGAAGGCCGAAACAGGCTCCGGCAGCGCTTCTTCACGCGGCGGGATCGGAAGGGCCTTCGGCTCCTCGTCCAAATCGGCCGTCACATCGTCGCTGAAGGCGATTTCGGGCGCCACGAGCACATCCGGCGGAGCCTGCCAGACGAAGGCGTCGAGCCGCCCGGTGACGGGCGAGATCGGCGCCCACGTGTCGGACACGACGCCGTCAGCGATCCAGGCCGGATCGCGCGGTGCCCGGCTCGCCCGCGCGAGCCATTCGCGGCCCTTGCCTGTCGAGCCGTGCTCGGCTTGTTCCAGGTCGGACATGAGGAGGCACACGCGCATGGTCGGGCGATCCGCGACGAGCGGATCGAGGACCTCGCGGGCACGGCGGAACTCACGAGCCTCCAGCGCCGCCCGGGCGACCGCGAGCCGCCCTTCCGCTGCTCCGTTCGAAAGCTTGAGCAGGGTTTCTGCCCGCTTGAGCCGGTCAAGCCCCGAATCGCCGGGGCGCAGATTGAGATAGACATCCGCAAGGTCCGGATGAGGCTGTAACCGCCAGCCCGCCTCGACCACCTTGGCCGCCCGGCGAAGCTCGCCCTTGTGGGACAGGAGCTTTCCGGCAAGTGCGGCCGCAGGCGCGAGATCGGGCGCGAGCTTCATCGCATCCTGCGCGCTGGAAAGCGCGCCTTCGCTATCGCGCTCGGCGCGGTCGAGGGCATCGGCGGTCAGCAACACCGCGCGATTGCGCTTGGCGGTCGACTTGTCGAGAAGACCGAGCGACGCCCGCCGCTCGATGGCGCCGAGCGCCCCGCGCCAATCCCGCTCGGCGCATTGCGCTTCGAGCACCGCGTCGCTCGCCCAGGCGGCAGCAGGTGCAAGACGGGTCGCTTCAAGAGCGTATTCGCGCGCCGCCAGCCCATCGCCCCGGCGACGGGCCTCAACGAAGAGACCGCGCAGGCCGAGCACACGGGTCTCGCTCTCATCCATCATCTGCTTGAACGCGGCTTCCGCCGCCGCTCGGTTGCCTGAAATCTGCGCGGCCTGCGCCCGAAGAAGCAGCGTCAGCGCTTCGGATCCGAGCAGACGTTCCGCCTCGTTGGCGTAGCGCCTGGCCGAGACCGGATCGCCAGCACCGACAGCCACCATGCCGCGAGAAACGGCCTGATAGCCGCGCGCCCGGCGACGGGCACGAGACGCGAATGTAAGGCGCGAGGGCAGCCGCAGGATCCCCGTCACCGCCGCCCATAAAAGAGCAAGCAAAACCGCGATGCCGATCACGCCGATGGCGGCGACGGCCACCGAGGTCCGCATTTCATAACCGGAGAAAGTCACCAGAACCGTGCCGGGGCGATCGGCAAGCCAGACCGCCCCGAAAGCCGCGATGCACAGGAGACCGATGAAGACGAGAACGCGCCACATGTGTCGTTCGATCCTTGTTATTGCGCCGGTCGGTTGAGGCCGGCGAGAGCGTCCCCCGCAACCGCCTGCGCGGCAGCGTCGGCTGCGACCCGTTGCTTGGCGAGACGTCCCCAATCCTCGGACAGGCGGCGCGCGGGTTCCGGCATAGCCTCCCACGCGGCGACCGCCTTGCGGACATCGCCTTGCGCCAGCGCCTCTTCGATCCGGGTGACGAGACTAGGAACGCCGGTGGCATCCGGCGTATCGACCGCCCGGATGGTCACAACCCGGTCGAGAAGCCGCAACGCCCGGTCACCCCACGTGCCGGAAGCGCCGCGCGTGTCCTGCAGGATCGTCGTCGCGAGCGGCCTGAAGCTGCGGGCGAGGCTCGCCGCCGTCGGCGCACCGTCCCGCGCAAAAGGCGCGAGTGCGGCAAGCCGCATCTTGTCGCCTTCCACCTTCTGCAAGGCATCGAGAACATCCGTGTAAGGCGCTCCTTGCCGGAGCGCCGTGGTGAGGCGCTCGGCAAGGGCGAGCTTCACGCTCGCTTCTGCGGCGTTGGACACGCTGCCGGCAACCTGGCCCGACAATGCCGTGATCTGCTGTTCCTGCTCGCCGAGCCGCTGCTTCAACCCCTGCACGGCATCGGTTGCCGATTGTGTTCCGCCTTGGACCTGCGCCTCCAGGGCGGCAATCCTTTGGGAGAGCGCGTCCAGAGCCGTGTTGTCCTGCGGGGCGGAAGGCGCGGCCACGGGACGGGACAGGGCCTCAGTGGCGCGCTGATCGGCACGCTTGGCAAGATCCTGATTGCGCCGCAGCCTCTCATTCAGATTTCTTCGCGCTTCCTCGAGTTGGGCAAGGCGCGCGTCAACGATACCGACGCTCGTTTTCTGCGCGATTTCGGCAATCCGCTTCTCCACCCCGGCGAGACGTGGGTTTTCCAGGGGAGCCAGAGCTTGAACTCCCAGCACGATGCCCGCGCCGATAAGACCGCCGACAACGCCCGCACCGACGAGCGGTCCGAAACGGTCGCGCCGAGACGGCGAGGGAGGCTCTGCTCCACCGGCGTTGACCGGTTCTTCAGCGAGTGCATCCACGCCCGCCCCGGAATCGACCGAAGCCGTCTCATCGGCGGGCGGACTTTCCTCTCCAGCGGCATGCGTCGGCGCGCCCGCATCGATCACGGTCGCCTGTAAATCGATCGTCGCGGGCTCTCGCGCAGGCTTTTTGCGGGGAGAAGATGGCGAGGAGGGATCGGTCGAATCAGTCACAGGGCATCCTTGAGCGAGGAATGGGCAAAGCTTTCAGCAGATCCCACGGGCCTTAAACGGGCCGATGAGGCAGTCTTCCGAAAGTCTGAATGGTCTGCAAGAGTTGCAAGAGGGCGTCCTCATCCGGTCGGGCGGCGATCGCCGGCGGCGTTACGGCAAAATCTTCGAGCGGCGCGGCCACATCGGCTGACAAGCAGACATGCCGCAAAGTCTGGAAGGCGGGTGAAAGTCCCGCCGCCTCCACCAGCCGAAGCGCGATTTCGACGCTCCTTCGAGAATAATGGAGCACGGCGTCGATCTGGCCAGCCCGCAGGGCCGAGGCGGCGGCGTCCGGAAAGTCTTTGAGCGCGCGCGCTTCGTAAGACTCCCAGACCTCGACCTTGAACCCGGCAGCGATGAGCGAGGCGTCCGGCTCGGTCTTATGATGACGGCCCGTAATGTGAAGCAGCGGAGCTTCCGGCGCGAGGCTGCGCCGGATCAGGGCGGCAAGCGAGACCGCATCGCCCTCCGCCGTCAGGATCGAGGTGAAGCCCGCTTCCGCCACCGCTTCGGCGGTTCGGCCTCCCACGGCGAAAACGAGATGATCCTTGTCCTCGATGAGGGCAAGAGCTGGAACCGCATGGGCGCTTGTCACGACGAGCGCCTCCCATGGGCCGGCGGGCCGGGTCACGTTCGTCGGGACGATCTCCAGCGTCGGCGCGATCACGACCTCATGGCCGAGTGCTTCGAGACGCTGTGCGGTACGCTCCGCATCGGGCTTCGCCCGTGTGACCAGAATCCGCATCAGACGTTCAGGAAACCGGCCGGCATGCGGGCCTTGAGGTCGAGCCCGGCCTCGCGACCGAGAGCCTCGGCGTCCGACGGCGCGCCCCGTCTTGTCACGACAAGACTGTCCGAGCCGTCAGGACGCAGGACGAGACCGTGCAAGACCAGCTCCGCCCCTTCGAGCCGCGCGTGGCCCGCGATGGGTGTACGGCAGGAGCCGTCGAGAACGGACAGAAACGCCCGCTCCGCTGCAAGCGCATAGCCGGTCTTCGGATCGAGAACGGGCCGCAAGGCCGCCTTCACCCGCTCATCCTTGTCGCGCACGGCAACAGCGATGGCGCCCTGGCCGACGGCGGGCAGGAAGTCGTCGGTGTCGAGAATGGCCGTCACGTGATCGGTGAGGCCGAGCCGCCGCAGGCCCGCCATGGCAAGAAGGGTGGCATCGACCTCGCCCCGGTCGAGCTTGGCGAGACGCGTCTCCACATTGCCGCGGAGCAGCGTGACCTTGAGATCGGGCCGCAGGCGCAACACTTGCGCCTGCCGCCGCAGGGACGCGGTGCCGACCACCGCGCCTTGAGGCAGATCGCGCAATGTCTTGGCACGGCGACTGATGAAGGCGTCCCGCACGTCTTCGCGCGGGAAATAGCCCGCGATCACGATGCCGTCGGGCAGAACGGTCGGCAGATCCTTGGAGGAATGCACGGCGAGATCGATGCGGCCATCCAGGAGCTCGGTATCCAGCTCCTTGGTGAAGAGACCCTTGCCACCCGCTTCCGACAGCGCCCGGTCCTGGATGGTATCCCCTGTCGTCTTGATCAGCTTCAGGGGCAACTGCTCCAAGGTCCAGCCGAGGGAATCCGCCAGTCGGGTCTGCGTTTCACGTGCCTGCGCCAGCGCGAGGGGACTGCCCCGCGTGCCGATCGTCAGGGTGGATAGGTCTGCCATTCTCGTCTCGTTCTCCTGATCTGCACGATCCGCGTTTGATCTTGTGCGGCGCGGCGGACTATAGGGGGATGATATGCGGGCCGTGAAGCCCGAAGTTTTTGAGCAAGGTCTCGGGAAACCTGTTTTCCGAAAAGATCGTGCGAAGTCATAAATTTAGTGTTCGACCCTGTTTCAACGAGCATGATCGGACACTAGGTTTCGAAAACCACGCTTTGGGACGTCGAATGCGCATTCTCGGTATCGAAACGACCTGCGATGAAACCGCTGCCGCCGTTGTCGGCGTCGGCTTCGATGGGCGCGGCGAGATCTTGTCCAACGAGGTCTTGAGCCAGATCGCGCAGCATGCCGCCTATGGCGGCGTCGTACCGGAGATCGCGGCCCGCGCCCATCTGGACGTCATCGACCGGCTCGTGGCGCGCGCCTTGAAAAACGCCGGGACCACGATCAATGACATCGACGGCATCGCGGTCGCCGCAGGCCCCGGCCTGATCGGGGGCGTGCTCGTGGGCCTCACTACCGCCAAGGCCCTGGCGCTCGTCACGCGCAAGCCCCTTATGTGCGTGAACCATCTCGAAGCCCATGCGCTGACAGCGCGCATGACGGACGCCATCCCCTTCCCCTACCTGCTTCTGCTCGCCTCGGGCGGACACACACAGCTCGTGGCAGTGAAGGGTGTCGGCGACTATGTCCGCATCGGCACCACCATCGACGACGCCATCGGCGAGGCTTTCGACAAGGTGGCAAAGCTTCTGGGTCTGCCCTATCCCGGCGGCCCGCACGTGGAAAAGGAAGCGACGAAGGGCAATCCCGAACGTTTCAACCTGCCGCGCCCGATGCTGGGGCGTGCAGAACCGAATTTCTCCCTGTCCGGCCTGAAAACCGCCGTGCGCCTCGAAGCCGAGCGCATCGCGCCGTTGACCCAAAGCGACGTGGCGGATCTCTGCGCCAGCTTTCAGGCGGCGGTTGCCGATGTGGTGGTGGACCGCACCCGCACCGCTCTTCGCGCCTTCCGTGATGTCGCCGGCCATCCGACCGCTCTCGTGGTTGCGGGCGGCGTCGCCGCGAACCAGACGCTGCGCGCCACCCTGCAGCGTCTCGCGGTCGAAACCGGCCTGAAACTTGTCGCACCGCCCGTGAATCTGTGCGGCGACAACGGAGCCATGATCGCCTGGGCAGGCCTGGAGCGTCTGCGCCTCGGTCTCATCGACGATATCTCGACCCCGGCCCGCGCCCGCTGGCCCCTCGACACCAGCCGCGACGAGGTGGGAGCCAAAGCGTGATGCGTCCTTGCCCGGACGAAATCCGGACCGAGCGTCTGCTTCTCCGGCGCTGGGACCCGCGCGATACCGCATCCTATGCCGCCCTTCAGTCGAACGCGCACGTGAGGCGCTTCTTTCTGAAGGCCCTGACGGCTGAGGAAAGCGAGGTCGACGCGAAAAGCCACGAAGAGAGCTTCGAGCATAACGGCTTCGGTCTTTGGGTGATCGAGATCCCGGATGACACGCCGTTCATCGGAATTGCCGGCGTGCGGCGGATCGGGCGCGAAATGCCGTTTGAGCCCCGTCTCGAAGTCGGGTGGCATTTCAGCCCGTCGTTCTGGGGCCGTGGCTTCGCGTTGGAAGCTGCTCGCGCAGCGCTTCGAGACTTCTTCACGCGCACGGATTTTCAGGCGGTCGTTTCTTATACCGCGCATCTGAACGATCCCTCCAAACGATTGATGCAACGACTCGGGATGACGACCAGCGAAGCGGAAGACTTCGATCATCCGGCCATGCCCGAGGGCCATCCCCTTCGCCGCCATGTGCTCTATCGTCTGTCGCGAAACACTTTCCTTGCCGCCGAGACGGCGCGATCCGGGGAGCGTCTGCCATGAGCGTGATCGGCGTCGCAGGAGCCGGAGCCTGGGGAACGGCGCTGGCCAATGCGGCCGCCGCCGCTGGCAACGATGTCGTCTTATGGATGCGCGATCCCGATCAGGCGACGACGCTCGCCGCGACGCGGATGAACGAGCGTTTTCTTCCCGGCGTGAGGCTGCACGAAAACATCCGCCCGACCTCCGACCTCAGCGATCTTGCGGAGGCGCGGACGGTTCTTCTCGTCACCCCGGCGCAGACCACGCGGTCCATGACAGCGGCCTTGATGCCGATCCTGCCGAACGACGTTCCTCTCGTCCTTTGCGCCAAGGGCATCGAGCGCGGCTCCAATTCCTTTTTGAGCGATATCGTGACCGAAATCCGCCCCGGCGCTCCGGTGGCGGTTCTGTCCGGCCCGAGCTTTGCCCACGATGTGGCACGCGGCCTGCCCACCGCCGTGACCCTGGCGTGCCGGGATGCGATTCTTGCCGGAGAATTGGCGAATGCCCTCTCAGGCCCGACGTTCCGCGTCTATCACCGCACCGATGTGCGCGGCGTGGAGATTGGCGGCGCGGCGAAGAACGTGCTCGCCATCGCCTGCGGCGCCGTCGCCGGACGAGGCTTGGGAGAAAGCGCCAAGGCCGCCCTGATCGCACGCGGTTTCGCCGAATTGCTGCGGTTCGCTCGCGCTTATGGCGGGGAAGCCGAGACGTTGATGGGCCTGTCCGGCCTCGGCGATCTGGTGCTGAGCTGTTCCACCGCCCAATCCCGAAACTTCGCCTTCGGCCTCAGGCTCGGCCAGGGTCTTTCGCCGGAAGCCGCTTCCGGCGGCAAGCTCGTGGAAGGTGCGGCGACGGCAAGCGCGCTCGTTGCCCTGGCAAAAGCCGAGAGTGTCGATGTGCCGATCGCGGAAGCCATCGGTCAGGTGCTGGCGGGAACCTGCAGCCTCGATCAGGCCATCGAAGCGTTGATGACGCGACCGATCAAATCAGAGCAATGGGGATAAGGACGTGGCGCACTGGCTCTATAAATCCGAACCGTCCGTGTGGTCGTGGGACGACCAGGTGGCCGCAGGAGATAAAGGCACCTTCTGGAGCGGCGTGCGCAACCACGTCGCGAAGCAGAATCTCATGGCCATGAAGAAGGGCGAGAAAGGCTTTTTCTACCATTCGAACGAGGGCAAGGCGATTGTCGGCATCGTCGAGGTGATCAAGGAATATTACCCCGATCACACCGACCAGACAGGCAAGTTCGGCATGGTGGACATCAAGGCGGTGAAACCTTTGAAGCGCGCCGTCACGCTTGAGGAAATCAAGGCCGAGCCGAAGCTCAAGGACATGATCCTCGTCAACAATTCACGCCTTTCGGTGCAGCCCGTCACCGACGCGGAGTGGGCGCTCGTCTGCAAGATGGGCGGGTTGTAATTCGCCCATAGAACGAGAAGCGGGGGGCTTCCATCATGTTCGCAACAATCAATCTCTGGGCCGTTCTTGCCGCCGCCGTCGCGGCGTGGCTCTTCGGCTCGCTTTGGTACATGGTTCTCGCCAAGCCCTGGATGAGCGCTCTCGGAAAAACCAAGGCCGAGCTGATGGGGTCTTCGGGCAAGCCCTCGCCCGTTCCCTTGATCGTGTCGTTTCTGGCCGAGATCGTCATGGCGCTGGTGCTCTCCGGCCTCATCTGGCACGCGGGTCCGGTAACGCTTGCGAACGGCGTGATCGCGGGCTTTCTCGCCTGGTTCGGCTTCGTTCTCACCACTATGGCCGTCAATCACGGCTTTAGCGGCGCGCGGCCGATGCTGACCGTCATCGATGCGGGGCACTGGCTCGGCGTTTTGCTCATCCAGGGAGCGATCATCGGCGCTCTCAGCCCGTGATATCCACTAACGACTAAAAGACCAAAGTCCGATCACGGTCCCGCTTGCTCAGGCCCTCACTCTTTCCGTAAAGCTAGAGACAACTAGGTACGAAGAGTCTGGGAGAGACGCCATGCAAGAGAAGATCTACGACGTGACGCCTGAATGGAGTCGCCGCGCTTATCTGGACAATGCCGGCTATCGCGCGAAGTACGAGGCTTCCATCAAGGATCCGGAAGGTTTCTGGGGCGAAGAAGCCAAGCGTATCGATTGGTTCGAACCCTTCACCAAGGTCAAGAATACGAATTTCGGCCCTGGCGACGTCTCGATCCGCTGGTTCGAGGACGGCACCACGAACGTCGCCTATAATTGCATCGACCGGCATCTCGAGACGCGCGGCGATCAGGTCGCGATCATCTGGGAAGGCGACGACCCGTCCGAGTCCAAGAAGATCACCTATCGCGAATTGCACGACGAGGTTTGCCGTATGGCGAATGTCATGCGCAATCGCGGCGTCGCCAAGGGTGACCGCGTAACGATCTACATGCCGATGATCCCGGAAGCGGCCTACGCCATGCTCGCTTGCGCGCGCCTCGGCGCGACCCACTCAGTCGTGTTCGGCGGTTTCTCGCCGGATTCGCTCGCGGGCCGCATCGAGGATGCGAAATCGGCTTTCGTCGTGACGGCGGATGAGGGCTTGCGCGGCGGACGCAAAGTACCGTTGAAGGCGAATGTCGATGCCGCTCTTGAGCGCGTCGGCGGCGTCGATCACGTTCTCGTCGTGCGCCGCACGGGCTCGTCCGTGAACATGGTGCCCGGCCGCGACGTGTATTACGACGAGGCAGCCGCGCAGGTGACGAACGAATGCCCCTGCGAAGAAGTGAATGCGGAAGATCCGCTGTTCATCCTTTACACGTCAGGCTCCACGGGAAAGCCCAAGGGCGTTCTTCACACCACCGGCGGATACCTCGTCTACGCGGCGATGACGCATCAATACGTCTTCGATTATCACGAGGGCGACATCTACTGGTGCACGGCCGATGTGGGTTGGGTCACGGGCCATTCGTATATCGTCTACGGCCCGCTCGCGAACGGCGCCACGACGCTGATGTTCGAAGGCGTGCCGACCTATCCGTCGATCTCCCGTTTCTGGGAAGTGATCGACAAGCACAACGTCAACATCTTCTACACCGCGCCGACTGCGATCCGCTCGCTCATGCAGGCGGGCGAGGAGCCGGTGAAGAAGACATCGCGCAAGTCGCTGCGTCTTCTCGGCAGCGTCGGCGAGCCGATCAATCCGGAAGCGTGGGAATGGTATTATCGCGTGGTCGGCGACAACCGCTGCCCCATCGTCGATACCTGGTGGCAGACGGAGACCGGCGGAATTCTGATCTCGCCGCTGCCCGGCGCGACGAAGCTGAAACCCGGCTCGGCGACGACCCCCTTCTTCGGCATTCAGCCGCAGGTGGTGGATGCGGACGGCAAGGTTCTGGAGGGTGCTGCGGAAGGCAATCTCGTCATCGCCGATTCCTGGCCCGGCCAGATGCGTACGGTCTACGGCGACCACGAGCGCTTCATCCAGACCTACTTCTCCACTTATCCGGGCAAGTACTTCACGGGCGACGGCTGCCGCCGTGACGCGGACGGTTACTACTGGATCACCGGTCGCGTGGACGACGTGCTCAATGTCTCCGGCCACCGCATGGGCACGGCGGAAGTGGAATCGGCGCTCGTTGCTCACGCCAAGGTCTCGGAAGCCGCCGTCGTCGGCTATCCGCACGACATCAAGGGCCAGGGCATCTACGCCTATGTCACCCTGATGACGGGCGTGGAGCCCTCGGAGGATCTGCGCAAGGAACTGGTGGCCTGGGTCCGCAAGGAAATCGGCCCCATCGCATCCCCGGATCTCATCCAGTTCGCGCCCGGCCTGCCGAAAACCCGCTCCGGCAAGATCATGCGCCGCATCCTGCGCAAGATCGCCGAGGACGAGTTCGGCAATCTCGGCGACACCTCGACCCTCGCCGATCCGGCCGTGGTCGACGATCTCGTCGAGAACCGGCAGAACAAGCGCACCGAGGCGGCTTAAAGGCTGCTTTCCCCTCCCGCACCCGAGGAGGGAGACGTTCGAGAAGAGGAGCCTCACCCTCAGGAGGACCGTAAGGTCCGTCTCGAAGGGCGAGGCGTCTCTAGAGTCCGCTGGACCCTCCTTCGAGACGCGGCCGGACGGCCGCTCCTCAGGATGAGGGAGAGCTAATTCGTCGCCGAACGCTATGCGCGTTGATCAAACCGCTTTTGCGATGATTTCGACAGGCGCGATGGAGCCGTGCTCAAGCGTCTTCATCACGTTGCCCAGTCGTTCCGGCGTCGCGGGTCCCATGAGAATGTGAAGACCGAGCGGCGGCGCGCCATTGCGTGCCGCATTCTCGCGCATTTCACGGCCAAGTTTGAGCGACATGTCCCGCCTGTCGGTCTCCTTCACGACAACGAAGCCGGCCCTTTCGAGAAGCCCTTTGTAGGTATCGCTCGTCTCAACAAAGCTTGTTTCCTCGCTGTTGGCCCATGGCATCGGAAAGGGGAGCGGATCATCGTTCAGTCGCATGATGTCGTAGACACCGAACATTCCACCTCGCCGCAGGACGCGTCTCACTTCCGCAAACAGCTTGGCCTTGTCCTGGATGTTCATTCCCACGTGAATGAGAGTCGCGCGATCGAAAGAACCGTCGTCGAACGGTAGAGCCAGACCGCTCGCTTCCCGGAACGCGACCCGATCGGCGAGGCCGCAGCGCTGCGTGAGGGCGTTGGCGACTTCGACGAACTCCGCGGTGAGATCGACGCCAGTGACGTGACTTCCATAGGCTTCCGCGAAATACCGCGCAGGTCCGCCAATGCCTGAGCCGATGTCGAGCACACGCGTGTCAGGACCAAGCTCAAGGTCCTTTCCAAGCTCCACGGTCGCGGAACGCCAGCCGAGATGAAATTCATCGGCACCGGAGAGATCCGAAGGCGTGAGACGGTCGATTTCCTTCCCACTCGCCTTCAACGCATCGAGGATGGCGCTTTCAAGCGCACCACGCGTGTAATGTCTTGCGACCTGACGCTCGATGTCCATGCTCAGCTCCCGCTCACGAGAAAGCGCTTCAATCGTACGCCTTTCTTGCAAGCGGGAAAATAGATGGAAACCCGTAAGGCAGCGCTACTCACGGACACGGATTCTGGTGCACCAGATGAATCCCGTTGATGCGCTCCTCGAGCTCCGGTGTGATCGTCACGTTGATCGATCCGATATCCGTCTTCAATTGTTCCATCGACGTCGCGCCGATGATGTTGGAATGCACGAAGGGGCGTGAATTGACGAAGGCCAGCGCCATCTGCGCCGGATCGAGACCGAACTCGCGAGCGAGTGCGATGTATTTGCGGATCGCATCCTCCGCACCCGGCGTCTGATAGCGCTGGCCGCGATTGAAGAGCGTCGTGCGCGCACCGGCTGGACGTGCGCCGTCGAGATACTTGCCGGTGAGATAACCCTGCGCGAGAGGCGAATAGGCCAGAAGCCCGATTTCTTCGCGCATGGTGACTTCGGCGAGGGCAACCTCGTAGGTGCGGTTCAGAAGGTTGTAGGCGTTCTGGATCGACTGCACGGGCGTCAGCCCCTTGGCCTCCGACGCCGCGACGAATTTCATCGTGCCCCAGCCGCTCTCGTTGGAGAGGCCCACATGGCGGATCTTGCCGGCCTTCACGAGATCGTCGAGGACGCCGAGCGTCTCCGCGATGGCGATGGATTGGCCCTTCTGCTTGTCCCAATGGAAGATCGTCGGGTTCGAGCCCCAGGGCATGGGCCGGTCCGGCCAGTGAAGCTGGTAGAGATCGATGTAGTCGGTCTGAAGACGCTTGAGGCTGCTGTCGACCGCTTCCTCGATCTGTTTGCGGGAGAGTTCCGCCGGAGAGCTGTCCTTCCGAAACCAGGTCGTCTCCGAGCGTCCCGTGACCTTGGTGGCCAAGATCACCTTGTCCCGGGTGCCGCGTGCCTTGAACCAGGAACCGATGATCCGCTCGGTGGAACCTTGCGTCTCCGCCGTCGGCGGAATCGAATAGAGTTCGGCCGTATCGAAGAAATTGATGCCCTGATCGAGGGCATAATCCATCTGTGCGTGGCCCTCGGCCTCGGTGTTTTGCTGGCCCCAGGTCATGGTGCCCAGACAAATCAGGCTGACGTTCAAATCCGTGCGGCCGAGACGGCGATAGTGCATGGCAAGGCTCCTCGCGACGAAAAAAGTCGCCGCGTTCAGGCGAAGGAATGGGCGTTGACAGCGGTCAGCGCTTGGCAGGTGATACGCAGACTGGTGTCAGCGCTTTGGCAAGTGATACGCTGACTGGTGTCAGCGCTTGGGAATGGTGGCGAGAAAACTCTCGACGCTCGGCAGGATGCGCTCGACGATGACCTCGACTCCTTTGGCCGTCGGATGAAGGCCATCGGGAAGGTTGAGCGCACGGTCGCCGGCGATTCCGTCCAGGAAGAAGGGATAGAGCACAAGGCCGTGCTTCTTCGCAATGTCCGGATAGAGCGTATCGAATTTTTGCGCGTAATCGGGCCCGAGATTGCGAGTGGCCATCATGCCCGCCAGCATAACCGCGATGTTGCGGGCCTTCAGGCGCTCCACGATGGTCTCGATGGATTGCCGGGGAATGGCGGGATCGAGGCCGCGCAGCATGTCGTTGGCCCCCAGCTCCACGATCACCCCGTCGGTTCCATCCGGCACCGACCAGTCGAGCCGATCGAGACCGCCCGACGCGGTATCGCCCGAAACGCCGGCATTTGTGATCTCCACATTGTAGCCCTTGGTCCTCAGGGCGCGCTCCAGAGCGACGGGAAAGGCCGCCTCCCCCGGCAGCTGGTAGCCTGCGCTCAGGCTGTCGCCCAACGCGACCAGACGGATCGGCTGATTCTGGGCGAAACTGGAACCGGGGGCGGCGATTAAACCCATAAGCGTGGCCGCACACGCAAAAATGATCGCCATGAACAGGCCGGATTGGCGCTTCATCAATATGTTTCCCATATGGGTTCGACGAGCCGGGTTCCCGGCACAGCTTTCAAAGATCGGGTGACGACGCATGCAGGACAAGGCCATCGCACTGCAGGATGTGGATTTGAGCCTCGGACGCGGGGCCGCGCGGGTTCATATCCTCAAAGGCGTCTCCCTGGCTATCGGCCGGGGTGAGGCGGTCGGCCTTGTCGGCCCTTCGGGCTCGGGCAAATCGACCTTGCTCATGACCATGGCCGGCCTGGAGCGTCCCGATTCCGGCAAGGTGATCGTCGAGGGGACCGACCTTTCGGGGCTCGACGAGGACGCATTGGCCCGCTTTCGCGGGCGGCGCATCGGCATCGTCTTCCAATCCTTCCATCTCGTCCCGACCATGACGGCGCTGGAAAACGTGGCGCTTCCTCTTGAACTCGCGGGCGAGGCGGAGGCCTTCGAGCGCGCGGAGGCCGAGCTTCAATCGGTGGGTTTGGGCGCCCGCCTCCATCATTACCCGGCGCAATTGTCCGGCGGCGAGCAGCAGCGCGTGGCGATTGCCCGCGCCATCGTGCCGAACCCGGCGATTCTGGTGGCGGACGAGCCGACCGGCAATCTCGATGAGAAGACCGGCGGTTCGATCATCGATCTTCTCTTCGCGCTCAAGCGCGACAGGGGCTCGACGCTCATTCTCGTGACCCACGATCTCAACCTCGCCCATCTCTGCGACCGGACGGTGCGCCTGCGATCAGGCCGGATCGAGGCCGATCTCGCCAAAGCATCGGCGTGAGGGCGGCATCATGCATGGCTCCATTCCCGCGCCACCGCAAAAACGGCTCCCGCTTTTCGCATCCCTCGCGCTGATCCTGCGTCTCGCCATGCGCGAGTTGCGCGGCGGATTGTCAGGTTTCGGCATCTTTCTCGCCTGCATCGCACTCGGCGTCGCGGCGATTGCGGGCGTCTCGTCGCTTTCGCGTTCGCTCACGGAAGGAATTACCAAGGAAGGCCGCCGCATTCTGGGCGGTGATATGGCGTTTTCCCTGATGCAGCGGGAGGCAAACCCAGCCGAGTTGGCCTTCCTGACAGCGAGAGGCGAAGTTGCCTCCATCGCCACCATGCGCGCCATGGCGATCGCAGGCGACAAGGGTTCGGCCCTTGTTGAATTGAAAGCGGCGGGGCCGACCTATCCCACCATCGGGACTTTGGAGACCGACCCGCAAATCTCGGCGGGCGATCTTCTCTCCGCTCGAAACGGCGTCTTCGGCGCCGCCGCCGATCCCGCCCTTTTGGCGCGGCTCGATCTCAAGGCCGGCGATCGGATCCGCATCGGCGGTGCGCAGATCGAATTGCGCGCCGCGCTCACATCCGAACCCGACAAGATCGCAAGCGGCATCGGCTTCGGCCCGCGCCTCCTCGTCTCGCAGGAGGCTTTGCGCGCGACGGGACTCATCCAGCCCGGCAGCCTCGTGCGCTGGACCTACCGGCTCGTTCTTCCCCAATCGGACGAGGCGGTGCTGGACCAGGTCGAAGCCGACGCGAAAAGCACCCTGCCGGAAGCAGGATGGGATGTCCGCACGCGCGTGAACGCCGATCCGCGCTTTGCGCGCAATATCGAGCGTTTCACCCAGTTTCTGACCCTCGTCGGCCTCACCGCCCTACTTGTCGGCGGGGTCGGCGTCGCCAATGCCGTGCGCAGTTTCGTCGACCGCAAGCGCGCCTCCATTGCTACCTTGAAGAGCCTCGGCGCACCGGGCGGGCAGGTCGTCCTGCTCTACCTCACGCAGGTCATGATCATCGCGCTCATCGGCGTCGGCATCGGTCTCGTAGTCGGCGGTACCCTGCCCTTCGCCGTCAACGGACTTTTCGGTCGATTTCTGCCGATTCCGATCCAGCCTACTCTGGCCTGGAGCGAACTCGGCATCGCTCTTCTCTACGGCATCCTGACGGCGCTCGCTTTCGCACTCGCGCCGCTTGGCCGCGCGCATGATGTGCCCGTCTCCGGTCTTTTCCGCGACCAGATCGAGCCGGGGCGCAGCTGGCCGCGCAAGCGTTATCTGATGACGCTCATCGTCGTGCTGGTGGCCCTCGTCGGCCTTGCCGTCTTTGCGGCTTACGACCGCCGCATTGCGCTGATGTTCGTGGGTGCCGCCACAGCCGCGTTCGCTCTGCTGCGCGTGATCGGGCTCGGCATCATGGCGCTCGCACGCCGCTTGCCGCGCCCGAAACGCACGGCACCACGTCTGGCGCTCGCCAATATCCATCGCCCCGGCGCGCTGACGCCCTCCCTCGTCCTGTCGCTCGGGCTCGGCATCACCCTTCTCGTGACCCTGGCTCTGGTCGATTCGAACCTCACCCGCCAACTCCGGCAAACCCTGCCGGAACATGCGCCGAGCTTCTTCTTTCTCGACATTCCGAACGCTCAGGCCGATGCTTTCGAAGATTTTCTGAAAGGCCAGGCTCAGAGCGCGCAGGTCGACCGGGTGCCGATGATGCGCGGGCGGTTGGTGAGCCTGAAAGGCGTGCCCGTCGCGCAAATCAAAGCGAACGAAGACGTCTCCTGGGTGCTCGACGGGGATCGCGGCATCACCTATGCCAAGACACCGCCGACCGGTGCCGAACTGGTGCAGGGCGAATGGTGGGGAAGCGATTATCGCAGCAAGCCGCTCGTCTCCTTCGACGACAAGATCGCCGAGGGGTTGGGGCTTAAAGTCGGCGACGAGATCACCGTCAATGTTCTGGGGCGGAACATCACCGCCACCATCGCCAATCTGCGGCACGTGGAATGGCGCTCGCTCGGCATCAATTTCGTGATGGTGTTCTCACCCAACACCTTTGCGGGCGCACCGCACACGCATCTGGCCACCGTCACCTTCCCCAATGGATCCGACGCGAAAACCGACGGACAAATCCTGCGGAGCGCCGCTCTGGCCTATCCGATGGTGACGAGCGTGCGCGTGAAAGATGCGCTGGAGGCCGTGGACGACGTCGTGTCCCAGCTCGTCATGGCGATCCGGGGAGCGAGCGCCATCGCTCTCATCGCGAGCCTTCTGGTACTCGCCGGTGCGCTTGCCGCCGGGCATCGGGCGCGGCTCTACGATGCGGTGGTGCTCAAGACGCTCGGCGCGACGCGGGCGCGGCTGCTTTCGGCCTATGGGCTGGAATACGGCCTGCTCGGCCTCGCCACCGCGATTTTCGGCCTGTTGGCGGGCACCCTCGCCGCTTATCTCATCATCACCCGCGTGATGAATTTGAGCTTTGCTTTAGATCTATCCGGCGCGCTTCTTGCCTCGACGCTCGCCGTTCTCGTGACGGTGGGACTAGGCTTGGCCGGGACCTGGAGAATCTTGAATCAAAAGCCCGCGCAATACTTGAGAAACCTTTGACCCTCACGCCTGTGACAATGAAACGGGGAGCGGCCTCTTAGGGGCGAAGTGAAAATTTCATCTTCGCCTTTTCTTTCACGAACCCGCGAAGCTTGACCTTACCTCTTGCGAAACCGAAAGCGACCACTCATATTTCCCAATGTTGCCGAAAACCGGCGACCGAAGGCCGATTCCGGCCTTTCGAGGGAACATTTTCAACGGGACACCGCGAGAGGACTCCGATGCAACCGTATCAGCAGAACCAATATGCCGGCGCCGGCGTCACCCGGACGGCCGCAGAGGTCGACCAGGGCCTGCGCGCTTTCATGCTCGGCGTCTACAACAACATGATCCTGGGCCTGGCCATTTCGGCTCTCGTGGCTCTGGGCGTGAACAAGCTCGCCGTGGCCGGCAGCGAGGCGGATGCCGCCATGCGGCTTGGCGGTGTTTATCTGACTGAATTCGGCCGTGTTCTGTATACCACGCCTCTGATGTGGGTCGTGGCTCTGGCGCCGCTCGCCTTCATTTTCCTGTTCTCATTCCGCATGGATAAGATGTCGGCGGCTTCGGCGCGCGGCACCTTCTTCGCCTTCGCGGCGGTGATGGGCGCTTCGCTCTCGACGATTCTGATCCGTTATACGGGCGCGAGCGTCGTGCAGGTGTTCTTCATCACGGCAGCCGCCTTCGGCTCGCTGTCGCTCTGGGGCTACACCACGAACCGTAGCCTCTCGGGCATCGGCTCGTTCCTGATCATGGGCGTCGTCGGTCTGATCCTGGCCTCGCTGGTGAACATCTTCCTCGGTTCGACCATGCTCCAGATGGGCATTTCCGTGATCGGCGTTCTGATCTTCGCGGGCCTCACCGCCTACGACACGCAGAAGCTGAAGGAGATGTATCTGTACGGGAACTTCGACGGCGAAGCCGCCGCCAAGGTTTCGGTCTTCGGCGCCCTGCAGCTCTATCTCGACTTCATCAACATGTTCCAGTTCCTGCTGGCGCTCGTGGGCAACCGCAACAACTAAGCGACCCGGATAAAACGATCCGAAAGCCCCGGCCTCGTCGGGGCTTTTTTGTTGCGCGGGACCACGCCCGGGCGATAGGACGAAGACATGAGCCTTCTCATCCGCGCCTCTCGAGAATCCGACATTTCGGCCATCGCGGCAATCTACGCCCACGCGGTCATCCATGGCACCGCCTCCTTCGAACTCGATCCGCCGGAGAAGGCGGAAATGGCGCGCCGCCGTGCGGTTCTAATGGAAGGAGACTTTCCCTATCTCGTCGCGGAAGATGATGGAGCGGTTCTCGGCTACGCCTATGCCGGTCCCTATCGGCCACGTCCGGCTTATCGCTCGACGGTGGAGGATTCGATTTACATCGCACCGCAAGCGCAACGGCGCGGCATCGGAAAGTTACTGCTGACAGCTTTAATTTCGGAGAGCGAGGAGCGCGATTTTCGCCTTATGGTCGCCGTCATCGGCGATGAGCAATCCCAGGGCTCCATCGGGGTTCACCGGGCGCTCGGGTTTGAGGATGCGGGTGTGCTGAAAGGCGTCGGCTACAAACACGGACGCTGGCTCTCGACAGTGCTGATGCAAAAGACCTTGGGGCGTGGGCTCGATGAGCCGCCATCCCGCCCGCTCCCCCTGTAACCGGGAAAAGCAACCGCCAGCCGTCTCACGTCTCTTCGGGATTGTAGACGTCGAGAAACTGTCGGCAAAGATCGCGAAGCGTTTCCGCCAGAATAAGATAATCCGGCGTACGACTTGCCCCCGCCCGCCAGATGAGCGCGAGGGTGCGTGACGAGCGTTCGTTTCGATACGGAATCAGACGCAGGCTCGTCCCTTGCGCAATGCCCGCTGCAATCGCGATCCTGGGCAGGAAGGTGATTCCGAGATCGTTCTCGGCCAGCTGCACGAGCGTCAGAAGACTCATGGCCCTGATGTCGTCAGCCTCGTTCGGAGGCCGAAGGCCGGTAAAGGACAAAACCTGATCGCGCAGGCAATGCCCCGATTCCAGAAGCAGGATCGGCTCGTCCTGCAAATCCTCCGCTGAGACGGCTCTGCTGTTGGCCAGACGATGGCGCTCGGAAACGGCCACGAGAAATTCGTCCTCGCACAGAGGCTCGACCTGGAAGCCGGTCGTTGTGAAAGGGAGCGCGATGATCGCCGCGTCCAGATTGCCGGATCTGATATCGGCGATGAGCGAGCGGCTTAAACCTTCGCGAACCGCCACGTGCAATTCGGGAAACGCCCCACGGATGTGCGGCAGGGCTTTGGGGAGAAGAAAGGGCGCGATCGAGGGAACAACGCCGAGCCTGAGTCGCGTCGTGAGCGGGCGCGCCTCCCGGGAAAGACTGGTGGGAAGATCGTCGACCCGGGCAACAATGTCCCGCGCCTCTCGCGCCAGAAGCTCACCCGTTGCCATCAACGCGAAATGCCGTCCGCTGCGCTCCACGAGGCAAACCCCGAGTGCGTTCTCCATCTCCTGGATCGCGGCGCTCAAGGTCGACTGCGTGATACCGACCCGTTTCGCCGCTTTCGAGAAGGACGATGTGTCCACGAGAGCCAGAAAGTACCGCAATTGCCGGATCGAAATGTTCGCCATCAGGGATGCCTCGCATGGAATTATCCCCTTATTGGAAAAATCGATGAAAATGACAAATTTAATCGATTTGACCGAACCAATTCTTTGTGCGACGCAATAAATCGACAGAGGAACATGCAGGCCCGTGCCTAGGCCCACTGTATCCTCAGAAAACCTGATCCCTCGAATGGAGACCATCATGCTCGGCATCGGCGACAAGTTGCCCAATTTCTCCGTGACCGGCGTCAAGCCCGGTTTCAACAATCATGAAGAAAACGGCGTCTCCGCCTTCGAGACGATCACCGCCGAGAGCTTCCCCGGAAAGTGGAAGGTGATCTTCTTCTACCCCAAGGACTTCACGTTCGTTTGCCCCACCGAGATTGCCGAGTTCGCGCGCCTCAACTCCGAATTCGCGGATCGCGACGCGGTCGTTCTGGGTGGCTCGGCCGACAATGAATTCGTGAAGCTGGCATGGCGCCGCGATCATGCGGATCTCAACAAGCTGCCGATCTGGTCGTTCGCCGACACCAAGGGCGAGCTCATCGACGGTCTCGGCGTCCGCTCCGCTGATGGCGTTCCCTATCGCTATACTTTTGTGGTCGATCCCGACAACACGATCCAGCACGTCTATGCGACGAACCTGAATGTCGGACGCGCGCCGAAAGATACGCTGCGCGTTCTGGATGCGCTGCAGACCGACGAGCTGTGCCCGTGCAACCGCCAGGTCGGCGGTGAGACGCTCAAGGCGGCTTGATTTTTTCAAAACGCGAGACGGGTCGCAGGTTTTTTTGCGACCCGCGCCCCTTAGAGCATGATCAGAACAAGTGGAAACCGGTTGTTCGCCCGGATCGTGCGGGAATCTAAAGAAACGAGTGCTTGATCGTGTTCAAAGAGACAGGATCAAGCATTAGTCGCCGACACGGCGAGACACGCGAAGGATGATCGATGTCGATCGATACGTTGAAGCAGGCGATTCCCGATTTTGCCAAGGACGTTCGTCTGAACCTCTCGTCCATGGGAAGCGACGAGGTGCTGAACGATCAGCAGAAATACGGCCTCTTCGTCGCCTGCGGAATCGCCTCGCGCAATGAAGACGTGCGCAATGCCCTCATCGCCGAAGCGTCCAGCAAGCTCTCGCCGACGGCGCTCAACGCGGCGAAGTCGGCAGCCGCCATCATGGGCATGAACAACGTCTATTACCGTTTCGTGCATCTGGCGGCGAACAAGGACTATCGTTCGATGCCTGCGAAGTTGCGCATGAACGTGATCGGCAATCCCGGTGTCGACAAGCTCGATTTCGAACTCTGGTCGCTTGCCGTCTCCGCCATCAACGGCTGCGGCATGTGCATCGATGCGCACGAAGAAACGCTCCGTCAGGCCGGCGTTTCGACGGACGTGATCCAGACCGCCGTGCGTTTTGCGGCCATCATCGCCTCGGCGGCGATCGCGCTCGAGGCCAGCGCCCTCGCGGCGTAACGTCTTCGGCTCGGGCTCCCTCGCGGAGCCCGACCGTTTACAGGCGCGCCATGCCGTCCTGCTCCAGCACCATCGTGTGATCGTGGTCGCTGAGTTTGAAACCGCGCTTCTCATAGAACGAGAGGCCCGCAGCGTTGCTTTTGTCCACATCGAGTTTGAGATAGGCGCAGCCGCGCGAGATCTCCCGTGCAACAGCGGCGCGCAACAAGCGCGTGCCGAGCCCCGTACCGCGCGCGCTGTCTTCCACGAACAGGTCAGACACGTAGATTCCCGGACGCCCCCGCCACGCGGAGAAGACGATGGAATAGAGGGCAATGCCGACAATCGCGCCGCCCTCCTCCGCTACCAGGATTTCCGTGTGGCCGCGACCACCGGGGCCGAACGCCGCGAGATCAGCGGCGGTGACCTTCGGGCTCGCGCCCACATGGGCCCCGAGCTTTCGCAGCATCGCCGCCACCGTCTCGAAATCCGGTATCGATGCCTCGCGAATGACGATGCCGTCGATTTCGGCCATGGCGCTTCCGTTCAACGACCGCTGAGATAGCGGTTCATGATGTTCGCGGTCACCATTTCCACCATCGGATCTTTTCTCAAGAGCCCAGCGACCCATTCACAGCTTCCCGCATGGAACACCTCGCCCTTCCCCATCGGGAAATTGACCATCATGCCCGCGCCGCGCTTGATCTTATCCACCGCCGCCGCGCTCTCGTTGCCGATCAGCGTCTTGGCGACGAAAAGCGCGTCCTCATCGGAAAGGAATTGATCGTCCGCCGGAATGTCCGCGCTCTCCTCCTTGAGAGAGGACATGCCAAGCCCGATGATCTGTAAGCCTTCCGGCGCACCGCTGCCTTCCGCCGGGCGCGGCAAGCCGCCTTCAATGATGTAGTCGAGGCCGTCGACCTCGTACCCGAAGACGTGTGAATCCGCGCCCAAAATATCGCCGTAATAAATGCCCGTTCCCGCAAAAGCCCAGTGTTCCGGGCGGTAGATCGGAAAGCCCCTCGCGCCGCGCGGGGCGCAACCGCCCCAGCCCACATAAAGCCCCCGCGTGGCGATAAGACCGAAGGTTTCGGAACCGGGCCGCCCGACGCGGGGATCTTCCCAGGACGTGCTCAGGCGCGTGAGATCGCCTCCTTGCAGGATCGGATCTTCCTCCACGCGGTATTTGTAGCAGACCTGACGGCGGCCCTCGTCCTCCAACCGCGTCTGCCACATGAAGTTGCCCGCGAAGCGCGCGGCTTTGCCGCCGCGTTTCACATAAGTTTCGACGGCGTCGCGCATCTCCCAGGTCCAGTATTCGTCATGCCCGACGAAGACGACGCAATCGTACCCGTTCAGAATCTCCGGCTCGACGTGGAGTTCATGCTGGCTCGCCAGATCGATGGCGTAGCCCGCCCGCTCGGCCCAGCGAAAGAAGTGGCTGTCATAGCTCGCCCAGCCGGAGGACGTGTATTTCTTGCTGTAGCCGTTCGCGTAAGCCCATTCCATGTGCGGATAGCGCGGCGGCATCGCGGGCGGCACGGGAACCTCCAGAGGCACACGTGGCGCTCCCGGCGGCAGGACGACGAAGCCGCGGCAGAACGGGCGCTCGATACTCACCACGGGCGCATATTGGTTGCGGTTAGGGCCGGTAATCCCCTGATAATGATTGGACCCACCCCAGGTATTATAAGCGGTCCATGTGCCGGTTGCCGCGACCTGCAGGATGCGGCCGGGTTTGGCCCCAGCCGTCGGTCGGAGGATGAAAAGATGATGGTAATGGATCAGCCGCCCATCGCGACCCTCCGCCGTCAACGTGATGCGGTAGGCCCCTGAACTCCACGCTGCCGGAATTTGAATGGCGTGCGACGCCTTCCAGCCGCAGCCCAGAACGGAGCACTGGTCTGGCGTATCCTGCCAGCGGGCGCTCAACCCTTCCAGGGTCAGGACCGGCGTCTCGACGCCGCCGTCGCGCACGATGTCGAGCCGATAGCGCTCGGCCGTCGAACTGACGAACAGGGTGACGGTATCCCCGGCGCGGTAGGCATAGCGGTCCGTGTAGCACCAGATTTCCCCACGCGCGCCGTCCATGCCGGGCTGCTCGTAATAGTGCCCGTGAACTGCACGCCGCCGCTCCTCGGGGGTAAGGCCGAAATCGGGAAAGCTCTGACCTGTCATCACACCGTTCCTCGTCGTCACACGCTTTCGGGTAAAGACACCGGATTCCCCGAACAGGCTCCGGAGAAGATCGGTCGCGAGAGCATTTCGCAAATAGATATTCGAAATAAGTTTAATCGGTTTGGAGAATGCGCTGCATTTGTTGTTTCTATTTGACTGTTCGGCGTGGGGCGGTGCTTTCATCGAGAGGATTGCTGCCATTTGCAGAGGGTCATGATGCGCGTTGACGAGACATTCCGAAGCGAATTGCGTTCCGCCGTCGCGGCAAGGCGAAACCAGGCGATCGAGCGGCTTTGCAGCCTGGTCCGTGTGGACACGACCCTCGGCAGGGAGCTTGCCGGGCAAGAAATCATGGCCGAAATTTTCGCCGAGATGGGCCTCGCGGTCGAAACCTTCGACGTCGATCCAGCCGCGATCCGGGACCTTCCCGGTTTCTCGCCGCCGGTCCATCCGAACTACACGAACCGCCCGAATGTGGTCGGCCGCCACACACCGAAGGGCGGTGCGGGCGGGCGCTCACTCATCTTCAACGGCCATATCGATGTGGTGCCTCCCGGCGAGGCGTGTCTCTGGACGACGCCTGCTTTTGAACCGACGGAGCGCGACGGGCGTCTTTATGGGCGTGGCGCGGGCGACATGAAGTCCGGCCTTGTCGCCTATTGCCTCGCCTACGAGGCTTTGCGCGATCTGGGTTTCGTGCCTGCCGCCGCCGTCATGTTTCAATCGGTCATCGAAGAGGAATGCACCGGCAACGGCGCGCTGGCCTGTGTCGCGCGCGGCTATCGTGCCGACGCGGCCATCATTCCCGAACCGTTCCAGCAATCGATCATGACATCGCAACTGGGCGTCATGTGGATCACGATCCGCATCATGGGCAAACCGGCTCACGTGCTCGAAGCGTCCGTCGGGACGAATGCGATTGCCGCCGCCTACACGATTTTCCAAGGCTTGCAGGAACTTGAGACCGACTGGAACCTGCCAGAGAATCGGCACCCGGAATTCAGCTCGAACCCTCATCCGGTGAATTTCAATCTCGGACGCATCGCAGGCGGCGATTGGGGTTCGACCGTCCCCTGCTCCGCCACCATGGTGGTGCGCGTCGGATTCTATCCGGGCACCACCCCGAAGAGCGTGAAGACTGCCATCGAGGCCAACATCGCCGCAACGAAGGCAAGGCATCCGGCGCTTGCGAATATCGGCATCGACGTGAGGTATTGCGGCTTCCAGGCCGAAGGCTGCGTCGTCGATCGCGAAGCCCCCTTCATGAAGCTCCTCGCGGATGCTCATCGGCAGGTCGTGAAGGCGGAGCCGGTCACCTTAGCCTCCACGGCCACGACCGACGTCCGGTTCTTCGAGCTTTACGGAAACACGCCCGCGACCTGTTATGGCCCCATCGGCGGCAGCTATCACGGCATCGACGAATGGGTTTCCATCGACAGCATTCTCAGCGTCGGCGAAGTTCTCGCGCTCTTCGCCTCTGAGTGGTGCGGTCTCGAACGGGCCTGATGGGCTGTTGAAGTCGTCAGGCGGGTTTAAGCCCAACCCTGCGGCTGGCGACCTCCGGCCAGCCGAGATTGTCGGAGGCGGCGCGATAAGCGACGAGCCGCTCAACCACGCTTTCCGGAAACGGTGTCGAGCGCCGCTTGTCGAGATCCACATGGATCGTCACCACTTCCAGACTTGCCGCCAAAAAATTTTCTTCCGCGTGCTTGATTTGATGGAAGAGGTGGATGCGCTTGGCATCGAAATCGAGAACACGCGTCTCGATCAGATAAGGCGCACGCGCCGGTAATTCACAATGAAACACCGTGTGCAGTTCGAGTGCGAAGGTCGAGCACCGTTCCCGTTCGCGGTATGCGGGATCGATTCCGATGCGGTGCAGAAGCGCGACCGAGGCGATGTCGAACGCGGTCACATAGGCGGCATTCGTCATGTGGCCGTTGAAGTCGATCCATTCGTCGCGAACGGTTTCACGGACTGAAATCCAGGGCGTTTCGATCGCTTTCATCATCCCTCAAAAACTCTTCCGACTTTCCGCTCCTCGCGAGTAAACTGCTCGCTGCCTGAGGTGCGAAGCACCGTCTCGAAGGAGGATCCAGTGCCCGCTGGAATCTCCTTCGAGACGCACCTTTGGCTGCTCCTCAGGGTGAGGTCGGCAGAGTTCGGTTCCGGCTCATTCATCCGGGATCGGATAAGTCCGCTCGGACAAAGGCGTTTCCTCGATCCGCGTCAAGAGCCTCTCGAGAAGCAGTGCCTCGGCCCGCGTGTGCCGGGCGACGGGATCGAAGGTCAGATGCACATCGACCTCGGGTGGCCTTTCGTATGGTGGAAGCCGCCACAGCAGGCCTTTGCGCACATCGTCCTCGACCACGTGAATGGGCAGAGGACCGAAGCCGAAACCGGCGATGATCAGGCGCTTGACCTCTTCGAGATGGGACGACGTGCCGATGATGGGACTCGTGAATTTTTCCTGCTGCCGGAGCATTGCGACCGGCCACAGCGCGTCCGCCATCTGATCCGTCTTGAACGAAACATAAGCTTCGTTCCGCAAGTCCTCGATGCTCAAGTCGGCCTTGCCGAAAAGACGATGCGCGCGCCCGCAGAAATAACCAAAACTCTCACGATAGAGCGGCTGAAATTCGAGCTTCGGATGGCGCTCGTGCATCAGGCAGACGCCGAACGCCGCATCTTTTCGCGCAACGGCGGTGATTACTTCCTGGCTCGATGACACCGAGGTCGCAAAGGTCACGCGGGGATGATCGCGATGGAACGCCGCAAGAATGTCGTCGAGCAGCGGACACACTACATGGCTTGCGAAAGCCATGTCGATCCGCCCCGTGACCTCGTCCGGCTGATCGTGGACGAGGGTGTGCAGACCGGACACGGAGTCGAACAAGCCGACGCATTCCGCATAGAGGCGCTGCCCGGCGGGCGTGACCTCGAAAACGCCGGGGCGACGCTCGATCAGGCGACAGTCGAAATGCCCTTCCAGACGCCGGAGCGCGTTGCTGATGGTCGGCTGCTTCAGCCGCAATTTTTCCCCGGCCGACGTGATGCCTTTCTCCTGCACGATGACCATGAAGGTCCGCAGCAGGTTCCAGTCGATATCCCATACGAACCGGTGCGCCCGTCGTCCCATTACGCCAGACCATTCCTTTTTAGAATGCCAAGCGTTCATCCTATTTATTTGCGCATTGATGTCGAGCCATGTTTGCTGGCGCGACCTCCTCCCCGTCATGCCCGGCCTCGTGCCGGGCATCCACGCCTTGGCTGCGTGGCGGCCTGGAAGACGTGGATGACTGAAAGTCGGCTATGACGCCCGTGAAGGGGACTGAAAAAGGATCGAGCGAGATGTCGAACCTGTTTTACCAGACGCGGCTACGTCGCCCTCTCCTGGACCGCGCCGAAGGCGTCTACCTGTGGGATACCAGCGGCAAGCGCTATCTCGACGGCTCCAGCGGCGCGATGGTGTCGAATATCGGCCATTCCAACCCCGTCGTGCTAGAGGCCATGCGCCGGCAGATGGAAAAATCCACCTTCGGCTATCGCCTGCACTTCGAAAACGAACCGGCCGAGGAATTCGCGCGCCGGATCGCCGAGCGAATGCCGCCGGGCCTCGACCGGGTGTTCTTCGTCTCAGGTGGATCGGAGGCCGTGGAGAGCTGCCTGAAACTCGCGCGGCAATATGCGGTGGCGATCGGCGAGGCTTCGCGTTGGAAGGTGATTTCCCGCTTTCCGTCCTATCACGGCTCAAGCCTTGGCGCGCTCAGCGTCACCGGCATGTCGCTCATGAGCGCGCCGTTCTCGCCCATGATGCGCGAGATGCCCAAGATCCCCGCGCCGACCTGCTATCTCGACCGCGACAATCTCAGCGACGCCGAGCGGGGCCTGAAATACGCGCGCTACCTGCGCGATGAAATTCTCCGCCAGGGCCCGGAAACGGTTCTCGCCTTCATCATGGAACCCGTGGGCGGCGCCTCGACGGGCGCGCTCGTCGCACCCGACAGCTACTATGCCGAGATCCGTAAGATCTGCGACGAGTTCGGCATTCTCCTGATCTCCGACGAAGTGATGAGCGGTGCTGGGCGCACGGGCAAGTACCTCGCCACCGATCACTGGGGCCTGCGGCCGGATCTGATCGCGTTCTCCAAGGGCTTCGGTGCGGGCTATGTGCCGCTCGGCGCAATGGTGGCCGACCGGCGCATCGCCGATGCGGTGATCGACAACGGCGGCTTCATTCACGGCTTTACCTATGCGGGCAATCCGCTCGCCTGTGCGGCGGGTCTCGCGGTCATGGACGAGATCGACCGCCTCGGCCTCATCGACGCCGCGCGGATCCAGGGCGACAAGTTGAAAGCCCGCCTTCAGGCCCTGATGCAGCGTTACGGCTTCATCGGCGATGTGCGCGGCAAGGGGCTGTTGCTCGCCTTCGAGCTCGTCGCCAACCGCGACACGATGGAGCCTTTGCCGGTGGAGCTCAACGCGCATAACCGCCTGGTGGATATCGCCTATGATCGCGGCCTGATCATCTATTCCCGCCGCACGCGCGGCGGCCGCATCGGTGATCACTTCCTCGTCTGCCCACCCCTCATCACCACCGACGATCAGATCGACGAGATAATCGGGATTCTCACCGACAGCCTCGACGTCTTCGCGAAGGAAGCGGGTCTTAATTACGGAGCCGCCGCATGAGCAAGCCCGTCATCGTCACCTGCGCCATCACGGGCTCCATTCACACCCCGTCGATGAGCCCGCACCTGCCGGTCACGCCACAGGAGATCGCGCGGCAGGCGATCGACGCGGCGAAAGCGGGCGCGGCGATCATCCACCTCCACGCACGCGATCCGCAAACCGGGATTCCTTCCGCCGATCCGGAACTGTTCCGGCAGATCCTGTCCACGATCCGACAGGAAACCGACGCCGTTCTCAACATCTCGACCGGCGGCAGCTCGCGCATGACACTCGACCAGCGGCTTGCGGCGGCGCGTTTGTTGAAGCCCGAAATGTGCTCGCTCAACATGGGTTCGATGAATTTCGGGCTGTTTCCCATGGCCGAGCGCTACACGGAATGGCGGCACGACTGGGAGCCGACATTTCTGGAAGCCACGCGCAACATCGTCTTCCAGAACACTTTTGGCGATATCGAAGCGATCCTCGCCGATCTCGGCGACCGGCAGGGCGTGCGTTTCGAGCTCGAATGTTACGATGTCGGCCATATCCAGACCGTGGCGTTCTACCGGAAGCGCGGCTTGCTCAAAGGCCCGATCTTCCTTCAATTCGTCCTCGGCGTTCTCGGCGGAATCGATCCGGCGCCGGAGCAGCTCATGCATATGAAGGCGACGGCCGATCGCCTGCTCGGCGACGATTATCACTTCTCCGTTCTCGCGGCGGGACGTCACCAGTTTCCGCTAGGAACAATGGGCGTAATTCTCGGCGGCAACGTCCGTGTCGGGCTCGAAGACAATCTCATGATCGAGCGCGGTCGGCTCGCCGAAAACAATGCCGAGCAAGTCGACAAAATCCGCACCATCGTGGAAGAACTCGGCCATCGGGTGGCTACGCCCGACGAGGTGCGGCACATGCTTCACCTGAAGGGAGCAGCCTCCGTCGCGGCTTGAAGTCATCGCTCCAACCGTCACGGCCGGGCTCGTCCCGGCCATCCACGTCTTACATTACGCCGTAAGCAAAGGCGTGGATGCCCGGCTCAAGGCCGGGCATGACGAAAGCAAGAAGCAAACTCAGTTCGAAACCACCTGCAGCGGCTTATCGAGCACGCGGATCACACGGTCGAGGTCGTGGCCGCGCTTGAGAATGAGGCCGCTCGCAACGACCACGGAATATGCGCCCTGCTTGCGGGCGAGTTTCGGATCTTTCTCGATTCGATAGAGCGGTACCTCGGAGGTGCGTCGGTAGATCGAGAAAACAGCCTTGTCCGGCGTGAAGTCGATGGCATAGTCCCGCCACTCGCCGCCGGCGACCATACGGCCGTAAAGGTTGAGGATGGTCTGCAACTCACCCCGGTCGAAGGAAATGCGGTTCGGCGCGGCGGGAAACGGCAAGACCTGGGCTGATGTTCTTGAAGAACCCGGTGCCGAGCCGCCGCGCAACGGCTCTGCGATGTCACCTTCGCTCATGATGCCTCCAGCGAATGCCATCTCTTTGTTACGCCGCACGATCTTTCGACAAGCCGGTTTCCACTTTGCCGGATCATGCGTTCATCCATGATGAGCCTTGCCGGACGCAGGTTCAACCCCATCCCCTTTCGTCGGCTCACGACTTCGTGGGGCAAATCTTATTCTTGCCGCAATCGTGCCGCGAACCAGCCCCAGTACACCTCGATACCAACGATGTTGCCTCGACGGCCCGGTTCCTTGACCTCCCCGGACACGTCAGCCCCCCAGCCCCCCTGGGACGTTCAGGGGGCCGGGCCCTTTTATCGTCGAGACGAAAGGCCGCCTTCCGGGGCGGCCTTTTCCTTTTCAACGTAGCTTCAGAAACCAGCCAGAATAACCTTGCCCCGCGCGCGTCCGCTTTCGATGAAAGCGTGAGCCCGCTTGAGATTCGCTGCGTTGATGGCGCCGAACGTCTCGGCCAGGGTGGTGCGAATCGTGCCGCCATCCACGAGACGGGAGACCTCGTTGAGAATGTCGTGCTGGCGTTCCATATCGGCGGTCTGGAAGGTCGAGCGGGTGAACATCGATTCCCAATGCAGTGAAACGCTCTTGCCCTTGAGCAGGTTGACATCGAGCGGGCCGGGATCGTCGATCAGGGCGAAGCGTCCCTGCGGCGAAATCAGCGTCGCGATCTCCTTGAAATGAGTGTCCGTGCGGGTGATCGAAAACACGAAGGCGGGCGCGCCCAAGCCGAGTTCTGCCACCTGGGCGGCCAATGGCTTACCATGATCGATCACATGATGCGCGCCGAGTTCGCGCACCCAATCCTTCGTTTCCGGCCGCGAGGCCGTGGTGATCACGGTCAAATCCGTCAGCTTGCGGGCCAATTGAATCGCCATCGAACCGACGCCCCCTGCCCCGCCGACGATGAGAATGGCATTGGCCGCGCCCACGACCGGACGCTTGATATCGAGCCGGTCGAACAGGGTTTCCCACGCGGTCAAAGTCGTTAGCGGCATGGCGGCGGCGGCCGGGAAATCGAGCGAGGAGGGTTTTCTGCCGACGAGCCGCTCATCGACGAGATGATATTCCGCATTCGTGCCAGGGCGATTGATCGTGCCGGCGTAGAAAACCGCATCGCCCGGCTTGAACAGGGTCGCGTTTGGTCCGACGGCGGCAACGATGCCCGCCGCATCGAAGCCCAAAATCCGGGCCTCGCCCGCCTCCGACAACGCCCTGGCGCGCACTTTCGTGTCGACCGGATTGACCGAGATCGCCTTGATCTCGACCAGAAGATCCCGGCCCGTCGGCTCGGGACGGGGCAACTCGATATCGATCAGCGATGATTCGGAGGCGATCGGCAGGGATTGCTTGAATGCCACGGCGCGCATGGACTTTTTCTCCTCGTTATAGGGGCAAAGTCGGCGATACTAATTCTTCTTGCAAGAACGCACTTTGAACGCACATAGTGTCGAAAAGGATACCAATATGCCCCGCAAGGCTTCTGGAACGCCCGCCTGCACCTCCTGCTCGGTTGAAGCCACACTCAACCTCATCGATGGCAAGTGGAAGGTCGTCATTCTCTACAAATTGCTCGTGAACGGGATCCTGCGGTTCAGCGAAATCCGTCGCCTGATTCCCACGGTCACGCAGCGCATGCTGACCAACCAGTTGCGCGAACTGGAGGCCGATGGCCTTTTGATCCGCAAGGTTTATCCGGAGGTTCCCCCGCGCGTCGAATACAGCCTCTCTCCACGTGGACACAGCCTTGAGCCGGTGATCATGGCGCTGAAAATCTGGGGAGATGAAAATTTAGTAACCGGAAAGCGAGCTGAAGCGGCTTAAAATTTCAAAGTCGTTACTTCCAAGACGAGAATGACAGGCTGTGGTTGCTTCCGTACGAGGTTCGTGCGAGGGGTCCCGCAACGATCACCAGTGAGGATGAGCGCATGAAGCTGGAAACGCCAACCAGCGGAAGCGACTTGACTGCCGCTGCCGTCGCGCTGCTCGAAGCCGAGCGCGCAACCCTTCCCGCCACATTTGTCAGCGATCTCTTCGGCCGCGTGCCGCCCGAGGATCTCAGCGCCTATGCGCCGCAGACGCTCGCTGATCTCGCAAGAGCGGCCTACGCGCATCTTGCGGTGCAGCGCACCGGCGGGGCCGATATCCGTCTCATCGACCTCGAAGTCGAGCATGCGGGTCGTCGCAAGGACGTAACGGTCGTTGAGGTCGTCAACGACAACATGCCGTTCCTGCTCGATTCGACCTTGGCCGAGATCGTCAGCGAAGGATACGAGCCGCTTCTCGTGGCGCATCCGATTCTCGCCGTCGAGCGCGATGCGCATGGCAATCTGGTGCGCCTCGTGGGCGAAGCTTCTGCGCCCGCGCCGGAGAGCGTCGAGCGCGAAAGCTTCATTCATATTCACCTGCCGCGGATCGACGAGCCGCAGGCGCGTGAAAAGCTGATCACCGACCTGAAGCAGGTTTATGTGGATGTCGCCGTCGCCGTGCGCGACTGGGTCGCCATGCGCGGGCGCATCAGCGAGATCATCCGCGACTACAAGACCAATCCGCCGCCGTTGCCGGAGGATGAAGCGAAGGAAGCCATTGCCTTCCTCGAATGGATTGCCGAGAACAACTTCACCTTCCTCGGCCTGCGCGAATATCGCCTGCCGGTGAACGACGTGGTCGCCGATCCTGTCGAGGGAACAGGCCTCGGCCTGTTGCGCGATCCGTCCGTGCGTGTCTTGCGCCGCGGCCGTGAGCTCGTGGCGATGACGCCGGAAATCCGTGCCTTCCTGGCAAAGCCCAAGGCGCTCATCATCACCAAAGCGAATGTGAAGTCGCGCGTTCATCGCCGCGCCCATCTCGATTATGTCGGCGTGAAGCTGTTCGATCGCGGCGGGAAATTGCAGGGCGAGCTGCGCATCGTCGGCCTCTTCACATCGAGCGCTTACAACAACACGACGGCGGAAGTGCCCTATCTGCGCCTGAAAGTGGCGCGGGTCGTGGCGCGCGCCGGGTTCGATCCGGCGAGCTATTCCGGCCGTTCGCTTTTGAACGTGCTGGAAAGCTACCCTCGTGATGATCTTTTCCAGATCGACGAAGACACTCTCTATGAGTTCGCCATCGACATCATGAATCTGTCCGAGCGTCCGCGCGTTCGCGCGCTGGCGCGGCCGGACGAGTTCGACCGGTTCGTCTCGGTGCTCGTCTATGTTCCGAAGGATCATTACAACACCGATGCCAGCCGCCGCATCGCGGAATTCCTCGCAAGCGTCTACGAGGGACGCATTTCCGCGATCTATCCCGCCTATCCCGAAGGGCCTCTGGCCCGCACTCACTACATCATCGGCCGCGATGAGGGCGAAACGCCGAAGGTGCCGCGAGAGCTGCTCGAAAAGGGCATCGCCGGCATCGTACGCACCTGGGGCGACGCCTTGAGCGACCGCCTTGCCGAGACTGTCGGCGGCCCGCGGGCGCGGGCTCTCGCCGCTCGCTATGCCCTTGCCTTCAGCGCGGGCTATCGTGAAGCGTTCAGCGTCGAGGAAGCCATCGTCGATGTGGGCATTCTCGAACAGCTCTCCGAAGCACGTCCCCGTGCCGTCGATCTCTATCGCCGCGAGGGCGACGACGACACGCGGGTTCACCTGAAAGTATTTTCGCGAGGCATGGCGCTGCCGCTCTCCGAGCGTGTGCCGCTTCTCGAAAATCTCGGCTTCCGCGTGGTGAACGAGCGGACCTACCGCGTCGTCTCCACCGGAGCCTCGGGCGCGGATCGCGTCTGGCTGCACGACATGACCCTGGAGCGTGCTTCCGGCGGCGCCATCGACATCGCAGCGATTCAGGATCTGATCGAAGCCGCCTTGCTCGCCCTGTTCCGAGGCCTTGCCGAATCGGACGCCTTCAATCGCCTCGTTCTCGAAGCCGGGCTCGGCTGGCGCGATGTCGCCATGGTGCGCGCTTTCGGCCGGTATCTCCGCCAGATCCGCATCGCCTACGCGCAGGATTACCTGGCTGAAACGCTCGCCCGCCACAGCGTCATCGCGGAAGAACTGGTCGCGTATTTCTACGCCCGCTTCGATCCGCGTATCGAGACGATAGAGACGCGCACGGCAAAGGAAGCCGAAATCCGCGCCAGCATCGAAGAGCTGTTGAAGGACGTCACCAGCCTCGATGACGACCGCATTCTGCGGCGCTTCATCAATCTCATCGAGGCCGCGACCCGCACCAATTTCTTCCAGCTGGAAGCGAACGGTTTGCCGCGCCAGACGATCTCGTTCAAATTCGAATGCGCGAAGGTGGATGGCCTGCCCCTGCCAAGGCCCCTCTACGAAATCTTCGTCTATTCGCCCCGCGTCGAAGGCGTGCATCTGCGCTTCGGCAAGGTGGCGCGCGGCGGCCTTCGCTGGTCGGACCGCCCGCAGGATTTCCGCACGGAAGTGCTCGGCCTCGTGAAGGCGCAGCAGGTCAAGAACGCGGTCATCGTGCCGGTGGGCGCAAAGGGCGGGTTTGTGCCCAAGCACCTGCCGCCGCCGAGCGACCGCCAGGCCTGGCTCCATGAGGGTACGGAAAGCTACCGCATTTTCGTGCGTACCCTGCTTCAGCTCACCGACAATATCGAGGGCGACCATGTGGCGCCGCCCGCCGACACGGTGCGCCATGACGGGGACGATCCGTATCTCGTGGTCGCCGCCGACAAGGGCACGGCGACGTTCTCCGACACGGCGAATGCGCTCTCCGCCGAAAAGCATCACTGGCTCGGCGACGCCTTCGCCTCCGGCGGCAGCCAAGGCTACGACCACAAGAAGATGGGCATCACCGCGCGCGGTGCGTGGGAGGCCGTGAAGCGTCACTTCCGCGAAATGGATATCGACATCCAGACGCAACCGGTGACGGTGGCGGGCGTGGGCGACATGTCCGGCGACGTGTTCGGCAACGGCATGCTGTTGTCGCGTGCGCTCAAGCTCGTCGCGGCCTTCGACCATCGCGACATCTTCCTCGATCCCAATCCCGATCCGGAAACCACGTTCAAGGAGCGCGAGCGCCTTTTCGGGCTACCGCGTTCGAGCTGGCAGGATTACGACAAGAGCCTGATTTCGAAGGGCGGCGGCATTTTCCCGCGTAGTGCGAAGTCGATTCCGCTCTCGCCGGAAGTCCGTGCGCTCCTCGACCTCGACAAAACCGAGGCCGCACCGAGCGAGGTGATGACCGCGATCCTGAAAGCGCAGGTCGGCCTGCTCTGGTTCGGCGGCATCGGTACTTATATCCGCGCAGCAACGGAGACCGACGAGCAGGTCGGCGACCGCGCCAACGACGCCATCCGCATCACCGGCGGGGATGTCCGCGCCAAGGTGATCGGCGAAGGCGCCAATCTCGGCATGACCCAACGCGGGCGCATCGAAGCCGCGTGCGCCGGCATTCGCCTCAACACCGACGCCATCGACAATTCGGCGGGCGTGAACACCTCCGACGTGGAAGTGAACATCAAGATCGCGCTCACGACGCCAGAACGCGACGGACGGTTGTCCTATGAGACGCGCAACGCGCTTCTCGCCCACATGACCGACGAGGTGGCACGTCTCGTCCTGCGCAACAACTACCTCCAGACGCTGGCGCTTTCGCTGGCCGAACGGCACGGCGTTTCCGATCTCGGTTTCGCACGGCGTCTCATGCACATGCTCGAGGCTCAAGGTCGCCTGGACCGCAATGTGGAATATCTCCCCGACGACGCGACGCTGACCGAACGCGCCCGTCGCGGCGAGGCGCTGACACGGCCCGAAATCGCGGTGCTGCTGGCCTACGCCAAGCTCACCCTGCACGATGCGCTTTTGGAAAGCGCGGTGCCGGACGATCCTTATCTCGGCAAGGAGCTGGACCGGTATTTCCCGGACGAAATGCGCGAGCGTTTCCCCGATGCCATCGCGACCCATCGCCTGCGCCGCGAAATCATCGCGACACAGCTTGCCAACGCGATCATCAATCGCTGCGGCCCGACCGTGGTCGCCCGCCTCGTCGATCAGACCGGGACGGATGCGCCGACCATTGCCGCAGCTTACGCCGCGACGCGCGATGCTTTCGGTCTCACGGACCTCAACTTCGCCATCGACGCCCTCGACGGCAAGGTGCCGGGCGCCCTGCAATTGAGCCTCTATGGCGATCTGCAGGATCTGCTCATGAACCGCATCGTGTGGTTCATCCGCAACGTGGACTTCCTCCACACGCCCCTCGATGCCATCGTCGGCATTTATGGCGCGGGTGTCGCGGATGTGGGACGCTCGCTGCGCACAACGCTCGCACCGGGAGCGCTTGTCCTGCTGGAGGAGCGGACGAAGAACCTTGTCGCGCAAGGCGTTCCCGAAGATCTGGCGAGCCGCCTCGCCGCCCTCACCGATCTCGTCGCCGCCCCCGATATCGTCCTGACGGCGCAAAAGACGGGCCGTCCCGTGCTCGACATCGCTCGCACGCATTTCGCTCTCGAAGCGGCGTTCCGTCTCGGCGCGCTGACCCACGAGGCGCGCGAAATCAACGTCAGCGATTATTTCGATCGTCTCGCGCTCGACCGCGCCATCGACGGCATCGCCCTGGCTCACCGCAACCTCACTGCCGAAATCGTCTCGCAGGGACCGGCGGGCGAGGAAGGCGTGGCCGCATGGAGCGAACGACGCGGCGCGGATCTCGCGCGGATCAGAAGTGCCATCGACAACATCGTCACCTCGGGCCTCACTCTCTCGAAGGTGACCGTCGCGGCGAGCCTTCTGGGCGACCTGGTCAAGGGATAAACATGACGATGGCGTCGTCGCCTCTTTCCGGTGGTGACGCCATCGCAATCAAACCCTCGGCATCCCGCGCAGCCATCTTCGGCTGGCTGTTCTTCGACTGGGCGTGCCAGCCCTTCTTCACTCTCGTCACCACTTTCGTCTTCGCGCCCTATTTCGCCTCGGCCCTCGCGCCGGATCCGGTCATCGGCCAGAGCTTGTGGGGTTACGCGACGGCTTTGGCCGGGCTGACGCTGGCCTTTCTCTCTCCCGTTCTCGGTTCGATTGCCGATGCGACGGGTCCGAAGAAGCCCTGGATCGCCGGATGTGGGCTCGTTCTCTTTCTCGCCTGCAGCGTCATGTGGTTCGCCGCACCCGGCGCGGCTCATGGAATCGCGATTGCGCTTCTGGCCTTCGCCTTCGGCACGGTCGCCGTCGAGGTCGCGGCCGTGTTCAACAATTCGATGATCCCGCATCTCGTGCCGCCGGAACGCTTCGGGCGGCTCTCCGGTACTGGCTGGGCCATCGGCTATATGGGTGGTCTGATTTCGCTCGTGATCGTGCTCGGCTTCCTCGCCGCCGACCAGGAGACGGGCCGAACGCTGCTGGGCTTCAAGCCTCTGTTCGGCCTCGACCCCGCCGCGCGCGAGGGCGACCGCATCACAGGACCCTTCTCGGCCCTGTGGTTTCTGGCTTTCATCATGCCGCTCTTCGTCTTCACGCCGGACATTGCGCGCTCCAGTCTTCCGATGCGGGAGGCCGTGCGCAAAGGGATCTCGCAGGTGAGGAGCACCATCGCGGATGCGCGCCGGCATGAGAGTGTGGGCCGTTTTCTTCTGGCGAACATGGTCTATCAGGATGCGCTCGTCGCGCTCTTCGCCTTCGGCGGCATCTACGGCGCGGGCGTGTTCGGCTGGCGCGCGACGGAGCTCGGCGTCTTCGGCATTCTGCTCACCATCACCGGCACCATCGGCGCATTGATTGGCGGGCGGCTCGACGACCGTTTCGGTGCAAAACCCGTGATCATGGGCGCGATCATCGTGCTGATCACGGTCTGCCTCGGCGTGCTGTCGCTTGGCCCCGGCCACATCTTCTTCATCGTGCCGACCGCGCCGTCGGAGATGGGCGGCGCGGGGCTTTATCCGTCCACGCCGGAAAAGGTGTTCGTCGCCCTCGGCCTCATCATCGGTGCGGTTGCCGGACCTTTGCAGGCCTCTTCGCGCAGCCTGCTCGCGCGCCTCGTTCCGGCGCATGAGGCGGGCCGTTATTTCGGTCTGCTCGCCCTGTCGGGAAAAGTCACATCTTTCCTCGCTCCGCTCGCTGTTGCCATCGCGACGAGCCTGTCCGGAACGCAAGCCGCGGCACCTGGCGTCTTGATCGCGTTCTTTGCGGTCGGTGGGTGGCTGTTGGGCGGCGTGAAGCGGGTGTGAATGATAGCGCCGTCATCCCGGGGCCGCGAAGCGGAACCCGGGATCGTCAAACGAGTACGGCGCCCATCTCGTCATGCGCTTCCGGATCGCCTTCGGCGTCCGGAATGACGCTTGTCAGTGCCGGAAGTGCCGATACCCGGTAAACACCATCGCGAGGCCAGCCTCGTCCGCCGCCTTGATCACCTCGTCGTCGCGCATCGAGCCGCCCGGCTGGATCACCGCCGTCGCGCCCGCTTCCGCCGCCGCGAGCAAACCGTCGGCGAAGGGGAAGAAGGCGTCTGACGCCACGACCGAACCCTTGGCGAGGGTTTCCGGCAGGCCCGCCGCCTTCGCGGCCTCGGCGGCCTTCCAGGCCGCGATGCGGGAGGAATCGACCCGGCTCATCTGGCCCGCGCCGACGCCGACCGTGGCGCCGTCCTTGGCGTAGACGATGGCGTTCGACTTCGCATGCTTGGCGACACGGAAAGCAAAGCGTAAGTCAGCCAATTCGCGATCCGACGGCGCGCGCTTGGTCACGACCTTGAGATCCATGGCATCGACGACGGCGTTGTCGCGCGCCTGGGCGAGGAAACCACCGGCGACCGTGCGGATCACGAGCCCTTCCTGGCGCGGATCAGGCAGACCGCCTGCCAGCAACAGACGCAGGTTCTTCTTCGCGGCGACGATGGCGATGGCCTCTTCGCTCGCGTCAGGCGCGATGATGACCTCGGTGAAAATCTCGGTGATGGCGCGCGCGGCCTCCGCATCGAGTGGGCGGTTCATGGCGACAATGCCGCCGAAGACCGACACGGGATCGCAGCGCAAAGCCTTCTCGTAGGCCTCGCGCAAGGTCGTGCCTTCAGCGACGCCGCACGGATTGGCGTGCTTCACGATCACGATGGCGGCGGAGCGCTCGGGCAGGAATTCCGACACGCATTCATAGGCCGCGTCGGTGTCGTTGATATTGTTGTAGGAGAGCTGCTTGCCCTGCACCTGACGGGCCGTCGCGACGCCCGGACGTTTTTCAGGCGTCTTGTAGAAAGCAGCCGATTGATGCGGGTTCTCGCCATAGCGCATCACCTCGGCCAATGTGCCGCCGATGGCGCGATAGGGCGGCGTCTCCTCGCCGAGTTCGGTCGCGAGCCAATTGGAAATCGCCGCGTCATAAGCGGCGGTGCGGGCATAAGCCTTCTGCGCAAGGCGGCGGCGCAATTCTTGCGAAAGAGCGCCATCCTGAGAAGCCAGCTCGTCCACGATCATCGCATAATCCGCGCCGTCGACCACAACGGCCACGTCATCATGGTTTTTAGCCGCCGCGCGGATCATGGCCGGGCCGCCGATATCGATATTCTCGATGCAATCCTCATAAGGCCGGTTCGCGGCGATGGTCGCCTCGAAGGGATAGAGGTTCACCACCAGAAGATCGATGGGGACGATGCCGTGGGCCAGCATGGCCGCCTGATGTTCGGGATTGGCGCGAATGCCGAGCAACCCGCCATGAACGCCCGGATGCAACGTCTTCACGCGCCCGTCCATCATTTCAGGAAAGCCGGTGAGATCGCTCACGTCCTTGACGGTGAGCCCCGCCTCCTGGAGCGCCTTCTTCGTGCCGCCGGTCGAGACGAGCTCGACGCCTTTCGCGCTGAGCGCCTTCGCAAAATCCACGAGTCCCGTCTTGTCGGACACGGACAACAGGGCGCGGGTAACGCGCTTCAGATCGGTCGGCATGGCAAGGCCGCTCCATTGAGGTGGGGGATGCGCGCGCGATAGCACGATGGCGCCGGAATGGAAACCGTGGGGCGCCACCGGAGCCGTTAAGGAGCTGTTCAAGTCATCGCGCTAGAACTTGGCTGTTCGCTTCGACGAGCTGAAATCTTGGAAAACATGCAATGGCTTACGTTTCCGCCGGCCTGGACGCCGCCCTCGACACCTCGAACTTCGCCATTGGCGACTGGTACGAAGGCGAGATGACAGCAGACACGTCGACCTGGATGCAGATCGACTACCAGTACGGCTACGCTGATTTCGTTGGCTACGATTTCGGTTACGACCGCTACACCGGCCATCTGATCGACGGTGTCCTGACCAAGATCTCGCTTTATGACGAATGGGATCTGCCGGAGCTCACCATTTCCAACTTCGCGATCTCGGCGGAGCAATTCTACAACTGGGTCTATTATAACGATTCCGACACGGCGGTTGCGACGATTCTGTCGGGCAACGACGTCATCTCCGGCAGTCGCGCGGCGGACCGGATCGATGGCTTTGCCGGCAACGACGTCATCAAGGGCCAGGCAGGCTCGGATCTGCTCTACGGCTCGGGCGGCAACGACAAGCTCGACGGCGGCAGCGGCTATGACACGCTCTACGGGGGAACCGGGAACGATACGCTCGATGGCAGCCTGGACGACGACTCTCTCTTCGGCGGCGCCGGCAACGACAAGCTGATCGGCGGACAGGGCCGGGACGTCCTCAGCGGCGGTGCGGGCAAGGACGTGTTCGTGTTCGATCAGCCCGTCTCTTCCATCTTCGATATCGACCGCATCACGGATTTCAACGTGGTGCAGGACACGATTCACCTCTCCCGCGCAGTCTTCAAGGCGGTGGGCAAGAAAGGCGTCCTGAAGGCTTCCGCCTTCTGGATCGGCCCTGCGGCGCACGACGCCTCGGACCGGATCATCTACAACAAGAAGGAAGGCGCGCTCTATTTCGACCCCGACGGCACGGGACCGCTTCAGCAGGTTCAATTCGCAATCGTGTCGAAAAACCTGAAAATGACGGCAGCCGATTTCTTCGTGATTTGACGGCGGCCGCGTCGATCTACTCGGTCCACCAGAACTGATAGCCGTAGACGATCAGCGCCAGCACCATCACCGCGACGACAAGTCCCGCAAGGCGCTGAACGTGCGGGCGCTGCAGCGGTTGAACCTGTCTTTTGTGATGATGAATCACGATTATTTTTCCTTGAAGATTACCTAACGGAATCGCCTACACGCACACCAACGCCCGAGCAATCGGTTTCGCCCATGATGCACAGGCAGCACGATCTTGGGCGGTTATCGGAGATGATCTAGAGCTTGATCGTGTCTCTTTGAAACACGATCAAGCTCTCGATTCCTTATTGCCGCATGATCCGGGCGAACAACCGGTTTCCACTTGTTCTGATCAAACTCTAGAGAAGTTCCGGACCAGGCTCGGCCGGGCGCGGAGATTCCATGCGGGCGAGGCGCTCGAACCGCCAGCGCAGGTTCGGCACTTCGCTCGGGCGCACTGCAAGTACGATCTGCTCCGTGCGACGCATGCCGTCGTTCGCCGCGAGGAACATGCTGTCCTCGACAAAAGCTTCGCCGGGCGTAACTTCGAATTGCCACGCTTCCCGATTGGGCAGAAGCAGCATCACGACGCGGCCGCCTTGGGCGCGGCTCGCCTTGACCCCAGGCGCCAGGTGAAAGCGGATCACGGCTTCCGAATCGTGCGGAACTTCGCCCTCGCCCCAGAAGATATCCTCACCTTCGAGCATGTTGCCGTCGGGCGAGAGCTGCCACCGCCGCTCGTGACGGATGCCGAAGGATTGCAGATAGCCGTCGTGACTGGCGTTGAGGCCCTGAACACGGTCCCGTTCTGTGCGCTCGGCCACCACGTTCTCAGGAGCGCTCAAGACCACCGGACCGATGCGTCGCAACAGCCATTCGCCGATGACGCGGTCGAGCCAGAGCCCTTTGACTCCGACGAACTGACAAGAAGAGATTTCGTTGATCGCCGCAGTCGAATGGGCGGGCGTGGAGCGCGAGGCCTGCAAAAGGGCGTCACTCGCGATGCGAGGCGTGCCGCAATTGACGACGATGCGCTGCGTGCCGCTTGAAAACTCGAAAGACAGGCAGCCCGCGCAAGCCGCGGCCGACAGCAATGTCGGAGGCGCGCCGCCCACATCGGCGACAACGAGCGAGCGCCCCGCTTCCAGCCGCTCGTAGCCGGAATGCGGCGCATGGTGGATCGGCTGGCTGCGCATGTCGTCATAGGTGAGGAGCGTCGCCAGATGGTCGGCCGCTGTCACACCCATGCCGTTGAAGTGGGAGAGCGTGCCGTCCCCGTGCCGGAACAGGCGCACCATCGGCAGCATGCGGTCGATGGCGTGAAGCAGCGCCTCCGGCGTATCGACTTCGCGGCTGGCGAACATCTGGCGCAGGGGCAGAAGATCGAACAGAAGATCGACAACGATCTGCGGATTACGGCTGGCATGACCGCCATCGACCAGAATCTGCCGTTCGAGTTCGCGGGTCAGCAGGCGTGAAGCCCGGCGCAAGGAGCCTTCCAGCCCCTCACAGCACAAGCCCGCGTAGCAGAGCGCGATCGCCGCCATGAGACGCCGTTCCGGCAATGCACCGGACCGGACATCGCGCTCGATGTCGCGCACGGCGCGCCCGAGCACGCGCAGGAAACGTTGGTAAAACCCGTGATCCGCCCCTTCGAGAATGAGAGGCGACTGGCTGATGAAGGCGATCAGGCGGCGAGCCATCACCTGCGTCTCGCAGGCGGTTTTCCGGTCGGCGATGCGGGCCGTCACGAAATCATCGACGAGGGAGCGCGCATTGGCCTGAGCGAGCGCCGTACCTGCGGCGCGCAGATGGCGTAGCCAGCCGAAACCATAGAGGGCCTCGGCCCAGGCATGAGTCGGCGGCTCGACTTCGAAGGGCGAGCGGCCGCTCATGGCGACGCCACGGCCGGCAAACGCGAAGAACCCGGAATAAATGTCGCTGGCAATGGTCGGATCGGCGGTGCGCAAATCCTGCGGCGCGAACAGGAGGCGAGTCGGCGTCGCCGAGCCGAATCGCAGATAGGAGACCCCGCGTGACAAAACCCCGCCCACGGCGCGTCCGGACTCGCGAAGCGCAAGCTTGTAAAGCCGCCAGCGATGCGGTCCCCAACTCACCCGTGGCGCTCCTCTCGTTCAAGCCGAATTAACACGGCCTAACAGAGCAGTGGTGAGAGTTTGGTTAACATTGCGTAACCAATGGCCGCTTCTCATGACGCTGTACGCAGAAATCGCGCCGCGAAGAACCCGTCGAGACCGCCGTACCCCCTCAGATGGCTCGGAAGCGTCCGCAAATCGCCCTGCTGTGTGATGAGCTCGCTCAAATCCCCCACCTCGTCCACTACAATCGGCGCGCGTGTGAAATCGGAATGACGGGCGAGAAAGGCTTCCGCCTGCGCTTCACCCTCCTCGATCTCCAGCGAACAAGTGCAATAAACGAGCCGTCCGCCGGGTTTGACGAGGCTTGCCGCCTTGTCGAGAAGCCGCGATTGCAGCGCGGCGAGTTTTGCGACATCGGCGTCGCTCTTGGTCCAGGCCACGTCGGGGTGGCGGCGCAGGGTGCCGGTGGCGGAACAGGGAGCATCGAGCAGGATCGCGTCGAAGAGCGGCTCATCGAGCTTTTCGGCGTCGATAGCGCGGGTCTCGGCGGTCAGGTGAAGGCGCGTCAGGTTTTCCTGGAGCCGAGCCAGCCGCTTGGCCGAACGGTCGACGGCCAGAACATCCGCCCCGGCGGCTGCGAGCTGGGCCGTCTTTCCACCCGGCGCGGCACAGAGATCGGCGATGCGCTCGCCAGCTTGCGCGCTCAGAAGGCGCGCGGGCAAGGCGGCCGCGGCATCCTGCACCCACCAAGCGCCTTCCTCATAGCCTGGCAGATCGGGGATCGCGGTTCGCTCCGAGAGCCGGATGCTGCCTGTCGGCAGAAGCGTTCCGTTCAGACGCTCAGCCCATGAGGTGGCATTGTCCTTCACGGTCAGGTCGACGGAGGCCGGCGCGCGGTGCGCCTCGGCAATCGCGGCAGCGCCCGTCTCACCGTAATGGGCGATCCACCGGTTCTTCAGCCAATCGGGCGTATCGATCCAGGGATCGGCATTCGTCAGAATCGCATCGCGCTCCCGCGCTAGGCGGCGCAGGACGGCGTTGATCAGGCCGCTCGCATGCCGGAGGCGCGGATCCTCCTGCGCCAGCCGCACGGCGGTATCGACGGCAGCGTGATCGGGCACGTCGAGAAACAGGATTTGCGCCGCGCCGACAGCGAGCAGATGGAGAAGGCGCTCGTCCTTCGGGGCCTTCTCGATCCGCTCCAACAGCGCCTGCCGGATCGTGCCGAAGCGACGGAACACCACGATGGCGATGGCGCGGGCAAGTGACTCGTCGCGCCCTGACAGGGGTTCGCCCTGCGCGATCTCATCGAGCAGGAGGACGTCGTCGAGCGGTACGCGCCGCTTCAACGTTTCAGTCACGGCGGCGAAAGCGAGGCGGCGGGGGCCGAGCCCCGTCTGATTATCGATACGATCCACGAAATTTAGCCCCAACGTCCACGGCGCGGGGAAGATCCCCAGGGAGACTCCGAAGGAGCCCCAGCCGGATTTGTGAAAGAGGAACCCATTTGCTGGGCCAGCGCCTGCAGCGCGGCGATGCGGTTCTCCGTCGCCGGATGGGTCGAGAACCAGTTGTCCATGCCCTGGCCGGAAAGCGGATTGATGATGAAGAGCGGCGCGGTGGCGGGATGCTGTTCCGCATCCTCGTTCGGAATCTGCGCGACGCCGCTCGCGATCTTGTTGAGCGCCGAGGCGAGCGCCAAAGGCTGGCCGCAAATCGCCGCGCCGATCCGGTCCGCCTCGTATTCGCGCGAGCGGCTGATCGCCATCTGGATGACCATGGCCGCGAGCGGCGCGATGATCGCAGTGAGAAGCCCCACCATGGCGTTCGGACGGTCATTGCCGCGCCCACCGAAGAACAGGCCGAACTGGGCGATGGAGGAAATCGCGCCCGCAATGGTCGCGCTCACCGTCATGGTGAGGGTGTCGCGGTTCTTGATGTGCGCCAGCTCGTGGGCCATGACGCCCGCCAGCTCCTCCCGCGAGAGCATGTGAAGAATGCCGGTAGTTGCCGCGACCGCGGCATTTTCCGGGTTTCGTCCGGTGGCGAATGCGTTTGGCTGCGGATTGTCGATGAGATAGACCTTCGGCATCGGCAGCCCGGCGCGGGTCGCGAGGTCGCGAACGAGGGACACGAGTTCCGGCGCCGAGCGCGCGTCGACCTCCACCGCGTGATGGGCGGCAAGCGCCAGCCGGTCGGAATTCCAATAGGCGAAAAGGTTCGTGACGACCGCGATGCCCAGCGCGATCGTCATGCCGGTGGAGCCGCCGAGAAAATAACCGACGACGCCGAACAGCGCGGTCATGGCCGCGAGCAGCATTCCAGTCTTGACGGTGTTCATCGGGCCTTCCACCTCAGCTCCAAAGGGGACAATTTCGTCGCGCTCCTGGGCATGATCCGGCAGGAATGAAATCCGGTTTAACAAAGGCATAGAGCGCGGTCGCCTTCAATTGACGTGCGACCGAGCTTTATGTGGGAACGGTTCGACGCTCTCCCAAGATCGCGTAAGAACGGGTATGATAAAGCCATGAGCACGAACGAGACCCTTCAGACAAGCCCTGCCGGCGACGCCCAGCCCGGCTCGTCTCCCGGCAAGACGCTTTCCCCGCAGGCCCAGCGGGCCCTCGATGAGGCAGCTGAGCGCCGTAAGGAAATCGATCGGCGCGCGGCCGAATTGGCTCGCTACAAGGAGCTTCAGGGCCGTGGCGGCCTGGAGCCGGTGCGCTACGAGGATTGGGAAGTCAAAGGCCTCGCCAGCGATTTCTAGGGTACAGCGTCTTCTTACCCTTCATACAAACGTTGTTCCCTCATCCCCCTGCCGCTACGGTGCTGTAAATGGGGGGACGTGGTATGAGTGGGGCAACGGCGCGGCTGGGGATGTTCAAGGACCTCCTGGCCGAGGCTCATCGGGCGCTCGATCTGACATTCGGCTTCGAATTGTGGGACGGTTCCACCGTGCCGCAGGATCTTGCGCCACATGCCATGCGCCTCGTCATCGCGCGGGAAAGCGTGATTGCCAGCCTGTTGCGGCGTCCGACCCTCGACACTGCGGTCAATGCCCACGTGGCGGGCCTGCTCGATCTCAAGAACGGCACCATCTTCGATCTCGCGGCGCAGCGCCCGCGCGGCAAGATCGGCCGTCAATTGCGAAACGTCGGCAAGATCAAGGCTCTCAAGACGGCATTGCAATTCCTAAAGGTGCCGGCGACCATGCCGCGCCCTCTCGATCGGGTGAAGGAAAATCCCCACGCCCGTGACGGAAAATCGGAAACCAACAAACAGAACGTCGCTTACCATTACGACGTATCGAATGATTTCTACCGGCTCTTCCTCGATCCGGAGATGGTGTACACGTGCGCCTATTTCACGGAATGGCATGACGATCTCGCGAAGGCGCAGATCGACAAGCTCGACATGATCTGCCGCAAATTACGCCTGCAACCGGGCGAGCGCTTTCTCGATATCGGCTGCGGCTGGGGCGCGCTCATCTGCCATGCGGCGCAGCATTACGGCGTGAAGGCGACAGGCGTCACGCTCGCGGAAGAACAGGCGAAAATCGCGAGAGAGAAGATCGCGCGGCTCGGTTTGCAGGATCGCGTGAAAGTCGTGGTGAAGGATTTCACCAAGATGGAGGGCGAGTTCGACAAGATCTCTTCCATCGGCATGTTCGAGCATGTGGGCATTCGCAATCACCCGGATTATTTCCGCGCCGTCCATCGCCTCTTGCGGCCGCGCGGCCTCTACCTGCACCACACTATCGCGCGCCGCGCGAAACGGTCGGACAAGGCGTTCCAGAAGCTGAAGCCCGAATACAAAGCGTTGACGCGCTACATCTTTCCCGGCGGCGAGCTCGATCACTTGGGCATGTCGATCGCCAATCTCGAACGTTACGGATTTGAAGTGCATGACGTCGAGGGTTGGCGCGAACATTACCAACGCACCACACGCCTGTGGTGGGAGCGCCTCAACGCCCGCCGCGCGGAAGCCGAAGCGGAGGTCGGCCCGCAGAAGACGCGCATGTGGCTGCTCTATCTCGCAGGCTGTTCGCTTGCCTTCGAGCGCAGCGCCGTGGGCGTCAACCAGACGCTTGTTTCCAAACGCACACGCGGTCCATCGGGCCTGCCGCCCTCGCGGGCGGATCTGTATCGGTCATAGCTAAGCCAAGCGCATAACTTCATCCTGAGGAACGGCCGTGACTCAGTTTGATAAGGATAAGGCACAGGCTTTTCCTCCCCCTTGCGGGGAGGGATGAAGGGTGGGGGTGGTCTGACCGGGAAACTTTCAGACGTCTGGCGCTGTAGCAGCCTTCCTGCTTATCGGATCACAGGCAACGCCCTGACTTTTCAACCCCCACCCCTGCCCTCCCCGCAAGGGGGAGGGAAGAGCACGGACCAAGCTGAGTCACTACCTGACGAACACTCCACAGGACTGCGTTTCAAGATGAGGGTATCATTCCCCCTCACCTGTCCACCACCACACGCGTTCCCACACTCACGCGCTCGAACAGATCCACGATGTCGTCATTGAACATCCGGATGCAGCCGTAGGATGCAAAGGTGCCGATGGAATCGGGACGGTTGGTGCCGTGGATCGCGTATTCGTCCCGATCCAGCGTCAACGCCCGCAGGCCCATGGGATTGTTGCTCGCGCCGCCCGGAATCACGTCGGGGAGTTTCGGATTGTCGCGCCGCACTTCAAGCGGAGGCGACCAGGCGGGTTTGACGAATTTTCCTTCGATACGCGCTTCACCCGTCCATTGTTTGCCCCGTCGCCCGACCGCTACGGGATAGCGCACGGCACTGCCGTCGCCACGCACGAAATAAAGCCGCCGTTCGGCGGTACGGATCACAATGGTTCCCGGCGCGATGCCTGTGGTGAAAGGGACGACTTCGCGAGCGGACAATTGAGATACGCCACTCATGAAAACGGCAGCAGCCGCCAATGCAACGAACGATGCGCGGTTGATCATTTCGCAACCCTCCCGCCAAAGCTTCGTAGGAGGATGACGCGGCAGGAGCGCTAAGCGTTCCGCTTCTAACCCTTTAGATTACCGGATCCCAAGCGAGCATACCGTCACTCGTCATGATTTGAGAGGATTTCGGCGTGCGATTCGTCATGCGCGCGTAAAGGCGCTTCACGGTGGCACTGGCCGTCGTCACGCACAGAAACGGCAGAAACGCGTGGATCAAGGCGGCGAACGCTGCCAACGCCAGCGGACCGGCGAAGCTCAAGGCGACGCCCATGTGCTCCCAATAGGATTCCCCGACCGATTCGGGATGTTCGGTGAACAATTGCTTCAAGGACATCGCAGCCTCCTCTGAAGAACCCGATCCTAGAACAGGATCCGGCCGAGCGAAATCCGATTCCTCTCCGAAAAGGCGATGTAAAAATCGAAGGATCGAGACCCGCGGGCGAGGCTGGCGGGCGCATAGGTCACGGCTAAGCCTGCGCAAATAGCCGCACCCACCAAAAAGCCCGGTCCTTGCCATCGTTTTGGAACGAAGAAGGCTGTTGATCGTCCGTTCTAGCCGATTGTGGAGGGCGGCCCTCTGCCCGCATGATCGCAGAAGAGTTCGCCAGTCCTCAGGGGGTGCCCATGCCACGCCTGTTCACCGGCATCGAGATCCCGGCCGATATCGGTCTTCGGCTCTCGACCTATCGCGGCGGCCTGCCAGGGGCACGCTGGATCGATCCCGACAATTACCACATCACGCTGCGCTTCATCGGCGACATCGACGACCGGACCGCCCATGATCTCTATTCGGTCCTGGGAGAAACCCGTCGGCGCGGCCCGGTGACGGTGACGATCGACAGCCTCGACACTTTCGGAGGCGGACGCCCCCGCGTCGTCTTCGCCAAGGCGTCGGCGAACAACGAGATCAATGAGCTGCAATCGGAGCAGGAGCGGCTCGTGCGCCGTGTCGGCCTGCCGCCAGAGAAGCGGAAATTCACGCCGCACGTGACACTCGCACGGTTACGCGACGCCTCGCCCATCGATGTGGCCGATTATTTCGCGACGCGCGGACATTTTCCGAAACTGTCCTTCACCGCGAAGCGTTTCGTGTTGTTCTCCTCGCGCGATTCCGTGGGCGGCGGCCCCTATATCGTCGAAGCCGCCTATCCGCTGGGATAGTGTCGGCTGCAAAGTTTTCCACCGATGACTTGGACATGATCATATTTCAATGGGGCGTGATCATGCTTTAAGATTGCTTCATGTCGCGCCTGATCTTCATCACCCATCCCGAAGTCGTCATCAACCCGAACCAACCTGTGCCGGAGTGGCCATTGTCCGAGACAGGGCGTCTGCGGATGGAACGCTTCGCAGAGAGCATCGCCAGCGGGACCATCGACGCCGTCTATGCCAGCACCGAGCAAAAGGCGATCGACGGCGCTCTCATCGTCGCGGAAAAGTTTGGCCACGCGATCAAGACCGATCCCGATCTCGGTGAGAACGACCGATCCGCGACCGGCTATATCGCCCCGCCCGAATTCTGGGACGTGGTGCGCGAGTTCTTCGGCCATCCGACAAGAAGCATCCGCGGCTGGGAGCGCGCCATCGACGCGCAGACGCGGATCGTACATGCGATAACCCGGGTCCTGCGCAACGAACACGGCACCGGCGACATCATCGTCGTGTCGCACGGGGCCGTCGGATGCCTTCTCACCGCGCATCTGCAGCGAGTGGCCATCGGCACGGAAAGCCGCCCGACCCATCCCGGTGGCGGCTGCTATCTCATCCTCGACCGCGATCCTTTGGCGATCCGCAGCGGCTGGCACACCATCGAGGACAATGTTCTGGCTTGAGACAAACCCTCTGAAGATGGGCTTGCGTCCCGCCCGTGGGAGCGTTAGCGCAACCCTATGATTTGGCCTTCGCGCCGTGATCGGGACAAAAATGCGATGAACGGCTCGCGGATTGCGCATTTCATACCGGGCATTGCCCTTTGCGTTGCCATCGCGGCCCTCGCCGTCGGGTTGCAGTTTCTGGAAGAACACTGGACCGGGCGGCCCTATCTGGAAGCGCTCGTCATCGCCATTCTCATCGGCACGGCTGTGCGGACCTTCTGGACGCCGGGTCAGCGTTTCGTTCCCGGCATCGGCTTCAGCGCCAAGACATTGCTTGAAATCGCCGTCGTGATGCTCGGCGCCTCGATCAGTTTTCAGGCGGTAATGCAGGCGGGATGGAGCCTCGTGATCGGCATCGCCGTCGTCGTGGCTGTCGCCATCGTCGCGAGCTATACGCTCTGCCGGTTGCTGAAACTGCCACGCAAGATGGCGGTCCTTGTGGCTTGCGGCAATTCCATCTGCGGCAACTCCGCCATCGCGGCGGTCGCTCCGGTGATTGGTGCCAAGGCCGACGATGTCGCCTCCTCCATTGCCTTCACCGCCATTCTCGGCGTCATCGTGGTGCTCGGCCTGCCGCTTCTCGTGCCGGTGCTCGATCTGTCGGCGACGCAATATGGCGTGCTAGCGGGACTGACCGTTTATGCGGTGCCGCAGGTTCTGGCCGCAACCGTGCCGGTCTCGCTCGTGAGCACGCAACTCGGCACGCTCGTGAAGCTTGTGCGCGTCCTGATGCTCGGCCCCGTGGTGATCGCTCTTTCCGTTATCGCCGGGCGTCGCGGCGCGACCGGCTCCGCGAGCTTTTCCTTCAATCGTCTGGTGCCGTGGTTCATCCTGGGTTTCTTGTGTCTCGCGGCGTTGCGCTCGTGGGGCGCCATACCGGAACCGGTTCTGCGCTTCGTCACGCCGACCGCAACAATGCTGACGGTCGTCTCCATGGCGGCTCTCGGTCTCGGCGTGGATTTGCGCGTGCTCGGGCGCGTGGGCGGGCGTGTGACGCTCAGCGTAACGCTGTCGCTCATTGTCCTGATCGTCATCAGCGTGGGTCTCATTCGGCTGCTCAGGATCGCCTGACCCCTTGAAAAGCCGCCGTATGGCGTCATCACTATGGACACGATACGTCCCGGAGAACCCCTTATGTCGCCCCTGAACAAAGCCGAGCGCGCCGAACTCCTGTCGGCCCTGGAGGGATGGGCGCTGTTGCCGGATCGCGATGCGATTCACAAACGATTCGTATTCGACGACTTCAACGCCGCCTTCGGCTGGATGACCCGTGTCGCCATGGTCGCCGAGAAACTCAACCACCATCCGGAATGGTCGAACATCTATTGCAACGTGAATGTGACCTTGACCACTCACGATGCGAGAGGCCTGACCCGCCGCGACATGGAACTCGCCCATTACATGAACGAGTTCGCGGCGGGGCTGACCGTGGAGCAGGAATAGCGCGCCTATTTCGGCTGCATGCGCAGTGCGCCGTCGAGGCGGATCGCTTCACCGTTGAGCATGTCGTTCTCGATGATGCTGCGCACAAGCTGCGCATATTCGGCCGGCCTGCCGAGACGTGAAGGGAACGGCACGTTGGCTTCCAGAGCCTTGCGGTATTCCTCCGCGATGCCCTCGAACAGCGGCGTGTGAAACAGTCCTGGCATGATCGCCATGACGCGGATGCCGAACCCCGCAAGATCGCGAGCGAGAGGCAGGCTCAAAGCGGCGACGCCGCCCTTCGAGGCCGCATAGGCTGCCTGCCCGATCTGCCCGTCCTGTGCTGCGACGGAAGAAGTGTTGACGATGACGCCACGCCCCCCATCCGCGGTCACGGGGTCGAGCCCCGCCATGGCGGCCGCAGATTTCGAGACCATCGCGAAGGTGCCGATGAGATTGATCTCGATGGCCCGCCGGAAGCTCGGCAGATCGTGGGCGACGAGCTCGCCGGTCTCGCGCTTCTTCGTCACGGTGCGTTTACCCGGCGCGATTCCCGCGCAATTGACCAGCACACGCTCGACGCCATTGACCGCGCGCGCTTTTGCAAGGGCGCTGTCGAGGGAGGCTTCGTCCGTCACATCCGCCTCACAGAAGATCGCGCCGATTTCCCCGGCAACCCGGCCGCCACGCTCGGCGTCCCGGTCGAAGATCGCGACCTTCGCTCCTTCATTGACCAGCATCCGTGCCGTCGCCTCGCCCAGGCCCGATGCGCCGCCCGTCACGATGGCCGCCACAGTTTCGTCGATCTTCATGCGTTTTCTCCCTGATGCGACATTTGTAAGGTATCGCGCGCAGGGCGGATACGATGTTGGCCAGGAGTTGAGGTTAAAATGAACGAATCGATCACAAAGCCTTTCACGAAGGCCGAGATCGAGGCCATGCGTCTCGCCTCCCGCGACGAGGACGGGGTGAAGCGCCGCTTCTGGAAAAAGCTCAGACAAGTGGGCCTTCGCATCCCCTTCGCGGAAGACCTGCTGGCTGCCTATTTCTGCGCCGTCGATCCGGCAACGCCACGCCGGGTAAAGTTCATCCTGCTCGGCGCCATCGCGTACTTCATCTTCCCGACCGACGCGATTGCGGATTTCCTGCCCATCATCGGCTTTGCGGACGATGCCGCCGTTCTCGCCACCGCCATCACGCAGGTCGCGGGCTCCATCAAGGACACGCACCGCAAACTGGCGCGAGAGGCGCTGGGCGCTCAGAGCTGAATCGCGACGACCTCAGGAGCGAAAGGGCTATTTCTTAGCCAAAAGGAGCAGGTTCGGCCTGACACTTCATAGGGATTGTCGGGCAAAAAGCCCGAGCTACTTAGCATCTTCCGTAAGGGCATGATCCTTCCTAGATCGCGCTCTGTCCCGTGAAGAGGTTCCCATGGCTACCATCCCCGCCGATCCTAAAACCTTACTTCTGACCGGCACTGCCGAGAACGATCTTCTGGAAGCGGCCTGGGGGGATTACACGGTCTTCGGTGACGCCGGAAACGACACCCTGGTTTTTTCCGGGACCCAGAACGTGAGCGTCGACCTCAACAAGACCGGACCTCAATTCACGGGCTTTGGAACGTATCAGATCTCATCCGTCGAAGGCGTCCTCGCCGATCAGGGGAATGATCGTCTCAAAGGGAATTCCGGGTCCAATCTCTTCTATGGCGGCGGCGGCAAGGACACGATCTATGGCGGCGGCGGCCACGACCTGATCCTCGGTGAGGCCGGTAACGACCGGATTTACGGCGATGGCGGAAACGACATCCTCCAGGGCGGGGCGGGCAACGACACGCTCACCGGCGGCAAGGGAAAGGACTACTTTTCATTCTCCGAGGCAAAACCGGGCAGGAAAAACGTCGACACGATCACGGATTTCTCCGTGCGCGACGATTCGATGCTTCTCGACAAGACCTACTTCACCAAGCTGGGAAAGAAGGGCGTGCTCAAGCCGGATGCCTTCCATATCGGACCTGCGGCCCACGATGCGAGCGACCGTGTCATCTACAACAGCGACACCGGCGCCCTGTATTACGATCCCGACGGCACCGGACAGGCGGCAGCCGTTCTCTTTGCCAAGCTGAAGCCCGGCCTCCTCCTGACGAACAAGGATCTTTTCGTGGTCTGACCCAACCTTCTTATGACGAGGGGCAGTCGATCACGCTTGTCGGAGCGCGAAAATTCGTCGCAGAACCGGGGCCGTTTTTCCTCTTCGCGAAGCACGGCGAAGGTGGTGAAGAGTTCTTAACCATCCCGGTATAGGCTTCGCCTCATGATTCTCACATCTCTTCAGCGCGGCCTCGCCGCGAGCATCATCTCCGCTGCTTTCGTCATCGGTTCTGGGGCTGAAGTTCTGGCTCAGCCGGCCACCACGACGAAGGGGAAAACCGCACCCGCCAAGGCCGCACCCGCTAAGGCCGCACCCGCCAAGGCGACGCCGACGAAGGCCGCGCCCGCCGCGAAGCCGGCGGCAAAGCCCGCCACTTCGGCGGCCCCAGCGGCCGGCCCCGGCGGCGCAACGCTTCTCGCCTCCTTCGGCGATTGGGGCGTCTATATCGCCTCCACCGGCAAAACGAAGATCTGCTACGCGCTCAGCCAGCCGAAGGAGCGCCTGCCGAAAAATCTCAGCCGCGATCCGGCCTATATGTTCGTCTCGCTGCGTCCAGCGGAGAACGTGAAGAACGAAGTCGCCTTCGTGTTCGGCTTCGGCGCCAAGGAAAACGCGAAGGCGGAAGCCGCCATCGGCACCACCAGCTATGCCCTTCTGACCCAAGGCGCCAATGCGTGGCTGAAGAACCCCGCCGAGGAAGGCCAGGCCATTGCGACCATGTCCAAGGGGCAGAGCGTTCTGGTGAAGGCGCAATCGGGACGGGGCAACCAGCTCACCGACCGCTATTCCCTTTCCGGCTTCGGCCAGGCTCTCGATCGCGCCCGGAAAGAGTGCCCGTAAAGGGCTCTCTTTTCCGTCGTAATCGTGTTATAGGGCCTGCATTCCCTTGGTGTCCGGGACGGACACTAAGTTTGTGATGTCGCATGATTTTATCAGAAAACCGGGTTCCACTTTTCTGAATCATGCCTTTAACGAAGGCTGAGATTTCCCATGGCGACGGCGCTCGACATCGCCAAGCATAACCCCAACGCGGCCCCTGTCGCGGTGACCGAAGCCGCGCGCGCGGCCGGGCGGGAAACGCTTGCCATCGAGAAAAAGGCTGAGATCACCGTGTCCGCCTCGGGCCAGACGTCTCTCGTCGGCCTCACCCGCGACGAGCTGAAGGACAAGCTCGCCCAGATCGGCGTGCCGGAGCGCGAGCACAAGATGCGTGTCGCGCAGCTCTGGCACTGGATCTATTTCCGGGGCGCGAAGCAATTCGACGAGATGACCAATGTGGGCAAGGGCCTGCGCACGGCGCTGGCCGAGGCTTATACACTGGCGCGACCGCAAGTGGTCTCCGAGCAGGTGTCGAAGGACGGCACCCGCAAGTGGCTGATTCGCATGGCCTCCACCGGCCCCCTCGACAAGGGCGCGGAAATCGAGTGCGTCTACATTCCGGAAGTCGACCGGGGCACGCTCTGCGTGTCGAGCCAGGTCGGCTGCACCCTCACCTGCTCCTTCTGCCACACCGGCACTCAGCGCCTCGTGCGCAACCTGACTTCCGCCGAAATCGTAGCCCAACTTGTCGTCGCGCGCGATTGCATCGGCGACTGGCCGGATGCGAGCCCGCCCGAGGGCGCGTTCGTGCCGAGCGACGGCAACCGCTTCGTCTCGAACATCGTGTTCATGGGCATGGGCGAGCCGCTGTACAACATCGACAACGTGGTCGCCGCCATCGACGTGATGTCCGACAACGAGGGCCTCACACTCTCGCGCCGCCGCATCACCGTGTCCACCTCCGGCGTGGTGCCGCAGATGGAGCGCCTAGGCAACGAAGCCAACACCATGCTGGCGATCTCGCTGCATGCGGTCCGCGACGAGCTGCGCGACGACCTCGTGCCGATCAACCGCAAATACGACATCAAGCAATTGCTCGACGCCTGCCGCGCCTATCCCGGCCTGTCGAACGCACGCCGCATCACTTTCGAATACGTGATGCTCAAGGGCGTCAACGATTCGGACGCGGATGCGCGCGAACTGGTGCGCCTGCTCAAGGGCATTCCGGCAAAGATCAACCTGATCCCGTTCAATCCCTGGCCCGGCTCGAAATACGAATGCTCGGATTGGGAGCGCATCGAGCGCTTCTCCGAAATCGTCTACCGCGCCGGCTACGCCTCCCCCGTCCGCACCCCCCGCGGCCGCGACATCCTCGCCGCCTGCGGCCAGCTCAAGAGCGAAACGGAAAAGCTGCGCGCCCGCGCCCGCCTGATGGCCGAACAAGGCATCGGGGCGGAAGGTGTGTATGCGCTGGGGGACGGGGAGTAGGTCTGACCGACAACGACGAACGGCGGGGTCGATTTCATACGCTCGCGTTGCGAGATATTCGGCGTCGAAATCTAGCTGGGATTCGTCAGAAGCGTAGCTCATCCAAAGCGCCTGTGACATAACTGGCAAATGCTCCGCTGGCTTCTTCTCATCCCCTTCGCGCTTCTCGTTGCCATCGGCGCGAGCGGGTTCTTCCTTTTCCTCGCCTGCATCGTCGATCCGACCATGGCGACGCTCACCGGCGACACGGTCTTCGCCGGCTTCTGGTCCCTGATGGATGACATCTTTTCGTCCGACGATCCTGAGCCGATCATCCGACAGGCCTTCGAGGTCATGGGGCGGCTGGTCTTCACGCTCCTGGTTTTCCCACCGCTCCTCGTCGCCATCGTCAGCGAGGTCGTGAAAGCCAAGAGCCTCGTCTGGCATGTGTGTGCGACCGCCATTCTGACCGCAGCGGTGCCGTGGATCTTACGCGGCTCGATCCGCGTCGCGACCCCCGCCGAATTGCATGTGAGCGCGGTGCTCGGCCTGACCGGTGCCGTGGCCGGATTGATTTATTGGCTGATTGCGGGACGGGATTCGGGCGGCGAGCGTCAGGCGCCACGCTAATTCCCTCCCCCTTGCGGGGAGGGTTAGGGTGGGGGTGGTTCGACCGGGTGAACGTACAAAGGTTCGAGGGCTGTATTAGCAGCGCAAAGGCGAAAGATCGCTGGGCTTCGACTTTGCGACCCCCTCCCCGCAAGGAGGAGAGAGAAGCCCTATCGCGCCTCCGTCGCCAAAATCTTCAACGCAAACGCCGAGAACAGTCCCGCAAACGAATAGTCGATGGCGCGCATCACCTTCGGGCGGCGGGCAGGAGCGCGATCACCTTGTCCGCCCCCAAGATCATGATGGCCGCCATGGGCGCAAGCCCCGGAATGACGGAGAGGGTTATGATTTCAGCCGCTCTTCGCAGATCTCGCGCACGATGTTCTGCAGCACTGCGATGCGCTCGCCGAGCCAGGCCAGCTCTTCCAGCGTGATTTCGTAATGGGGTGAGTGACGCGCATCGACATAGGCGCGCTTGAGCTTCTCGAAATGGCGCTGCGCCAAACGCGTGTCTCGCGGCCAGGCCGCAATCAGACGCCTATCGAGATCCTCGCACAATCCACGCAGATGTTTGATGTTGTGGCTTGCGGGCGTATGGAGCGTCATCACCAAGAGTACGCAGTGATACAACCGCTCGACCGATTGGTGCAGATCGAATGCCGCATCTCTGAGATATCCGCGCGATATCGCTTCTTGAGCCAATTCGAACCGCTGGGAAGCAAGCGGAAACCAATAGTCGAAGTATCCCTTCGCCTCTTCCCGCGCCGCCTCCGGCGTCAGCGGCTGCGGCTTGACGAAGGGATGACCGGACTTCTCGTAGAGCGCGATGCCCTCGCGCAAGATGTCCATGAAGAAATAACGGCCATGCGCCAGCTTCTCGTTGACGTCGTGCAGGCTGTGCACGATCAGGCTCGGCACCGGCCGCAAAGGCGCGCTCAGCGCGCGCTGGACGAACCGGTCCTCGGCGCCTTGCCAATATTCGAAATCGGCGAATTCATCGTTATTCACCACCACCAGCAGGTCGTAATCGGAGACATAGCCGCTGACCCGGTCGATCACTCCCTCGCCACGGGCAAAGGAGCCGTAGAGGATCACCTTGAGGATGCGGCCTTTCTTGCGCTCGGGGGCGAGCTTGCCTTTCAGGGCCTCGTCGAATTCGGCAAACAGCACCTCGAGCACCCGGCGCAGATCCAGGCGCACTCTGGCCGGCAATGGGTCGAGATCGCTGCGCATCGCCCCCGTATCTCATACGACTTGTAATGGAATGCTTAGAGCATGATCCGCCAAGCGTCGCTACCCGTCCCGACTATCCATCCACGACGATACCCTTGTCATTCCGGGGCCCGCAGGCGAGCTCGGAATGACGGGGTTTTGCAGGATCCTACCGCGACGCCGTCGCCAGAATCTTCACCGCGAAGGCTGAGAACAATCCGGCGAAGGAATAGTCGATGGCGCGCATCACCTTCGGGCGGCGGCGCAGGAGCGCGATCACCTTATCCGCTCCCAGGATCATGATGGCCGCCATGGGCGCGGTCAGCGCGATGAAATAGAGCCCGAGAAAAACGAGTTTCTCGGCGGCATTCGGATCACCCGCCTGCACGAATTGCGGCAGGAAGGTCACGAAGAACAGAACCACCTTGGGATTGGTGAGATTGATGCCGACGCCGACCATGAAGGTTTTCCAGATCGACACTTCGGCCTTCTCATCCTGTTTCAGGTTGAGCGCCGAGCCGTGCCGGACCGCATCCACGGCGAGCCACAGGAGATACAAGGCGCCGACGATTTTGAGCACCGTGAACGCCGTGACGGAGGCCGCCAGCAGGGCCGAGAGGCCGAGGGCTGCCAGAAGCGTGTGCACACAGCATCCGACCATGGCGCCGAGCATGGAGGCCATGCCGGCCTTGCGTCCGCCAGCCATGGTCTTTGCAAGAAACAGGCTCATGTCCGGCCCCGGCGTGATGAACAGCACCGTGCAAGCGAGCGAATAGGTCAGGAGCGTGCTCAGATCGGGCAGAAAAGTCATGTTTCACCTGTGTCGGGGCAAGGGCCCAGCCTTACCTCAAGTCGCGATTGTATACCTCCAAAAACCGCTTAGAAGAACGCTTGGCGAAACGCGACGTTGCCCCATGTCTTGAGCGGACCACGAGTCCGGCCAAGCTGAAAAGGACTACGAGGATGCCAGGGTTCTTTCCCCTTCGGTTACCGACCGCCCTTCTCGGGCTGGTCCTCGCTTTCGGTCTGTCGGCCTGCGGCATCAACAATGTGCCGACCTTGGAGGAACATGCCAAATCGGCCTGGAGCGAAGTCCAGAACCAGTATCAGCGCCGGGCCGATCTCGTGCCCAATCTCGTGGAAACGGTGAAGGGCTTCGCGCAGCAGGAGCGCGAGGTTCTGACGCAGGTCACCGAAGCCCGCGCCAAGGCGAGTCAGATCCAGGTCGACGCCTCCACCGTCACCGATCCGGAAAAATTCCGCCAGTTCCAGGAAGCACAGGCGCAATTATCCGGCGCGCTGGGGCGGCTGCTCGCCACCGTCGAGCGCTATCCGGAACTGAAATCGAACGCCAATTTCCTGGCCCTGCAATCGCAGCTGGAGGGCACGGAAAACCGCATTGCCGTGGCGCGGCGCGACTATATCGAGTCGGTTCGCGCCTATAACACCGAGCTGCGCACGATCCCCGGTCGCTGGATCGCCGCAATTCTCTATCCCAGCGCGAAGCCCATGGAGACCTTCGCCGCCACGTCCGGCGCCGAACGGCCGCCGCAGGTGAAATTCTAGACGTGTTTCGCTCCGCCACGCGTGTTCATGTCTCCCTGCCGTCCTTCTCCCTCAGGAGGAGGATGTTCGTCGTGCTTCTTCTCTGCCTCGGGATATTTCTCCACGCTCCGGTTTTCGCCCAAACCTTCCCCGCGCTCACGGGGCGGGTGGTCGATGCCGCAAATCTCCTGAAGCCCGATCAGCGCGCCGCCCTCGAAGCCAAGTTGAAGGCCTATGAGGACAAGACGAGCGACCAGCTCGTGGTCGCGACCGTGCCGTCGCTGGAGGGCTACGAGATCGAGGATTACGCGAACCGCCTGTTCCGCACCTGGCAGATCGGCCAGAAGGCCAAGAACAACGGCGCGCTGCTGATCGTTGCGCCCAAGGAACGTAAGGTGCGCATCGAGGTCGGCTACGGCCTCGAAGGCGCGCTTACCGACGCGCTCTCCAAGGTCATCATCTCGACGGCGATTGCGCCGCAATTCCAGAAGGGCGATTTTGCCGGAGGCATCGGTGCGGGAACGGATGCCATTCTCTCGATCCTCTCCGGCGATGCTGAGGAATGGCAGCGCCGGGCGCAGGTGCGTGAGGACGAGAGCGGCGGCGCCGAATCGATTATTCCCTTCATCGTCTTCATGATCCTCGTCTTCATCATCTTCCGCGCCCTCAATCCAGGCGGCGGACGCGGCGTGCGGCGCGGGCGCGCGGGCCCCTGGATCATTCCGACGGGCATGGGCGGATGGGGCGGCGGAGGCTGGGGAGGTGGCGGAGGCGGAGGCGGCGGATTCTCGGGAGGGGGCGGCTCCTCCGGTGGCGGCGGCGCGTCGGGGAGCTGGTAGCATGATCACCATCGAGGAGCAGGATCGCCTCACGCAGATCGTCCATGATCTCGAGGCGAATACGGCGGGTGAGATCGTCATCGTCGTCGCCAATCAGGCGGGCGGCTACCGCTCGATCCCGTTGATCTGGGCGCTGCTCGCCGCCCTTGTCACGCCCTGGCCGCTGATCTGGCTGACGGCGCTCAGCGCGTCCCGCATCTTTCTGATCCAGCTCGGTGTCGCCATCGTGCTGAGCTTTCTTCTCTCGCTCGTGAACAACCGCTTCGCGCTGGTGCCGCGCGTCGTGAAACATGCCCGCGCACATGAAGCCGCGCATCGGGAGTTCAAAAGCCGCGGCCTGATCCAAACCCGCGAGCGCACCGGCGTTCTGATCTATGTGGCGGCCGCCGAACACTATGCGGAAATCATCGCCGATATCGGCATCGCCGCTCGCGTCGATCAGAATGTCTGGAACGACATCGTGCATGACCTCGTCACCGCTATCGGCGAGGGGCGTGTCGCCGAAGGGCTGGACCGCGCCGTGCAACGCACCGGCTCGATCCTCGCCGAACACGCGCCGCCGCGTATCGACGAGACGAACGAATTGCCGAACCGGGTGATCATGATCTGAGAAGATCCGCTTGAACGATCCGCCTAGAGCATGATCAGAACAAGTGGAAACCGGTTGTTCGCCCGGATCATGCAGCATCAAACTCTTGCGGATCAGAGGCCTTCGCTCTTCGCCGCGCCGAGAATGATGCTCGGTCGCGCATCGTCGACGGCTTGCAGCAACACCACATAGCCGTCGCCGCCCTCGCGGGCATGGGCAGCGGGCACTTCGAACTGCATTTTCGCGCCACTCCACGCACCGACATGGCGAATGTCGCGCACAACGTTGGCGTAGGTCATGGCACGACCCCGGTTTTCGCCACGGCCGATCTGCACGGTCTGCAACCGCGTGACCGGGAGAATCCAAACCTCCGCGTAGCGCATGCTCGCGTCCGACATCGCGTTGCCGACATCGATGGTGACGATGCCGTTCCTCTCGTGGGCGGTGACCTCGACCGCGAGATTATTACCGTGCCGACCCGTGCTCTGGATGGAGCGCTCGATCTGCGCGCGGTCGGAACCGACACAGGATTTGACGCCGTTCACGACGATCTGCGGCGTGAAGACCTGCCGGTCGCTGCGGGCCAGGGCATAGGCCTTCTGGCGCAAGGTAAAGGCGGGCTGCGCGAGGGTGTCTTTCCAGCCGAGATAATCCCAGTAATCGACCGGGAAGGTCAGGGCGATCATATCCGGACGGCGCGCGAGATCGGCCAGCACCGCATCAGCCGGTGGGCATGAGGAGCAGCCCTGGCTCGTGAACAATTCCACCACCGCACGCGGGGTCTCGGCCACCGCCGGCAGGCTGAGCGCCGCAAGGCCGAAAGCCAGCAGAAATTTCAAACGTGAACCCATGCTTCCATGGAACACGAAATTCGTTGAAAGAAAACTCACGTTACCTTGAGCGCGGAGCCGGGACGCGCCAACGTCTGTGCATCCAGAGCCATTGCTCGGGATTTTCCCGCACCCAGCCTTCGACCACGGAGGTCATGGCCTGCATCGCCCCTGCGACGTTGATCTGCCCATCCGGATCGCGTGGAAGATCGAGCGGCGGCGTCAGTTGCAGGCGGAAGCGGTGGTTCGGCAAACGGATCACACGCACCCCGTGCACGGGGCAATCGAACCGGCGTGCGAACTTGCCGAGGATTGGGTTCACCATGGCCGGACGGCCCATGAAATCCACCTCGACGCCACGGGTAAAATGCTGGTCGATGAGCATGCCGAGATGGCTGCCCTTCTCCAAGGCGCCCTGCATGGCGAAGGCGGCCCCCTGCCGCGCGGCCTCCAACCCACCCATGGTGCCCGAGCGGATCTCGTGCAGCACGCGGGCTACCGCCGGATCGTTCGGCGCGCGAAACACCGCCGTCGCATCAAGCCCGAAGCGGGCCGCGCAGATGGCGGGCAATTCCCAATTGGCGAGGTGGGCCGAAAAGAAGATGCCGGGCTTTCCGTCATCACGAAGCGCGACGAATTGGTCGATTCCATCCACTTCGACCCGGCCGGGCGTCATGGCATCGGGATCGAAATCGAACAATTCGCCGAGATGCGGATATTCCGCGCCTGTGCGGCCGAGATTGCCCCAGGCCGCCAGGGCCAAAGCGCGCACATCCTTTTCCGACATGTCCGGATAGGCCGCGCGGATATTGGCAAGCGCCGTGCGATGGGCGGGGAGAAACGGTCCGATGGTCCGCGCCAGCCCCGCGCCCAGGGCGGCCGACCGCTCCGGTCCGATCAATCGCGCGAAGCCGAAGACGCCGCGCACGAGGCCCACCATCACCGTTTCGGCGAGGCGCGACAGAAGACTCCGCGAGCGCTTGGCGTGATGATGCACGAGCGAAACTCTTAGAACGCCACGACGATCTTGCCGAAGGCCTTGCGGCTTTCCAACCGCTCCAGGCCTTTTTGGAAATCGTCGAGCTTGAAGATGGAATCGATCACGGGGTTCATCCCACCCGCCATCTTCTCGAGGGACTCGGAAATGTTGCGCATGTTGCAGCCGAACGAGCCGAAGATGCGGTATTGCTGCTGGAAGAGCTGCATCAGGTTCATGGTCGTCGAGACGCCCGAGGTCGAGCCGCAGGTGACGAGCCGGCCGCCGCGCCTGAGGCAGAGCAGCGAGCCGTTCCAGGTATCGACGCCCACATGTTCGAACACCACGTCGACGCCCTTGCGCTTGGTGAGGCGACGAACCTCGCCCTCGAAACGCTCGGTGCGGTAGTTGACCACGTGATCCGCGCCGAGCGCCTTGGCCTTCTCGCCCTTCTCGTCATCGCCGACGGTGGTGAAGACCTCGCAGCCGATGGCCTTCGCCATTTTAATTGCCGCCGTGCCGATCCCGGACCCGCCCGCATGGACGAGGATCGATTCACCCGGCTCCAGCTTCGCATTGTCGAACAGCATGTGCTGCACCGTGCCGAAGCCGATGGGTGCGCAGGCCGCATCCTCGAAAGAAACATTCGAGGGCACCGGAATGACGAGGCGTTCCGGCCGGTTGATCAGCTCGCGGGCGAAGCCGTCGATATGGAAGCCCATGATGCCGGCGACGTTCTCGCAGAGATTATCGCGCCCCTCGCGGCAGGCCTTGCAATGGCCGCAGGTCTCCGCGCCGTACATGGTGACCTTGTCGCCGACCTTGAACTTGGTGACGCCCGCGCCGACAGCCGCGATCTCGCCCGACGCCTCCACGCCCACCGCCTGCGGCATCTTGCGCTTGGCGAAAGCCATGCCGCGAAAGCCCCAGACATCGAGATAGTTCAGTGCCAGCGCCTTGACGCGGATCTGCACCTCGCCGTCAGCCGGGGGCGGCGGAGCGTCCATTTCCGTCAGGCGCAGATCGCGGTCGCCGAAAAGCTGAAGGGCACGCATGAAACATTCCTATTCGGCGTCATCCCCGGACCCGTTCCGGGAATCCACGTCTTTTCGCGGGAGCAAGACGTGGATGGCCGGGCTGATCCCCGGATCCAGTCCGGGGACGGCCATGACGAAAGAAAACTGATAACGGCGGGATTAAAGGGCGAAGCGCCAGATGACAAGCCGCCACCTCCCTACCCGTCATTCCGGGGCGAGCGTTAGACGAGAGCCCGGAACCCATAAACGCTGGCTTATCCGCATAAGAAACGACGGCCATCGTTGCGCCCTCTCCACCACCCTCGGCGGCTCTGGGTTCCGGGCTCCGCTGCGCGGCCCGGAATGACGGGGGAGAGCCCCGGAATGACGGGAGGGAGGCTTGGCGTGCCATTGACCCTTTCCCCCTCCTGCGTGTTATCTCGTAGCCGGAGCCGGCCGCAGCCGGTTCTGGGGCGTAGAAACCTCTTCCCAAGGCGGTCGGTATCGGCCGTCAACGATGCCTTCCCAGCTATGGCCGGGGAGGCGATGGCGCATGTCCAGGGCGAAAGCCTAAAGGTCATCGCGGCCGTCCTTGGGCGGTTTTCTAACTCCCCGACCACCAGCGGTTGTGCTGGTGGTCGTTCACCGCCACGGGGGAGTTTTCATGAGCACGTCGTCCGACCGCGCCAGAGCGCCAAGCGCCCAACCAAACGCCGCCAAAGCGCCCAGCGCCGCCGACCAGCGCATCGGTCAGCGCGTTCGCGTGAGGCGCACCGCCATGGGGTTGAGTCAGGAAAAACTGGCCCAGGCGCTCGGGGTCACCTTCCAACAGGTCCAGAAATATGAGCGGGGCACGAACCGCATCGGCGCAAGCCGCTTGCAGGAGATCGCGCGGGTCCTGAGCGTTCCGGTCGCGTCCTTCTACGACGCGGATGATCAGGCCGACGGATCACCGATCCTCGTTCTGGACACACCGCAGAGCCTACCCCTGCTCCAGGCCTTCGCCGCCATCGCCCATCCCAGCCTGCGACGTCAGGTGCTGGCGCTCGTGCGGGCCATTGCCGAAGTGAAGGCGTGATGTCGTTCGGGGGCCGATCTCACCCGTCATTCCGGGGCTGCGCAGCGGAGCCCTGAACCCATAACCGCCGTGCGTGACGGACAAGGCGCGCGGCAGCCGTCGCACCTTCCCGGGCCGTCTCATTGAGGCGGATGACAAGCTCTGCGCACTGCCCTCGCCCTTATCGTCTCCCCTCCTCGTCCCGTTCTTTAAGGATGAAGATTGCGCGCTCCCGGACGGCGGCGCTCCGATCTGCGGCGAATTTCGCCGTCAGCTGGTCGACCTCATTCAAAGAGGCTCGGTGGCGGACAAGCCCGTCCGCCGCGACCCGACGCACCATGGCTGCCTTGTCTGCCGCCCCCTGGGCGATCAGCGAATCGAGAGAGACAGGCCGCTCAATCACGCGCTCCGCGTAGGTCACAGCGAGTTTGTAGCGCCCCATCGACTTGTCGATCCACTCTTTCCTAATACCTTCCGGCCACAAGATCCGGCCCTCAATGAGAATTCTGAGGGTCAATGCGCGCACAGGCGGCTGCACCGCGACCTGGGAGATGCGCATGAGATGACGGTCCATTTCTGCGTGACGCATCGCAAATGTAAGCGCTTTGCCCGCCGGTCCAGTGACCTCGGTTGCGATAAGCAATGCCAGGCGTTCTACGACATCGGGGCGAGAGAAGGTTTTCTCTAGGATCGCAGCCTCTTCGCTCCACCGATGCCAGTCGCGGACGCGCGGGAGCAGAATGAAGGCGGCCTTTGCGATGATATCGGGCGCGGTTTGCCGAAACGTCCTCTCCGCGCATGCGAGCGCCGCTTGTCGGATCTCTTTCACCCAATCGTTCAAGCGATAGGCTATACACGCAAACAGGAAGGGGCTTTCCAGCGGCCCGTCGAAAGCCTCCAGAGCCGCCTCGCGTAAATATCCGCTACCGTGAAAAATATAGAGAAACTTCAGTGGCGAATGCTGCCGTAGCAGATCGCTTTCCGTTCTCGTTGGCCAAATCAGACTGAGGTAAGTCGATTTGGCTTTGTAGAGACGATACAACCCGCTGATCTCGCGGATTTCCATCGCGGCTTGCGGATGAACCTCGACAGGAAGCTGATGGAAGCCGAGGACAAACGCTGTAAGCGCCTTTTCGTCCACCCGTCCCGCCCGAAGTCTTTCGCCCAACCGAGCGATGGACCGTTGGAGGTCGGGGGGAAGGACAGAGCGCCTTCGATGAGTCGTTACGTCTTCGTAGTTGATCACGCCCCCTTATAACATTGTTCGCAAAACCGGCTCACTCGGACTATCGTCTTACCGATGCACGCCGATCATCGAGGTCAGCCCGCCATCCATCGGCAGCACCGTGCCGGTCATGTAGGCGGCGGGCTCGGACATGAGGAAGGCGGCGAGGCCCGCGATTTCTTCCGGCTTGGCGAAGCGGCCGGCCGGAATCTGCTTTTCCATATTGTCGCGATAGGCGGCGTAAGGGGCCATCATGTCCGTGTCGATGAAGCCCGGTGCAATGACGTTCACCGTCACGCCGCGCTTCGCCGTCTCGATGGCAAGCGTGCGGCAATAGGAGATCAGCGCGCCCTTGGAGGCCGCATAGGCCGCGTTGCCGGGATTGCCCTGGAGCGCCGCGACCGAGCCGATGGCGACGATGCGTCCGGCCTTGGCGCGGATCATGCCGCGCATAAGCGATTTGGCGATCCGCGTCAGGGACCAGAAGTTCACCTGCATGGCGGCTTCGGCCTTGTCCTGCTGCATCATGGCGGCGAGCGCGTCATAGGGCTGGCCCGCATTATGGACGAAGCCGAAGAAGGCCTCGCCCTCGATGCTTTCGCAGAAGGCGTCGAGCGCCGCCTTGTCGGACAGATCGAGCGAATGGCCCGCGACCTTGCGACCGGGATAGGCGGTCATGAGATCGGCGGCCAGTGCCGCCGCTGAATCGCCTGACGAGCGATAGGTGAAGTCCACATCGTGGCCGGCCGCGACCAGCGCGCGCACGATGGCCGCTCCGACGCCCTTGCCGCCGCCTGTGACGAGAATACGGGTCATCGTTTCGCTCCCGCGATTCCCCTCGCCCTTGTGGGGAGGGGTTAGGGGTGGGGGTGCCACCGCCAACGTGAACAAGGTCGCACCAATACCCCCCTCTCCAGCTCTCCCCCACAAGGGGGAGAGGGCAGGATGGCGCGTTTTAAAAGCGAACCGTCGACGCCGCTATCTCGGCTCCGCCCCGAGAACGAGGCAAGTGTTCTGTCCGCCGAAGCCGAAGGAGTTCGAGAGAACGAAATCGACCTTTGCATCGCGCGCCACGTTCGGCACCACGTCGAGCGGGATCGCGGGATCGGGGACGTTGTAGTTGATCGTCGGCGGAATGCGGCCGTTGATGATGGTGAGAAGTGACATGACCGCCTCCACCGCACCGGCGGCGGTGAGCGTGTGGCCGATCATCGACTTGTTCGAGGAGATCGGAAGATTCGCCATGCGCTCGCCGAACACGGCGGTGCAGCTCATGGCTTCCATCTTGTCGTTCTCCGGCGTCGAGGTGCCGTGCGCGTTGATGTAATCGATCTGGTCCGGCGAAACGCCTGCGTCGTCGAGCGCATCGCGGATTGCCGCGATGCCGGGCGCGCCGTCCGGACTCGACCGCGTGCGGTGGAATCCATCGCCGTGCTCGCCGCAGCCGAGAACATAACCGAGAATTGTCGCGCCGCGTGCGATGGCGGCTTCGGCGTTTTCCAGAACGAGAGCCGCGCCGCCCTCGCCCATGACGAAGCCATCGCGATTCTTGGAGAAGGGCTTTGATGCGCCTTCCGGCACATCGTTCTGCGTCGAGAGCGCGGAGAGAAGCGAGAAGCGCACCAGCGATTCCGGATTAACCGAGCCGTCCGTGCCGATGCACAAAGCCGCATCCGTCTCGCCGCGCCGGATCGCCTCGACGCCGAGCTGAATCGCGGTTGCGCCCGACGAGCAGGCGGTGGAGAGCGAAATCGGCGAAGACTTGGTGCCGAAACTATCCGCCACGCGATCAGCGACCGTGCCGAAAATGAAAAGATCGTGCCATGCCTTGAACTTGCCGGCCGAGGCAGCCTTCAAGAGATCCGTGTAAGTCACGTCGCCGCTCGGACCGGAGGCTTCCGCGAGCGCCTGGCGCTGCGGCCATTCCATCTCGACGGGAGGGACGGCGATGAAGAGCGGTCCCGGAAAATCGCTGCGCGCGAGACCCGATTGTCCGACCGCCTCTTCAGCCGCGAGCATGGCGAGACGCTCGGAGAGCATCGGCGCGCAGAAGGGATCGACGGGCACCGTGTCGATGGTGCCGGCAATCGTCGTGCGCAGACCTTCCGTCGGAAAGCGCGTGATGCGGTGAATGCCCGAGCGCCCTGCCGTCAGCGCGCTCCAGGTATCGTCCTTGCCCTGGCCGATGGAGGTGACCACGCCCATGCCGGTGACGGCAACGAGAGGGCGGCCCTTTTTGTCGCGAAGCGCCATGCCGTTCTCCTCAAGAAGCTTTGGTCAGGCGGATGGCGCCTTCACCGCGCCAATGACCGACGGAGGTGACGAGCGCCTCACCCGCATCGCCCTTGGCGATGAGCGCTGCGGCGAGCGCCACGCTGGAGGGAGCCTGCGCCTCGACTGTGTGGCCGAGCAAATCGGCCGTCGCGTGAACTTTTGCACCCGACGCGATGTCGCGCAAAGCGCTCTGCTCTTCGTCGGTGGTACCCTTCACGCCGGTGGCGCCGGAGATGATCACATCCGGCTTGGCGCCGAGTTGGACTGCAGCCTCACGCAGCGCCTTTGCGACGCTGCCGGGTTCGCGGCGGCTGCGCTCGGAGGATATGCCGGTGATCGCCGCAAGCGGCTTCACGCCGCGCTTATCCGCGTGCTCGCGGGATTCGAGCACGAGGAAGCAGCCGCCGGAGCCCAAAATCATGCCGCCGCCTTGCGCGGGACGGTCCCAGACAGAGGTGAAGGGCTTCTTCCAGAGGAAACCGCCCATTTCGTAGATGAGAAGCGCGTCGGGGCGTTCCGCGTTGTAGGAGCCGCCGACGAGGAAAATGTCGTTCTGACCGGAGGCGATGCGGGCCTGCGCCACGCGGATCGCATCGACGCCGCTCGATTCCTCGCCCATGAAAGTGCGAGACGCACCCGTGACGCCATGGACGATGGAGATGTTGCCCGCGAGCAGGTTCGACAATTGCGCCAGAAACAAAGTCGGGCGCAGGTCGCTCATCAGGCGCTCGTTGAGATAAACGCCCGAATTCTCCGCATTGCGCAAACCGGTGAGGATCTGCCCATCGACCGCATAATCACGCTCGCCGCCGCCCGCCGCCACGACGAGATGCATGGCGCTTTTGAGCGCCGCATCCTCTTTCGCCTGCGCCGCTTCGAGGGCGAGACCGGCGGAGTAGCAGCCGAGCTTCTGCCAGGGCTCCATCTGCCGCTGGTCGGATTTCTTGGCGATCTGCGTGTCGTAGTTCAGGCCTGCGATAGAATGCACCGGATAGGGCGCGAAGCTTTCGAGATCGGTGCGGGGCGTCGCGCCGCTGGTGAGAGCGGCCATGTGGGCCTCGACCCCTTCCCCGACCGAGGAGACGAGACCTATGCCCGTCACGACGACTTCACGCATGCCTCAAGCCTCCGCCAATAAGCCTATCCGCCGCGCCTGGGCGCGCATCTGCCCGTCGAGATCCGCTGGGAAGGGCATGATGCGGAAGCGCAGTTCCGCATCGCAGATCGACTTGCCCTCGACCGCGATTTTCGCCTTCGTCACCGCATAGCCCGAACCTTCGTGTTCGAGGCTCGCCGTGATCGTCAGAACCGTTCCGGGCCCGACGAAGGTGCGAAACCGCGCCTTGTCGACCGCCATCAGGAACGGCATGTGAGTGAAATCCATCAGCCCCAGGATAAGATAGCCCGAGGCCTGCGCCATGGTTTCCGTCAACAGCACGCCGGGAACCAGCGGGTGGCCGGGGAAATGCCCCTCGAAGACGGGGCTTTCCATCGGCACCGTGGATTGCGCCTCGATCCGTTTCGCCTCGCGATCCAGAACCACGACGCGGTCGATCATCTCGAAATATTCGAGGCGCATAACGGTTTTACGCGCTCTTCGCGGCGATCAGGGCGTCGATGCGGGCAACGAGGTTCTTCAGGACGAAGTATTCCTCGGCCGGAGCCTTGCCCTCGTTCACTTCCTGCGTCCACTGCTCGAGCGGCAGCTTGATGCCGAAAGCCTTGTCGATCGCAAACGCGATATCGAGGAAGGCGAGCGAGTCGATGCCGAGATCGTCGATCGCGTGGCTCTCCTGCGTGATCTGGTCACGCGGAATGTCGGCGGTCTCGGAAATGATGCCGGCGACGGTCTCGAAGGTTGACGACATAATGTCGCTCTCCTGATGTTATTGGTTGGGAACGGAGTGGCGAGGCGGCGAGAGATTGCGCGCCCTGTCTCCGTCGAGAAGGGTTTTATCGAAACGCACCCCTTACACGACAGGCCGCAAGGCGGCAACCGACCCGAGCGAAGTTCCTGATTTCCGACCACCCCTCCACGTTTGGAGGGCGCGAAAATTCCGCCGATCCGGCAAATTCGGATCAGCCTACTTTCCTTGCGGAACAAGATTGCGTTTCGCAACGTAATGTAGTAGCAAGTCCAAGTCGTCGCCGGACTTTCAAAACAATCGGTGGCGGCAGCTTCATTGAACAACGCTGGTGCGATGAGCGTCATGAGCAATATTGGCGGGGCAGACGAGACTTTTTTCACCTTTTTCGGTGAAGCGAGCGTCAGCCCGTATTTTTTAACCGGTGCCGAGGCCGCCGACATCACGTCGGCGGTCATCGCGCCGCCGCCGATGGTGCCGCAGATTTTGCCTTTGCGTCCGGTGATGCCGAGTGCGAACGGCACACCGTCGAAGTCGGGTTTCACTCTTCAGTTCGGAACCGAAAAAGCAGACATTCTGAACGGCACCGCCGGCAAAGATGCCTGCTACGGCGGTCTGGGCAACGACACCCTGCGCGGGCTCGACGGCGATGACGTGCTCTTCGGCGAACAGGGAAACGACCGCCTTTACGGCGGATCGGGCAACGATTCGCTCCATGGCGGGACGGGCAATGACCTCTTCGGCGGCGGAACGGGCACCGATACGGTCTATTTTCGGGGAAGCATCAACATCAAGGTCAACCTGAATAAGACCGGTGGCCAGAATACTGGTCTTGGAATCGATAAATTCGTATCGATTGAAAACCTCGTCGGCGATGAAGGACGTGACAGCTTCATCGGAAACGCGCAGGACAATGCCCTCCTGGGCAATGGCGGAAACGACACCCTCAACGGCGGTGCCGGCAACGACGTGCTTGTCGGCGGCCTCGGCAACGACAAGCTCATCGGCGGTCCTGGAATGGACTCGTTTGTTTTCAATAAAAAACTCGGCGCCAAGACGAATTGCGACAGGATCGTCGATTTCACGGTCGGAGAAGACGCGATCCATCTGGCGAAGTCGATCTTCAAGAAGATCGAGAGCGGCGTCCTGAATGAGAATGCGTTCTTCATCGGTGCGGGGGCGCACGATGCCGACGACCGGATCATCTACAATGATATTACTGGAGCCCTTTATTACGACCCCGACGGTACGGGATCGGCGCACGCCATCAAGTTCGCCGTACTTTCGAAATTCCTGCTTTTGACTCACGAAAGTTTTCTTATCTACGCATAGTGAAGCTTTTCATCGCAGACCGTTAGGCCTGCTCTTTCTTTCAGCGCGGTCCAGCTCTGCTGGGCCGCGTTATTTATGTGAGGCTCGAAAACCTTGACGGGGAACCCGATATCTCGCCCACATTGCCCTCGGCCACGTCGCCTGCTAAGGCCCGCCTTGTCTTCATCGATCTCAGAGCCCCTTTTGATCACCCGCTTTCTGAAACCCGAAATCCGCTATGCCCGCCGCATGGCCCGTATCGCCCGATGGGACCGCCCCATCGAGAGCGGCGGCGGACGCCTGCGCGCCTGGGCGAACATGCTGCTCGTCGATCACGGCGTGTTTCGGCTGATGTACCTCAACAAGCATCGCGTTTCGGACAAGCTCTGGCGCTCTGCGCAACCCGCGCCCTACCAGATCTCGCGTCTCAAAGAGGCGGGTGTCCGCACCATCGTGAACCTGCGCGGCGGGCGCGAACACGGCTCCTGGCAATTGCAGAAGGACACCTGCGACCGGCTCGGAATTCAACTGACCGAGTTCATCGTACGCTCGCGCGGCGCACCGGACCGCGAGACGCTGCTGACGGCCAAGGACTTCTTCGACTCGATCGCCTACCCCGCGATCCTGCACTGCAAGTCCGGCGCGGATCGCGCCGGCTTCGTCGCGGCGCTCTATCTCATCGTCCACGAAAACAAATCGGTCGAGGAAGCGTTGCGACAATTGTCGCCGCGCTATGGACATTTCCGTTTTTCGAAGACCGGCATTCTCGACGTGTTTTTCGAGCGTTATCGGCTCGACGGCGAGGCCAAGGGCATTCCGTTCCTTACCTGGGTCGAGACGATCTACGATCCGGAAGCGCTGGAACGGGAATTCAAGCCGGGCTTCTGGTCGAACATTCTGGTCGATCAACTCATGCGCCGGGAATAAGCCGGGTCACGCACTCATAGAGCATGATCAGAACAAGTGGGCATCGGTTGTTCGCCCGGATCATGCGACATCAAAAGCATCGAGAGTTTGATCCTATTTCAATCTGAAACGATCAAACTCTAGTCTCGATATCGTGCGAGAGCTGCAAGCGATGCAGCCGCGCATAGATCCCCGTCTCGGCCATGAGATCCACATGCGAGCCGATTTCGGCGATCCGTCCCTCTTCCATGACGACGATGCGCTCCGCATCACGAACGGTCGACAGACGATGCGCGATCACGAGGGTCGTGCGCCCGCGCATCAACTCCCGGATCGCCTCCTGCACCAGACGCTCGGATTCCGAATCGAGCGCGCTCGTCGCCTCGTCGAGCAGGAGAATCGGCGCATTTTTCAAGAAGGCGCGAGCCAGCGAAACGCGCTGGCGCTCGCCGCCTGAGAGCCGTCCACCGCCGGTGCCGACCACCGTGTCGTAGCCTTCCGGCAGTTTCATGATGAAATCATGCGCTGCGGCGGCCTTAGCGGCGGCGACAATATCCTCATCCGACGCAGCGGAGCGGCCGAAGGCGATGTTGGCGCGGATCGTATCGTCGAACAACACCACGTCCTGGCTGACGACGGCAATCGAAGCGCGCAGCGACTTGAGCGTCACGTCGCGCACATCCTGGCCATCGATGAGAACCGCACCCTCGGTCACATCGTAGAGACGTGACACAAGGGACAACAGCGTGGACTTGCCCGAACCGGAGCGACCAACGAGTGCGGTGGTCGCACCTGCATGAGCCACGAGATCGACGCCTTTGAGCGCGGTCGCGTCTTCACGATAGTGGAAGAAGACATTCGTGAAACGGACTTCGCCGCCCCTCACCACAAGCGGTTTCGCTCCCGGCTTGTCGTTGATGCGAGGCGCCTCATCCATCACGTTGAAGGTGCGCTGAAGGGAGGCCGCCGCCTCCTGCACGATGGCGTTCAGATTGCCGAGCGCACGGATCGGCTGAGCCGCGAGAATGAGCGCCGAGACGAAACCCGTGAAATCACCAACCGTGCTTTCGCCGGACGTAATACGCCAGCCGATGATGATGAGAACGGCCGCGACCGCAAATCCGCCGCCCGCCTCCAACAACGGGTCAAGACGGCCTCTGGCATTCGCGGCCTTCATCTTGAGCTTGCGGATTTCGTCGAAGGCCCGGGCCGCCTTGTTCTTGAGATAGTCTTCCAGCGAATAGGTCTTGGCGACGCGCGTACCGGTGAGGCTTTCCGAGATGTGGCTCGCCATCTGGCCGGTCTGCTCCTGCGTCGAGATCGCGACGCGGCGCAATTTCTTGCCGATCTTGCCGATGGGCTGCGCGATGAAGGGCACAGTCACGGCGGCGACGAGCGTGAGCACCGGATCGATCCAGAGCATCGCGCCGATGAGCGCGATGATGGTCGTGACCTCGCGCAGAAAAACCGTCGAGAGGCGCGTCAGCGCTTCCTTGATGAAGGCGAAATCGGTGGTGAAGCGCTGCGTGAGAGCCGCCGGGCTTTCCCGGGAGATCTGCGCCAGATCGGCATCGATCAGATGGCCGTAAAGGGCGGTCTGCATATCCGCCTCGATCTGCGTCACGACCTTGTTCGTGAGGATGGTCAGCGCAAGGAGCGAAAAGCCCTTCACCGAGGTCACGACGATGACGAAAATCGGTGCGAGTCGGATCGCCGTCTCATCCTTCGCGGTAAACGCGTCGAACGCCATCTTGATCAGAACGGGATAGAGCCCGGTCGCCGCCGCGACGAAGCCGACAAGGATCAACACCAGAAGAAGAGTTTTCGCGTGCGGGCGCATCCAATCGCGCCAGAGGCGGCTCAGAAGCGGAAGCGTATCGCCGCGAAAAAGAGGTTTCTTGCCGGCCATCGTTATCAAAATTCTCGCATGAACACCGTGGCGTTAGCACGGCTAAGGGGCCTGCCGCAAACTTCGGAGAGGAGCTTCGTCATTCCGGGGCCGCGTGAGCGGAGCCCGAACCCACAGCCACTGCATGGGAAGGATAGATCGCCAGGGTGGCGCGAGTTTCTGAACCTGCAGCGGTTATGGGTTCCGGGCCCGTGCTGCGCACGTCCCGGAATGACGAGAAGAGGAGCAGGGATAGAGGTGTTAGAGCACATCGCCCCAATTGGCTCGCCGCGCCGCCTTGAAGGCCGCCCCGTCGCGCTTGGTGAAAAGGCGTTCCTCGACCGTGCCGTTCTCGCTGCACAGCTTCAGCTTGGCCTGCCCGCTCCCAAGCCGGGACGGCGCGATGACGCGGGCTTGAACGGCCGCGCCCGAATGCCGCGAGGCGGCGATATAGATGAACTTCTCGTCTTCCCACGGCACTTCCGCTCCCTTCGCCTGCCGGTGCAGGCGCGAGCGCGCCACCCGGCGGGAGAAATGGCACCAATCGGGCTGAACGAGGGGACAGGCTTTCGCATGCGGGCACGGCGCAAGGATATGCGCGCCTAACGCGATCAGGCGGGCGCGCGCGGCCAGAATGCGCTCCCACCCCGCCGGGGTGCCCGGCTCGACGATGAGAAGCGTATCTCCGGTCAGGCTCCACAAGCGTTCGATGAGGGGTCCGCGCGCCTGCGGGTCCAGCTCGTCGAGCACATAGGCCAGGGTCACGAGATCGCGGGGTGCGAGATCCGGCAGAGAACCCGCCGCATCTCCCGTGCGCCATTCGACGGAGAAGGGCAGTTGTGCGGAAAGCCGTTCGCCCCACGCCTGGATAGCTCCGCTTCCTTCGACCAGAAGGGCTTCCCGAAGACCGGCCCAGCATTCGGAGGCCGCCCAGAGGGCAGAACCGGGACCGGAGCCGACATCGAGCAGCGATGCGGGTGCGAAGTCAGGCCGCTCCTCAGCCATCGCATTCATGGCAGCACGGATGGCCGCATAGGTCGCTGGCAAACGCGTCGCGAGATAGGCCCGCGCGGCCAGATCGTCCGAGAGATGAAACCGCCCGTCGCGAATCTCCGCCCGATAGCGAGCCGACAAGACGCCCGCCGCGCGGCTCAGATCCGCAAGCGGGATGCCCGCAAGCGCGGCATCGACGCCCTGGCGCAGGAGCGGTGGCAATTCCATGCTGTCATGCTCTCCAAAATGGCCGATGCGGCCAATCGTGTGGCGTCTAGCACATGCGAGGCCCCCACCACAGAACGAAACGACGCCAGGGCGCGGATCATTAACACGCAACCAAATGCGGATTGAAGCCAGCTCGGCGAATGCCAGGCCGCGAGTTTGTCGTATCAGGTCGCGACACGGATAAAGAACCGTTCGCTTAAGTTACGCACGACGTTCGCGGTCGCTGGTGGCGCGTTCGCGCGTCCTTCGGCTTTACTTATGTTTTTTACACGCTGGGAACTACGTTTTATTGGGCATCGTTATTGGACAATAACGAATGCGGATCGATGGGCCAGCACGGATGGCTTTTACAAAATCTCAGCATGATGGGAGGCTTCTTGCTGTTGTATATCGGAGGCGTCGATGAACCAAGTACAAGTCGAGCAGAAAAGCTATCAGATGCCGCCGCGGGATGGATTTACCGTCGCACACTTTCTCACCGTCGCCGACATCGAACGATCGGCTCGATTTTACGAAACGGTCTTCGGAGGCCGCATTCTGAGCAAAGGCGACAGCAGCGGCGCGCCGGGGTACATCCAGATCGCGAACACGTGGCTCATTGTCAACGTCGGGGGCGGTCCGACACCCGACAAACCATCGGTAACGCTTAGCGCCCCCGCCGATCCCGATTTGGTCAGCAGCTTTATGAATATTCGCGTTGCAGATATTCAAGCTTGCTATGAGCTATGGCGAAGTCGAGGGGCCGAATTTATCACAGAGCCAAAGGACAAGTACGGCGAGACGCGCTGCTACATTCGCGATCCTGATGGTTATATTATAGAAGTTGGACAAAGTAAGCCGGGCGTTACTTACGGCTAAACTGCACGACACACGAAAGCATCTGTGCTGACCGCGTACACTCCGGCGGCGACGCGAAGTCCCTCTTTACGGTGGGGTGCTTTACCATGATCGCAGCGCAACAACCCCAGCTTGAAGCCGCAATCTGAGGCTGTCGCTCGCAAACCGCCTTCTCATGCTGGTTTGGGATCAATAGTCGATCAACGCAAAGCGCGCTTTCGCTATTGCGCTTTGCATGTGCACCACAAACCTTATTCTCTCACAAAGCGCGCGAGCACAGGAGATCCGCGATGAGCTGGCTTCCGACGGAAGATCCGATTCTGGGCGACCGGAAATCCTGCGATGCGCTCGAACTCGTCGTCGTGCCGCGCGTACGCGATCTCGGCGACGGCTTTTCCGTGCGCCGCGCGCTTCCGCACGGCAAACGCCAGATGGTTGGGCCGTTCATTTTCTTCGATCATTTCGGGCCGGTTCAGTTCATTGCCGGGCACGGCATGGATGTGCGACCTCATCCGCATATCGGGCTCGCCACCGTCACTTATCTCTTCGATGGCCGCATCACCCATCGCGACAGCAACGGCAACATTCAGGACATCGCGCCGGGCGCCATGAACCTGATGACCGCGGGGCGAGGTATCGCCCATTCCGAACGTTCGCCGGAGGCGGAGCGCCACGGCGGTCGCATGCTCGGCCTGCAAAGCTGGATCGCACTGCCCGCCGGCAAGGAAGAAATCGCTCCGTCCTTCCAGCATTATGACGCGGCCCGCCTACCCACCATCGAAGACAAGGGCCTGAAGGCCCGCGTGATCGCAGGCTCCGCCTTCGGCGCCTCGGCGCCTGTCGAGATGGTGTCGGACTGGTTCTATGTGGAAGTCGCGCTCGATGCGGGCATGACCGCGCCCCTCGATCCCGACTACGAGGAGCGGGCGATCTATGTCGTCGAGGGCGAAGTGGAGATCGCGAACGAACGATTCGAGGGACCACGCCTCCTGATCTTCCGTCCGGGTGATCGCATCACCGTGCTCGCCACGAAACCGACGCGCATGATGTTCCTGGGCGGGACGGCCTTGGAAGGCCCGCGCCACATCTGGTGGAATTTCGTCTCCTCCAGCAAGGAGCGCATCGAACAGGCGAAGGAAGACTGGAAGACCGGCCGCTTCAGTCATGTGCCCGACGAGACCGAGTTCATCCCGCTCCCCGAGACTTGATCGCGACTTCTCCCAACCGGACAATCACCAAGGGTATTGCATGGCCTCCGTTCATCTCGTCAGCGCATCGGGCTTCGCAACCGAGATCCGCGCCCGCTCGCACAACCTCACCGCCGACGAGCCGCCGTCGCTCGGTGGCACCGATACCGGCCCCTCGCCTTACGAATTGCTGCTCTCGGCACTCGCCGCCTGCACCGCCATCACGCTGCGCATGTACGCGGACCGAAAAGGGTGGGATCTGGGCCGCATCAATGTCGATACCCATTTCGGACGCGATGCGGACGGCAACGAGAGCATTTCGCGGGATGTGACCTTGGACCAAGCACTCGACCCCGAGCGGCAAGCCCGCCTGCTCGAAATCGCCGAGAAGACTCCCGTGACGAAGACCCTGAAACGCGGCACGCCGATCACGACGGTGCTGCGCGTGGTGGCGTGAGCTAGCTGTGAGCTTTCAACTTCGCTATGCCGAGCCGTAGAACGTAGGCGAAGCCAAATTGCGGGCCTGAGCGAAATACTATAGCGTTGACCGCCTATATCGGAGGATAGACCAATCAAGCTCCGCCTCAAAAAAGAAGATGTCAGATTCTTCCTGCTCTACATTCTGGCAGGACCTCCCATTGGTTGCTTCCTCTTTCTCCTTGGTCTGGCGCTGTTCGGGGCTTTCTATGATCGCCCCCTTCAGGGAACTGACTTGCTTTTGCCGGTCTTTCTTACGGCTAATCCGATGGTACTTGCCATTTCCTACGGCTTGGGAGCGGCTCCAGCAGCGTTGACAGCCATTTTGCTCAGGCAAGTAGCTCTCCGCGTCACGCTCCGAAGAGATCTTTTGATTCTGTCGCCGCTTGCCGGAGCTATTTCGACTGCTGTCTTTTTAGCCTCCATACGACCCCTGCTACCAGATGGAGCGCAAGGCGTTTTCGGCCCTATTTATCTGACGGGTGCTGCAGCGGCACTCCTTTGTACCCTGCTGGTAGCCTTCAAGAGACCGGCGAAAGCTGTCGGTTTGGCCGGGGACGACACTCACGCCGGCACTTGAGCGTCGGCCTCAAACAGCAAAAAACCGCCTTCCGGCGGTTCATGCTATCTTCCCAACAATTCTTGAGAAAATTGGAGCGGGCGAAGGGATTCGAACCCTCGACCCCAACCTTGGCAAGGTTGTGCTCTACCCCTGAGCTACACCCGCGCTCCGCGGCGCGTTGCGCCGTTGCGAGGCCGCTCATTTGCCCCAAAAAGATTCATATTGCAAGAGGGTCCTAAGCGAAATTTGCGAACTGATTGCTTGAGACCGGGAAACGAGATCTTTAGAGCATGATCAGAATAAGTGGAAACCGGTTGTTAGCCCGGATCATGCGAAATCAAAGAATCGAGAGCTCGGTGTTTCAAAGAGACATGATCAAGCTCTAGAAACCGAGGACGAACGGGAGCTCATCGTCTTGCCGCACCTGACACCGACCCAATTGTTGGACCGCCTTGCGGGGCTCGGGATTTCGACTGAAACGGTGGAGCACGAACCCGTCTTCACGGTCGCCGAATCGCGCCATATCAAGGCGTGCATTCCTGGCGCCCATTCGAAGAACCTGTTCGTGAAAGACAAGAAGGGCCGCCTTTTCCTGATCACGGCCAAGCACGAGACCGCCATCGACCTGAAGCGGACCCATGAGGTGCTGGGCGCCTCGGGACGATTGTCTTTCGGCTCGGCCGATCAGCTGCGCGAGGTTTTGGGGGTCGAACCGGGTTCGGTGACACCCTTTGCCGTCGCCAACGATACGCAAGGCCGGGTCACCATGATTCTCGACGCCAAGCTCATGGAGCATGAGCGGGTGAACTTTCATCCGCTCGTGAATTCCATGACGACAGGCATCTCCCGCGAGGATCTGGTGAAATTCCTACGCTCGACGGGCCACGACCCGATCATTCTCCACCTGCCCGAACCGGCGGAAGAATTGTCGATTACGCCTTAAAATCACGCCGTAAAATCCCATCTGAGGGATGACCGATTTCTCCGACCTTTCGAGGACGACATGCTAGCCGACACTTCACCCGGAACGCTCCCGAACGGTAAGCCCGCGGACGATCTCATCAAGGACACCTCGACGGCCACGTTTCGCGAGGACGTCCTCACCGAATCGATGAAACAGCCGGTTCTGGTCGATTTCTGGGCGCCCTGGTGCGGGCCCTGCAAGCAGCTCACCCCTGTTCTCGAGAAAGCCGTCCTCGCCGCCGGGGGCAAGGTGAAGCTCGTGAAGATGAACATCGATGAGCATCCGCAGATCGCCGGGCAGCTCGGCGTTCAATCGATCCCCGCCGTCTTCGCCTTCCAGCGTGGCCAGCCCGTCGATGGTTTCATGGGGGCGCTGCCCGAAGGACAGATCAAGGGTTTCATCGAGCGCCTCGTCGGCCCCATAGGCCCGAGCGTCATCGACGAACTCCTGCAGGAAGCCGAGAGTGCCGTCACTGAAGGCGATGCGGCCGGTGCCGCCGAGCTTTACGCAGCAGTACTCGCGCAAGAGCCCGACAACGTCCCTGCTCTGGCAGCCATGGTGAAACTGCACGTTTCTCTGAACGATCTCGAAGGTGCGAAGCGCTTTCTCGCCATGGCGCCGGAGGCCAAGGCGAACGATCCTGCACTCGTCGGCGCAAGCGCAGCCATCGAGCTTGCGGAACAGGCGGAATCTCTGGGCGATGTCGCGGAATTACAGCGCCGCGTAGAGGCGAACCCGCTCGATCATCAGGCTCGGTTCGATATGGCGCTCGCGCTCAACGCGCGCGGACGGCAGGAAGAAGCTGTCGACCAGCTTCTTGAAATCGTGCGGCGCGACCGCAATTGGAACGAAGACGGTGCGCGCAAGCAGCTCGTCCAATTCTTCGAGGCCTGGGGCCCCACGGACGAGATGACGGTTGTAGGACGACGCCGGTTGTCCTCTATCCTGTTTGCCTGATGCCGATTGTCCAGTCAGGAGCGCGCGGGATGGGTTCGAGCGTGGTTTATCGTTGTCCGAAGGATTGCCCGGCGACCATCCCCGTTTTCCCCCTCTCCGGCGCCCTTCTTCTGCCTCGCGGCCAAATGCCGCTCAACATCTTCGAACCGCGTTATCTCGCCATGGTGGATGAAGCGTTGCGGAGCGATCGGCTGATCGGTCTGGTACAGCCGGATCCCGACGGCGGTGGTACGGCTACGGCGCCCAAGCTTTGCAACGTGGGCTGCGCCGGACGGATCACGCAGTTCGCCGAGAGCAGCGATGGGCGCTACCTCATCACGCTCGTCGGCGTCGCACGTTTTCGGATCGAAGAGGAGCTGCTGACCACGACACCGTTCCGTCAGTGCCAGGTCGATTTCGAAGGATTTGCAGAGGATTTCATCGCGCGCGCCGGCGAGACAGAAGTCGATCGCGCGGGCGTCGTGAAAGCCCTGCGCGATTTCGTCGAAGCGGCGGAGGTGCGCGTGGATTGGAAGGGTATCGAGGAAGCGCCGAACGAAGCATTGGTAAACGCACTGTGCATGATGAGTCCCTTCGGCACCCGTGAGAAGCAAGCTTTGCTCGAAGCCGTCGATCTGAAGACACGGGCGGAAGTCCTGATCGCCCTGACCGAGATCGAGCTCGCGCGCAGCGGCAGCGGTTCGGACACGACGCTGCAATAAGGACGAGCGATGAAAGACGAAACCCAACTCCCGGTCGAAGCCACGCGAGTCGATCCGAAGCTCCTCGAACTTCTGGTGTGTCCACTGACCAAAGCATCGCTCGATTACGATGCCGAGCGCCAGGAGCTGATCAGCCGTCAGGCCAAGCTCGCCTACCCGATCCGCGACGGCATTCCGATCATGCTGCCGGAAGAAGCGCGACCGCTCGACTAGAGCTTGAGCGTGTCTCTTTGAAATATGATTAAGCTCTCGATTCTTTGATGCCGCATGATTCGGGCGAACAACCGTCCACTTGTTCTGATCATGCTCTAACTTCGGATCGCAATCGCCTCTGCAAGTGCGAGCGTCCGACGCGCCATGTCCGCATGGAGCCGCTCGACCATGCCTCCGTCGATGGCGATGGCGCCCTTGCCGGCATTTTCCGGACGCTCGAAGGCGCTTGCGATAATCTCCGCGCGCTCGATTTCCTCTAAGGTTGGCGCGAAGATCTCGTTCGCAGCCACGACTTGGTTCGGGTGAATCAGTGTCTTGCCGTCGAAGCCGAGATCCCGGCCCTGCTCGCATTCGGCCCTGAATCCGCTTTCATCCGACAGATTGTTGTAGACGCCGTCGATCACGTCGAGACCGTAGGCGCGCGCGGCGGCAAGCGTGTTCATCAGCCAGGGCAGCATCGGCGCGCGACCGGGAACGAAGCGCGCGCGGGTTTCCTTCGCCAGATCGTTGGTGCCGAGCACGAAGCATTCGAGCCGCGTATCCACATCGAGCGCGGTGCTCGCAATCTCCTTCGCCTGCAGAACGGCGAGCGGGGTCTCGATCATGACCCAGAGCTTCGTCGTCTCGGAGAGACCGAGCCGCCGCAAGCGCAGGCCGACCGCGACAAGCGCTTCCGGCGACGACACCTTGGGTACGAGAATCGCATCGGGCGTGGCCTGCGCCACAGCCAAGAGATCGGCTTCTCCCCAAGGGGTGTCGAGCGCGTTGATGCGCACGACAAGCTCGCGGAGACCAAAATCACGCCGCGCCACCGCCGCGACGACCTGTGCGCGCGCGGCCTCCTTGGCATCGGGCGCCACCGCGTCTTCGAGATCGAAGATCAACGTATCGGCGGGCAGCGTCCGCGCCTTTTCAAGCACGCGGGCATTGGAACCAGGCATGTAAAGGACGCTGCGGCGGGGACGGATTTCAGCCATTCTGGTTCCTCGCTGGAGCGATTTTTCGTGTTTGCGGGAGAAATAGGTCGCATCGATGCTCTGAGTTACCGCCAATAATACCCCAAGGATACTTCGCGCCAACCTCTACAGTGGGTCGATAGCGGCTCTCAAAAGGGCTTGCCGTCGGGCTCGACATGGTTAGAGGTCGCATTCTTCTTTTCGGAGCCGCCGATACGATGACGATTTCCCGCGCCGACATCGAAACCGCCCATGCCCGGATTGCTCCCCATATCCGGCGCACCCCCGTCTGGAGCCTGCCGCGGGGCTTCGGCTATGAGGGACCGGTAAGTCTGAAGCTCGAGTACCTGCAGCATTCCGGCTCCTTCAAGGCGCGTGGCGCGTTCAACACGCTCCTGTCGAAGTCAGTGCCGAATGCGGGGGTCGCGGCGGCCTCGGGCGGCAATCACGGAGCGGCGGTAGCCTATGCGGCGCGGCAGCTTGGCATCAGGGCGCGGATTTTCGTGCCGGAGATTTCGAGCCCCGCGAAGATCGCCGTCATCCGCTCCCACGGCGCGGAGGTCGTCATCGGTGGCGCACGCTATGCAGACGCGCAGGAAGCCTGCGATCGCTTCGTCGCGGAAACCGGGGCTTTGCGTGTCCATCCCTTCGCCGCGGAGGAAACCATTGCGGGTCAAGGCACCGTCGCGCTCGAATGGGAGCGGGACGACACTCCCCTCGATACGGTACTGGTTGCGGTCGGCGGCGGCGGTCTGATCAGCGGCGTCGCGAGTTTCTGGGCGGGTCGCGTGAAGGTGGTCGGCGTCGAGCCGGAAGGATCGCGGGCGCTTCATGCGAGCTTGGAGGCCGGGCACCCTGTCGATGTGGATGTGAATTCGGTGGCCGCGGATTCGCTCGGCGCACGAAATACAGGCGACCTGGTCTTTTCCATCTGCCGCGAGAAAGTCGATCATGTAGCGCTCGTCACCGACGAGGCGATCCGACAGGCGCAGCGGCTTCTCTGGAGCGATTGGCGCATGGCGATCGAACCCGGCGGTGCAACCGCGCTGGCCGCGCTCGCCTCGGGAGCCTATAAGCCCAAAGCAGGCGAACGGGTCGGCGTGCTCATTTGCGGCGCGAATGTCGAACTCGCCAAGCTTAGCCAAGACACCGTTCTATAAATAGCCACCGCTCTATAGATAAATCACAAGGAGGCGGCCCATGTTTCCCACCCGCTTGACCGAAGGCTACCGCGCTTTTCTCGCCGAACGTTTCGCGCGCGAAAAGGGGCGCTACGAAGTGCTGGCCGAGCAAGGGCAATCGCCGGAAATCATGGTGATCGGCTGCTGCGACAGCCGCGTCTCGCCCGAGGTGATCTTCGATGCGAGCCCCGGCGAATTGTTCGTGGTTCGCAACGTGGCCAATCTCGTGCCGCCTTACGAGACCGGCGGCGATTATCATGGCACCTCGGCGGCGCTGGAATTCGCCGTGCAGGCTTTGCGCGTCAAGCACATCGTCGTGCTGGGTCATGCCCGCTGCGGCGGCATCCGGGCCTTCGCGGACGATACCGCCCCGCTCTCTCCCGGCGATTTCATCGGCCGCTGGATGAACCTGATCGCCCCGGCCGCCGAGCGCATCGGTCCGCGCGGCACCGATTTCGTGGAATATCAACGCCGCCTGGAATTGGCCGCCATCGAGAACAGTATCAGGAATCTGATGACGTTCCCTTGTGTGCGCATTCTGGCGGAGCGCGGCAAGCTGCAATTGCATGGCGCTTATTTCGGCGTCGCGACCGGCGTGCTGATGGTGCGCAACTCCGAAACGGGTGAATTTTCACCTGCGGTCGAGGATATGCCGGAGCACATTTCGCAGTTCAGGGCCCGGGCTGTCGAACCTTAGGCACAAAGGCGCTTTCACTAGAGTTTGATGGTTTCAGATTGAAACGTGATCAAATTCTAGATTCTTTTGATGCCGCATGATCCGGGCGAACAACCGGTTTCCACTTGTTCTGATCATGCTCTAAGAGCCCGTTTGGAAATTCCATCTGAGAGGATGGCGATACCAATTCCACGTCATGCCCGGCCTTGTGCCGGGTATCCACGCCTTTGAACCACCGCGGTTCCCCAAGACGTGGATACCCCGCGACAAGCGCGGGCATGACGCGCAAAAATATTGCTCGACCGATTTTCCAAGCTTGCTCTCAGCGGCTCAGCGTATTTCCGGGCCATATTCCGCATCCACCATCTGGTCGATGTCGTCGACACAGGTTTGGCCTTCATGCCATTTTTCCCAGCCTCGATACCATTCGCCATCACGCAAGCTGAGATTCTCGAGGTCTCGCACCCGGAAGCAACGCCAGGCACCGCCGAGGGGAAGTCCTCTTTCCGAGTCGCCAGCGAATTGCCAGGTGAAGACGTTCCAGTCGTTTCCTTTTCGCCCCAAAATATGAGCGCAGAACTCTCTCGGAAGATTTTTGCAGGTGGCGAGAACTTGCTTTCGCGCAAGAATGGCCGCTCTCAAAAGTTCGACCTTGTCCTTCACATGCCGCCCCGATTGCGATCCGTCGAACAATCTCCAAAATAAAAAGGGCCACCCGAGGGCGACCCTTTCAATTCGCTGACGGAAAAATCTACGCCGCCTTCTTCTTCGACGGCAGCAGGCCGCGATTGACCATGGCTTCCGCGATCTGAATGGCGTTGAGCGCCGCGCCCTTGCGCAGATTGTCGGAGACGCACCAGAAAGCGAGGCCGTTTTCGACGGTGATGTCCTCGCGGATGCGCGAGATGTAGGTGGCATCCTCGCCTGCCGCCTCATGCGGAGTCATGTAGCCGCCGGGCTCGTGCTTATCGATGACGACGACGCCGGGTGCGGAGCGCAGGATGTCGCGGGCCTCATCCGCCGAAATCGGCTTCTCGAATTCCACGTTGACGGCTTCCGAGTGGCCGATGAACACCGGCACGCGCACGCAGGTGGCGGTAAGCTTGATCTTGGGATCAAGAATCTTCTTGGTCTCCGCCATCATCTTCCACTCTTCCTTCGTGAACCCGTCCTCCATGAACACGTCGATGTGAGGAATCACGTTGAAAGCGATGCGCTTCGGGAACTTCTTCTCGACCACGTCCTGGAGCGAATAGAGCGCCTTGGTCTGGCGATCCAGTTCGTCCATGCCGTCCTTGCCGGCGCCGGAAACCGATTGATAGGTCGAGACGACGACGCGCTTGATGGTGGCGTGATCGTGCAGAGGCTTGAGCGCCACGACAAGCTGCGCCGTGGAGCAGTTGGGGTTGGCGATGATGCCCTTTTTCATCTGCCGCACGGCGTCGGCGTTCACTTCCGGCACCACGAGCGGCACATCGGAATCGTAACGCCAGGCAGAGGAGTTATCGATGACGACGACGCCCTGAGCCGCGATCTTGGGCGACCATTCCTTGGAGATTTCGCCGCCCGCCGACATGAGGCAGAGATCGACATCGGAGAAGTCGTAAGTGTCGAGGGTCTTGGCCGTGAGCGTCTTGTCGCCGAAAGAAACTTCCGAGCCCTGGCTGCGGCGGGACGCGAGCGCCACCACTTCATCCACCGGGAAGGCCCGCTCGGCCAGAATGTCGAGCATCTCGCGGCCTACATTGCCTGTCGCGCCGACGACGGCGACCTTGTAACCCATGTGACTTCTCCTGTTCGCGCTCTCCCCGGAAATTTCAAAACCCTTGATCAGGGTGCCCCTCTCGCCCCGACGGGAGAGAGGACCGGGGACGACGAGGCTACTCGGCCGTTTTCACGGCCGTCGTGACGGTTTTCGTTTTGCTCGTCGTGTGCGTGAGCATCGTCATTGCCATCGTCCAATCCGCGTTCGATCTTTCGAACCCGGTTCGTTCAGCAACACACCAAAGGGAAAGCGGCGTCAAGAGATCTCTTGGTGTAGCGGTGATCCGACTCCTGTCATTCCCGACCGAGCGGATCCCGAAAGACGGGAAAGTGGACGAGCTATCACGCACGACCGAACTCCCTCTCCCTGCGGGAGAGGGTTGGGGTGAGGGGCTCGGAATCAACACACCCTCCACCGTCATTCCGGGGCGCCGCAGGCGAACCCGGAACCCATACGCGCTGACGTTTCCGGATAGGGAACGACGGCCATCGTTACGTCCTCTCGGTCACCCTTGACGGGTCTGGGTTCCGGGTTCCGCTGCGCAGCCCCGGAATGACGTGAGAGGGGCGGCGAGCCATTGACCCTTTGCCCCCTTCACGTGTTATCTCGTAGCCGGAGCCGGCCGCAGCCGGTTCTGGGGCGTCAGAACCCCTTCAGGGCGGCGCAAGCATCCGCCGTAACGATGCCTTCCCAGCCTTATGGCCGGGGAGGCGCTGTCGTATGTCCAGGGCGAAAGCCTAAAGGGCAGCGCGGTCGTCCCTGACGGCTTCTGAACTCCCCGACCACCAGCGCCGCTGGTGGTCACCACCGCCACTGGGGAGTTTTATGAGCACGTCGTCCAACCGCGCCAGAGCGCCAAGCGCCCAACCAAATGCCGCCAAATCGCCCAGCGCCGCCGACCGGCGCATCGGTCAGCGCGTCCGCTTGAGGCGCACCGCCATCGGGTTGAGCCAGGAAAAACTGGCCCAGGCGCTCGGGATCACGTTTCAGCAAGTGCAGAAATATGAGCGAGGCACCAATCGTATCGGCGCGAGCCGTCTGCAGGAGATCGCGCGGACGCTGAACGTGCCGGTCGCGTCCTTCTACGACGCGGAGGCTCAGGCCGAGGGATCGCTGACAGCCGTCCTCGACACGCCGGAGAGCCTGCCTCTACTGCAAGCCTTCACCACCATCGCCCGCCCCGACCTGCGCCGTCAGGCGTTGGAGATTGTGCGAGTCCTCGCCAAGGTGAAGGCGTGATCGTCTCCTCACCCGTCATTCCGGGGCCGCGAAAGCGGAGCCCGACCCGAAGGGTCACGCAAAGCGGGGAAACCCATAACCGCTGATAATTCCGAAAAAACGCAGCGATTGTCGCTGCACCATATTCGCTGTCGTTAGCGGTTATGGGTTCCGGGTTCGCGCGTTGCGCGCCCCGGAATGACGGGGAGGGTGTGTTTATTCCGGGTGATCGCTTCGAAAACATTGTTTAGAGAGGGCGGTCGCGCGGATCCTAGAGCTTGATCATGTCTCTTTGAAACACGATCAAGCTCTAGGATCTTTGATTCCGCATGATCCGAGCGAACAACCGGTTTCCACTTGTTCTGATCATGCTCTAGCGACTGTTTCCGAAGGTCGGCGCGTTCTGGATGCGGAAGAGACTCTGGTCGATGCTTCTGCCGCGATCGATCTTGTTGAGCATCACGATGGTCTGAAAACCCTGCGGATCGACAATCCGCCACTGCGTGAGGTTTTTCACTTCAGGATCGAAATAGAGCATGATGCGCGAGGTGCCGCCGAGCGTGGAACGGTCCTCCAGACTCACCCGCACGGAGTCGGTCTCCGTCGCGATGCCGGTCACGGGAATGTCCTGTCCGAGATTGACATGCTCGCGCAGCAGGAATTTCAGCGGCGTCTGCTGAATGAAATACATGTCCTGCGTCAGCAGCTTCTTGTCGCGCACCGAGATCGAGGTTCCGTCGGCGACGACTTCGAGGGTCGCGGGAGGATCGTACTCGAACCGCAGCTTGCCGGGGCGCTGGAGATAAAGCGTACCGCCGATCCGACGGCCGTCACCGCCCACTTGCGTGAAACCGGCGACCATCGTGGAGATGTTCGAGAAAAAGGCATTCGCCCGCTCCACGATCTCAGTGTTGGAAAGCTGCTCCACGCGCGAAATGGCGCGATTGCCCGCCGCCGCCGTCGCGAGGGGTTTGGGTGCGATGATTACGGGTGTTTCGTCGGTGGCCAATTTCGCGAGAGTCGCCTTGTCCGTTGCATTGCGCGGGGCGGCAGGCGGTAATGGAACTGCTTTTGGCGAGATTTTCTCAGCGGTCGCCGCGGCCGCCTTCTCGGCGACGGCCTGCGTCGCCGCCGTCACCGCATCGGGGGTGGAGGGCGGTACGAGACGTCGTGGCTGGAAGGTGTTCGTCGGCAAGGGCGCGGCGGACAGGTTGAAGCCTTGCTGCATGGAGGCCGCAGTGACGGGGGCATGCGGTCGGGTCGGCGGCAGGATCATGTCCACCGGCAACGTTTGAGCCGCAGCTGGGAGCACGCCCGCGCCGAAGACGGCGAGGCTCGTCAACAGACCGGCGAAACGCAGGTGGCGCATCACGTTCACGCTTCAAAAAGCTCCCATGCGGTGGATTTCGACGGCGGACCTAGAGCATCATCAGAACAGGTGGAATCCGGTTGTTCGCCTGGATCATGCGACGCCAAAGAATCGAGAGTTTGATCATGTTCCAACGAGACATGGCCGAGCTCTAGAAAAACCCTGTGGCTAATCGATGACGCGAATCGGGCGGCGAAGTTCCCTGCCAAGGTGTCATTCATCGTCCATCCCGGCGGATTCCATCAGAATTTCACGTTTACCCGCATGGTTGGCGGCGCCCACGATGCCTTCCTTCTCCATGCGCTCCATGATGGAGGCGGCGCGGTTGTAGCCGATCTGCAAGCGGCGCTGAATGTAGGAGGTCGAGGCCTTCTTGTCGCGCAGCACGATGGCGATGGCCTGATCGTAGAGATCGCCCGAGCCCGAGCCGAATTCGCCCTGATCGAACACGGCGGTATCGCCGCCGCCGCCCTCGTCCTCATCCGCCGTGACGGCTTCGAGATATTGCGGCCGGGCCTGACGCTTGAGATGCGCCACAACCTTCTCGACTTCCTCGTCGGAGCAGAACGGGCCATGGACGCGCGTGATGCGTCCGCCACCCGCCATGTAGAGCATGTCGCCCTGGCCGAGCAGCTGCTCCGCGCCCATTTCGCCGAGAATGGTGCGGCTGTCGATCTTCGACGTGACCTGGAAGGAGATGCGGGTCGGGAAGTTCGCCTTGATCGTGCCGGTGATGACGTCGACCGAGGGACGCTGGGTCGCGAGAACCACGTGGATGCCGGCGGCGCGGGCCATCTGCGCGAGGCGCTGGATCGCGCCTTCGATTTCCTTGCCCGCGACCATCATCAAATCGGCCATCTCGTCGACGATGACGACGATGTACGGCAGAGGCTCGAGATCCATGATCTCGTCCTCATAGATGGCCTGTCCGGTTTCTTTCTCAAACCCGGTCTGCACCGTGCGCGTAATGACCTCGCCGCGCGCCTTCGCCTCGGAAACACGGGAGTTGAAGCCGTCGATATTGCGCACGCCGAGCTTCGACATCTTCTTGTAGCGGTCTTCCATTTCGCGCACGGCCCATTTGAGCGCGACCACCGCCTTCTTCGGGTCGGTCACGACGGGCGTGAGCAGGTGCGGAATGCCGTCATAGACGGACAATTCCAGCATCTTGGGATCGACCATGATCAACCGGCATTCCTCAGGCTTGAGGCGGTAGACCAGCGAGAGAATCATCGTGTTGATGGCCACCGATTTACCGGAGCCGGTGGTGCCCGCGACGAGCAGGTGCGGCATGCGCGCGAGATCCGCGATGACAGGCTCGCCGCCGATGGTCTTGCCGAGGCAGAGCGCGAGCTTCTGCTTGGTCGATTCGAAATCCTGGCTCGCCAAGAGTTCGCGCAGGAACACGGTTTCGCGCTTGTGATTCGGCAATTCGATGCCGATGGCGTTGCGGCCGGAGACGACGGCGACGCGGGCCGAGACCGCGCTCATGGAGCGGGCGATATCGTCCGCGAGCGAAATCACACGGGACGACTTGGTGCCGGGCGCGGGCTCCAATTCGTAGAGCGTGACCACGGGGCCGGGGCGCACATTGATGATCTCGCCCTTCACGCCGAAATCTTCGAGCGTGCCTTCGAGAAGATTGGCGTTCTGTTCCAGCGCGTCCGCCGAGACGATGGGACCCGCCGGTTTTTTCGGTTCGGCGAGAAGACCGAGCGCGGGAAGCTGATATTCGCCTTCGTCGAGGAAGGAGGGTTGCGCCTCGCGGGTGATCCGCTTGCCCGGCTTGGGCGCGGTGGGAACTGGCGCGACGCGAGCGGGCGGCTGTTCCGGCATGGCGACGCGGGGGCTGGATCGGGTCGGAGGTGCCGGAGCGTCGCTCTCGGCGTCCCAATCTTCCTCGTCCTCGTCGTGCATGGGTGCGGCGGCAGGGGCCGCGTGGGCCCGGGGCGACATTTCGTCGAGGGTCGGCTCCCGGCGCGACCAGCCGGTCTCCGGCGCATAGCGCTTCGGGGGCCGGGCCAGAACGCCGTCCATATCGTCATCGCGGCTGCGTCTTGCCTCGCTACGGCGGCGCAACGCGCCGCGCAGGCTCATGAAGCCATGAGCGAGCGCGCCGAGCGAGACAATCCCCCAACCCGGCTCGTCGGGACCAAGATCGTCGGCCTCGTCCCAATCCGCCGCCTGTTTGCGCTTGGGCTTGGCGGGCGGCAAATCGTCTTCGTCGGAGAGTGAACGCATCGGCTCGTCGTCGGGCGCGCTCAGGCCGCAGGCGGCGCTCAGGCTCAGGATCGCGATGGCTGCGAAGGCGGAGCCCAGAATGCCCACGGCCGTCCCGCTGGCGAGTCCCGTCACAGCTTTTGCGCCGCCGAGAACCGCATCGCCGACCACACCGCCGAGCCCTGTGGGCAGGGGCCAGCTTTCGGTCGCGGGGAGGGCGCTCGCGACAGCAGTCCCCGCCGCGGTCCCGACGATCCAGAGCGCAAGACGTAGTTGCGTGCGGCCCATATGGCCGGAGCGCATGAGCCGCCAGCCCCAGATCGCAAGGGGAATCAGCGCCGCGATGGAACCCAACCCCAGAAGCTGCATGGACAGATCGGCGATGATGGCGCCGGGCCAGCGAAGCAGGTTGTGCACCGGCAGATCCGTGGCGTTGTTGAGGCTCGGATCGTCAACCGACCAGGTGGCGAGAGCCATGGCGGCAAGACCGGTGAGGATGATGAGGCTGAGGCCTATCAATTCCTGCGCCCGGCGCGCCAAAAAGGCCCGCAAGGCACTGAAAAGACCATCATAATGGGAGCTTGAACGGCGGGCCGTGCGCATCAAACCACTCGACAAAACGAAAAGACAAAAAGGAATATCGCCGTCGACCGTAAAGCGCGTCGGTTAAGGTTCGTTTAACCTTAGAAGGCCCGTCGATGTCGCCCCTAGAGTTTGATCGTTTCAGATTGAAACACGATCAAACTCTAGGTTTCTTATTGCCGCATGATCGGGGCGAACAACCGGTTTCCACTTGTTCTGATCATGCTCTAGAATTCGTCACCGCTGTCCCGGCACCGATAGCCGATAAAGCATTGCGGATTGTTCGAACTGGGAACCCAGGCCGGTTCGGGGAATTGATCGACCTGGCATTCCGCGCCGCTCTTGACGAAGCGCGCAAAAGTGTTCGGCCCCGTATCGAGGACGACCGCGCCATCCTTCATGACAAGCTGGCGATTGGCGGAACACGGGCGCTGCGACGTCGGAGGTCCGACCTGGGCGATTGCCGTTGTCGTCACCAGGACAAGAGCAAAGGGGGTGAGGATTCTCGTCAGCACCGTTTCCTCCCATATCTTTGGATCATGGTTATTCTCAAGCTCCGGTCATGGCGAAACGGGGCTGTGCGACCCTTCGTTCCTGTCGATTGCAGGAAGCGGCGCGGAAATAACGAATTACGGAAAAACCCTGACCAAGTGACGGTTGGCTTGTGCGCGGCGACGACTTTGACCGTTGACGGATGGGTTCGTCATGGCCAGTGTCCGCCCGTTTTCGTTGCCCGGAGCGGCGATCTTGGAGTGTGGAATGATCCTCAAACGGTCTCTTCTTCTGCCGCTCAGCGTGTTTCTCGTCGCGTTGCTCACTCTCCTCGGCACGTTGCTGTTCCTGTGGCCGGATGAGAAGCAGGCTTCCGTCGCTGCCATCGGCGGGCCGTTTCGTCTGACCAATCAGGAGGGTAAGCCGTTCTCGAGCGATGCCTTGAAAGGCAAGCCTTTCGCGATCTTTTTCGGGTTCACTCATTGCCCCGATGTCTGCCCGACCACCCTCTACGACCTGACCCAGGACATGACGGCTTTGGGCCCGGATGCGGACAAGCTCAACGTCATCTTCGTGACGGTCGATCCCACCCGCGACGACCCGGCGCTGATGAAGGATTATCTCTCATCCTTCGATCCGCGAATCATCGGGCTCACCGGCACGGAGGACGAGATCGCGGCTGTCGCCAAGGCATATCGCGTCTTCTATCGCAAGGTTCCAACCGATTCCGGCTACACCATGGATCACACGGCCACGATTTTCCTGATGGATCGCAAGGGCCAATTCTCCGGCGGATCGAATTTCCAGGAACCGGCGGAAACGCGCCTCGGCAAGTTGAAGCGGCTCATCAAGGAAGGGTGAGCGGTTAAGGATAGCAGGCGGAGCGTTCGAACGATCCCCCACCCATCAAAAAAGCCCCGGTCTCGCGATCGGGGCTTTTCTGTTCGAGCCCTCTGGAAGGCTTCGTTTTAAGCTCAGGGCATGATCCGGAAAAGTGGATACCGGTTTTCCGAAAAGATCATGCCGATTTTAGTAATTATAGGCGCGTTCGCCGTGGTCGGCGAGGTCGAGACCTTCGCGCTCGGCTTCCTGCGTGACACGCAGACCGACGATTACGTCGACGATCTTGAAGAGGATCGCCGAACCGACGCCCGTCCACACCAGGGTGACGACCACGGCGATGATCTGCGTCCAGACCTGACCGCTGATCGAATATTCGCCGACGCCGTAGCCGCCGAGGGACGGTGCTGCAACGACGCCGGTGCCGATGGCTCCGACGATACCGCCGATGCCATGGATGCCGAACACGTCGAGGGCGTCGTCATAGCCCAGCGCGTTCTTCACGCCCGTCACGGCGATGTAGCAGACCACGCCCGCCACGAGGCCGAGCACGATCGAGCCCATGGGCCCGGCAAGACCGGCGGCGGGGGTGATCGCCACGAGACCGGCAACGACGCCGGACGCCGCGCCGAGAAGCGAGGCCTTACCCTTGCCGAGCGCTTCCGCGATCATCCAGGCGAGACCGGCAGCGGCGGGCGCGAGGATGGTGTTGACGAGCGCAAGAGCCGCGCCGCCGTTCGCTTCCAGGTTCGAACCGGCATTGAAGCCGAACCAGCCGACCCACAGAAGGCAGGCGCCGACGAAGGTGAGCGTCAGGGAGTGCGGAGCGAGCAGATCCTTGCCGTAGCCGATGCGTTTGCCGATGATGAGCGCGCCGATCAGGCCCGCGACGCCTGAGTTGATGTGAACGACCGTGCCGCCCGCGAAGTCGAGCGCGCCGAGGCCGAAGAGATAGCCCTCCGAGAACCACACCATATGCGCGATGGGGAAGTAGACGAAGGTCACCCACAACGCCGTGAACAGCAGGACGGCGCTGAACTTGATGCGCTCGGCATAGGCGCCGACGATCAGCGCGGGCGTGATCGCCGCGAAGGTCAGTTGGAAGGCCAGGAACGTGAATTCCGGAATGGCCACGCCCTTGGTGAAGGTGTCCGACAGGGATTCGGTGTTCACGCCCGCGAGGAAGGCTTTCGAGAAGCCGCCGATGAAGGGAGCGAGGCTGCCGGGGCCGGCGGTGAAGGCGAGCGAATAGCCGTAGAAGACCCAGATGATCGCCACCAGGCAGAAGATCGAGAACACCTGCATGAGAACGGACAGCATGTTCTTGGTGCGCACCAGACCGCCGTAGAACAGGGCGAGGCCGGGAATGGTCATGAGAATCACGAGGATGGTCGAGACCAGCATCCAGGTGGTGTCGCCCTTGTTGACGGTGGGGGCCGCAGCCTCCTGCGCCAACGCCGGGTGGGTGGCGATCAGGCTGAGGCCAGCCGCGCCGAGAGCGGTCGTAAGACCGCTGAAACGAGTGGAACGAAAGTTCATCGGGTTAAAACTCCGCAATCTTGTCTGATCACAATCAAAGGGCATCGGCGTCGGTCTCGCCCGTGCGGATGCGGACCACTTTTTCGAGAGAGGTGACGAAAATCTTGCCGTCGCCGATCTGGCCGGTGCGGGCGGTGGCGGTGATCGCTTCCACCACTTGCGGCACCAAGTCCGACGCGACGGCCACCTCGATCTTGAGCTTCGGCAGGAAGCTCACGGCATATTCGGCGCCGCGATAGATTTCCGTATGGCCTTTTTGCCGGCCATAGCCCTTTACCTCGGTCACGGTGAGGCCGTGCACGCCCAGGGCGGTGAGCGCGTCGCGCACCTCCTCGAGCTTGAACGGCTTGATGACCGCCATCACGATTTTCATGGGTTAGCCCCCCTTTGAGGCCGCCGGGCTCGAAAAGCCGGGCGACGGTTTCGCTCCTGAACCCGAACCAGGACGGTCGCGGGTGTCGCGAGGGACTATTCAAGAACCGTGCCAAACCCCGACTGGAAATGTGGTTCGGCAGTCATTCACGACACTTCCCCCCTTGCGGGGAGGGATCGAGGGTGGAGATGGGACACAGGGTGGGGAGGATGCGGAGCCAAGCGCTGTATCAATCTTGTGCCCGATCATGGGAAGAACACTTTGACTTTGCGACCCTCCCCGCAAGGGGGAGGGAAAAGTCCCTGCCTCTTCGGAAGGCAGCCTTTAAAACCTTACTTTTCGGCAATTGCTTAAAAATTAGGCAATAATAATCATTCGCCCCGGTCGCGGATCAGGCCTTCCTGGGCCACCGAGGCGACGAGGGTGCCGTCGCGCTTGAAAATCAGGCCGCGCGAGAAGCCACGGGCGCTGGAAGCGTTCGGGGTGTCTTGTGCATAGAGCAGCCAATCGTCGGCGCGGAACGGGCGATGGAACCAGAGCGCGTGATCGAGGCTGGCAGCCTGGATCGTGGGATCGAACACCGTGCGGCCATGCGGCACGAGCGAGGTGTCGAGGAGCGTCATGTCGGAGGCGTAGGCCAGAACCGATTGATGGATCGCCAGATCGTCCGGCAGCTTTCCCGTTGCACGGATCCACACGTGGAATTTCGGGGCCATGGGGTCGTTCGACGTGTAGCGGCCGATCTCGACCGGGCGCATCTCGATGGGACGCTCGCGCTGATAATAGGTGCGCATGGGCTCCGGCATCAGGGGCATCACATCAGCCTTGATCTCCTCCTCGCTCGGCAGATCTTCCGGCATCGGGACATCGGGCATCGGCATCTGATGGGAGAAGCCTTCCTCCTCCACCTGAAAACTGGCAGACATGGAGAAGATCGCCTGCCCGTGCTGGATGGCGACCACGCGACGCGTGGTGAAGCTGCGCCCGTCGCGGATGCGATCGACTTCATAGATGATCGGCACCTTCGGATCGCCCGGCAGCATGAAATAGCCGTGCAGCGAATGGGGATTGCGGTCCTCCACCGTGCGGCACGCGGCGACGAGCGCCTGTCCGATCACCTGCCCGCCGAAGACCCGCTGCCAGCCGACCTGCGGAGAGCGTCCGCGAAACAGGTTGCGCTCCAGTTGTTCGAGGTCGAGGGTGTCGAGAAGTTCGGCGACGGCGTACGACATGGGCATGTCCTTCAAAAGATGTCCCATCCATTTCGGAGCCTTGCGCGAAGGTCAAGCTTGACGCTGCCGTGCAGGTGGGGAACACCGGAGCCGACCTTACGGTTTGTGCGGCAGAGCATCGTTGAAACTGCAATGACGTACGTGATCAGGGGAGTGAGCCATGACAGCAACTGTGCCACGGATCGTCATCGCCGGAGGCGGGCTCGCAGGCTTGAGCCTAGCGCTTGCCCTCAAGCGCGCCCTCTCGGACGGAATCGAGGTCGCGGTCTGCGATCCGGTCTTGGCGCGTGATCCGCATGGGGACAGGCGCGCTTATGCCATCGCCGCCGCCGCCCGTCGTATGTTGCAGGCGCTCGATGTCTGGAAAGCGGTCGAGCCGAAGGCGCAACCCATCCTCGACATGATCATCACCGACAGCCGCTTGCAGGATGCCGTGCGCCCGGTCTTCCTCACCTTCGCGGGCGATGTGGCCGAGGGCGAGCCTTTTGCCCACATGGTCGCCGCCGGCGAACTGACCTCCGCCCTGATGGAGGCCTGCAAGAGCGCAGGCGTCACGCTGCGATCTGAGGGAGTCACAGGTTTTGCATCGGAGGCATCCGGTATTTCGATTGCCACCGCGAGTGGCCAACCGCTCGAAGCGGCGTTGCTCGTCGCCGCGGACGGCGCCCGCTCTCGCTTGCGCGAGCAGGCCGGGATCGGCTGGATCTCCTGGCCTTATAAGCAATCCGGCATCGTCGCCACCATCGCCCATGAGCGCGATCACGAAGGGCGCGCCATCGAGCATTTTCTGCCCTCCGGCCCCTTTGCGATTCTGCCGCTGAAGCACCAGGCGAAATCCGGCGAGGCCTTGCCCTATCGCTCCTCCATCGTCTGGACCGAGCGCAGCGATGCGGTCCCGGATCTTCTCGCCATGGACGGGGAGGACCAGTTGCTCGAACTGGAGCGGCGCTTCGGTCTGCAACTCGGGCGCATCGCCTTCGAGACGAAACCGCAGGCCTTCCCGCTCTCTTTCGGTGTGGCGCGCTCCTTTGTGGCGGATCGTCTCGCGCTTCTGGGCGATGCGGCACACGTGATCCACCCGATCGCTGGACAGGGCCTCAATCTCGGCCTGCACGATGTGGCGGCCCTGGCGGAAACCATTGCGGACGCCATGCGACTGGGGCTCGATCCCGGCAGCGCCGATGTGCTGGACGGTTACGAGCGCGCGCGCCGCACGGAGATCACCGCCATGGGCGTCATGACCGATGGCCTCAACCGGCTCTTTTCCAACGATCTTCTGCCGGTGCGCCTGATGCGCGACCTCGGCCTCGGCCTCGTCGACCGCATGCCGGTCCTGAAGCGCTTCTTCATTCGCGAAGCGGCGGGCCTCACCGGGCGCGAGGGACCACGCTTGCTGCGCGGCGAAGCGCTTTAGGTCCTTCTTTGACGGGGCAGACCTGGACCTTCCAACCCAGCGATGTATCTTTATCCATCGGGTCCGGGACCTGATGGCGGTTCTGGGCCGGGGAGAAAGACCCATGGCTAGTCATGCGATGTGCATCGCGTCGGACAAGACACCCTGGAGTCACGCCGTACCGGTCCTTGGGCGGATCGGGCTCGTCGGGAGGCGGTCATTTGAGTGATCCGCGTTCCTGGAAAAGTCGGGCCCGCGCGGTTCTTGTCGGGCTTGCCGCAGGAGCGTGGCTCTCGGGGATCTCCGCCCTTGCTGCTCACGATTGGTATCCCCCATGGTGCTGCGACGACAAGGATTGCCGCGCTCTCTCGGAGGAAGCGGGCGAGACCGTTCGGGAGGCTGCCGACGGCTGGCATCTGTGGGACGGGCGGGTCGCCGCCCGCGACTCGGCGAAGGTATCGCCGGACAAGAAGTTTCATCTTTGCGAGGAAGCGATGACCCGCGCCATCATCTGCTTCTTCGTGCCGCCCGGCTCATCATGAATCCAGCAGGCTCGCAACACCCGTGCAGATGAAAATGGCCGGAGCAAAGCCCGGCCATTTCCAATCTCTCGTATATGGAAAACGAAGAGCCGTTAGGCCTTCTTCTTGGCGCGCTCGATGCCTTCGCGGATCAGGCGCTTAGCGTCTTCCGCATCGCCCCAGCGGATGATCTTCACCCACTTGCCGGGTTCCAGATCCTTGTAGTGCTCGAAGAAGTGCTCGATCTGCTTCAGGGTGATGTCGGGCAGATCCGTATAGGTCTCCACGCGATCGTAGCGCTGAGTGAGGCCGCCCGAGGGCACGGCGATGATCTTCTCGTCCTCGCCCGCATTGTCCTCCATGACGAGAACGCCGACCGGACGCACATTCATCACCGCGCCGGGAATGATGGCGCGGGTGTTGGCGATGAGCACGTCGCAAGGGTCGCCGTCGCCCGAGAGGGTGTGGGGAATGAAGCCGTAATTCCCGGGATAACGCATGGACGTATAGAGGAAGCGGTCGACGAAAAGCGCGCCGGAATCCTTGTCCATCTCATACTTGATGGGCTCGCCGCCGAGCGGCACTTCGACAATGACGTTCACGTCGTCCGGCGCATTTTTTCCAATCGGAATCGCGTCAAGGCGCATCAGGATTTTCTCCGGGGTTGAAAGCTGGACGTCTCACTAACCGGAGAGAAGCCGCACAACAAGAACCGAAAGGGCTCTAGCTGAAGAGATAAGCAATTTTCGCCAACGACACGCCGCCGATGCGCTCCTCGATCTCCGCGATCCGTCGCCCGCCGAGGCGGCGATAGAAGGCGCAGGCCCGCTCGTTGTCAGCCAGCGCCCAGACGATCACGCGGTCCATGGCGCGGTCCCGCAAATCGTTGCGCACGGCGTTGAAGAGGCGGCGGCCGAGGCCGATTCCCTGATATTCCGGGAGCAGGTAGAACTCGTCGATCTCGCCTTCGGCCGGCAAGGCCCTGTCGCGGCAGCGGCCGTAGGACACATAGCCCGCGACGCCCTGGCCGATATCGAGCACCACCAGCGGCCGGCCCCGCGAAAGGGCCGAGCGCCACCAGCGCGGCGAGCGCCGCTGCAGCATCTTTTCGAGCGCGACCCCCGGAATGACACCCTGATAGGCCTCACGCCAAGCGGCATCGAACACCTTCGACAGGGCGCCGGCATCGTCGGCTTTGGCGTGGCGGATACTGACGAGAAGGTCGCTCATGGCAAGGTTCGAGGTTCCGGGAGGACGTAAAAGACGCCTACGCCAGAACCCGACCCGCGAAGACCGCCTTTGGCGAAGCCAGACCATTCAAACAGAACCGGAGGACACGCGCACCCGGCAAAATGACGCAAACGGAGGATGGCGCTGCGGATCGGGAACGGTCGAGATTGCGACCTGGTCCAATAAGCTCTCTCTCTCTGTCCGCCCTCGACTTCTATGTTTTCCCTTAAACAAAGAAAAAACGGAGCGATCCTTTTCAAGATCACTCCGTTTCTTTGATCGCGCCCGTTCCTCGTCGCCGAAGAGCGGGCGTTTTGTTTTTAAAGTCTTACGCCGCGAGCTGGCGCAGCACGTACTGGAGAATGCCGCCGTTGCGGAAGTATTCCAGTTCGTCGAGCGTATCGATGCGGCAGACGATCGGGACCTTCTTCACCGAGCCGTCGGCGGAGGTGATTTCCATCTCCAGGCGCTGACGCGGCTTCAGGTCGTGGGCGAGACCCTTGATGTTGATCGTCTCGTTGCCTTTCAGGCCGAGCGAGGCCCAAGAGGTGTCGCCCTCGAACACGAAGGGCGCGACGCCCATGCCGACGAGGTTCGAGCGGTGGATGCGCTCGAAGCTCTCCGCGATGACCGCGCGCACGCCGAGAAGGTTCGTGCCCTTCGCCGCCCAGTCGCGCGACGAGCCGGTGCCGTATTCCTTGCCGGCGAGGATCACCAGCGGCACGTCTTCCTTCTGGTAGCGCATGGCGGCGTCGTAGATGAACATCCGCTCGCCGGACGGCTGGTGGATGGTATAGCCGCCCTCAACCACTTGACCAGCGTCGTCCTTCACCATCTGGTTCTTGATGCGGATGTTGGCGAAGGTGCCGCGCATCATGACCTCGTGGTTGCCGCGACGGGTGCCGTACTGGTTGAAGTCGGCGACGCGCACCTGATGCGACTGGAGATATTCACCGGCCGGAGACGCTGCGCGGATGTTGCCCGCGGGCGAGATGTGGTCGGTGGTGATCGAGTCGAGGAAGAGGCCGAGAACGCGCGCGTTCTCGATGTCCTTCACCGGCTTCGGCTCCTTGGTCATGCCCTCGAAATAAGGCGGGTTCTGAACATAAGTGGAACCGGGATTCCAGGCGAAGGTCTCGCTCGGCGTGACCGCCACCTTCTTCCAGTTGGCATCGCCCGAGAACACGTCCGCATAACGGGTCTTGAACAGCTCGCTCGTGATCGTGCGGTCGATGAACTCCTGCACTTCAGCGGAGGATGGCCAGATGTCCTTGAGGTACACCGGCTTGCCGTCCGAACCGATGCCGAGCGGCTCGGTGGTAAGGTCGACCAGCATGGAGCCTGCGAGCGCGTAAGCGACGACCAGCGGCGGCGAAGCGAGATAGTTCGCGCGCACGTCGGGGTTCACGCGGCCTTCGAAGTTGCGATTGCCCGAGAGCACGGACACGGCCACGAGGTCGTTGTCGTTGATCGCCTTCGACACGTTCTCCGGCAGCGGGCCGGAATTGCCGATGCAGGTGGTGCAGCCGAAGCCGACGAGGTTGAAGCCGAGCGCATCAAGATCGCCCTGCAGGCCCGCCTTGGCGAAATACTCCTCGACGATCTGCGATCCGGGCGCGAGCGAAGTCTTCACCCACGGCTTGGACTTCAGGCCCCTCGCCACCGCGTTGCGGGCAAGAAGGCCTGCGCCGATCATCACGCTCGGGTTCGAGGTGTTGGTGCAGGAGGTGATCGCAGCGATCACGACATCGCCATGGCCGAGATCGAAATTGGCGTTCTCGACCTTCACGCGCTTGGAAATGTCGCCGGCCTTGCGGAATTCCTTTTCCATCGCACCGAGGAACTCGGTCTTGGAGGCGTCGAGGGTCACGCGGTCCTGCGGACGCTTGGGGCCGGCAAGCGAGGGCACCACATCGCCGAGGTCGAGTTCGAGCGTATCGGTGAAGACCGGATCGGGCGTCTCGGCGGTGCGCCACATGCCTTGCGCCTTGGCGTAAGCCTCGACGAGGGCGACGCGGTCGGCGGCGCGGCTCGTGGTCTTGAGGTAGTCCATGGTGCGGACATCGACCGGGAAGAAGCCGCAGGTCGCGCCGTATTCGGGAGCCATGTTGCCGATGGTGGCGCGGTCGGCGACCGTCATGTCGGTGAGGCCGGGGCCGAAGAATTCGACGAACTTGCCGACCACGCCCTTCTTGCGCAGCATCTGCGTGACGGTGAGCACGAGATCGGTGGCGGTCACGCCTTCTTTCAGCTTACCCGTCAGCTTGAAGCCGATGACTTCGGGGATCAGCATGGAAACCGGCTGGCCGAGCATGGCGGCTTCCGCCTCGATGCCGCCCACGCCCCAGCCGAGAACGGCGAGGCCGTTGACCATGGTGGTGTGCGAATCGGTGCCCACCAGCGTGTCGGGGTAGGCGACTTCCGTGCCGTCCTTCTCCTTGCGGGTCCAGACGGTCTGCGACAGGAATTCGAGGTTGACCTGGTGGCAGATGCCGGTGCCCGGAGGCACGACGGAGAAATTCTCGAAGGCCGACTGGCCCCATTTCAGGAAGGTGTAGCGCTCGCCGTTGCGCTCGTATTCCAGCTCGACGTTGCGGTCGAAGGCCTTCGGGGTGCCGAACTCGTCGACGATCACCGAGTGATCGATGACGAGATCGACGGGAACGAGCGGGTTGATCTTCTGAGGATCGCCGCCGAGGTTCTTCATGGCGTCGCGAAGGGCCGCGAGATCGACCACGGCCGGAACGCCGGTGAAGTCCTGCATCAGCACGCGGGCGGGGCGATAGGCGATTTCCTTCTCGTCCTTGCCCTTGTTCACGAGCCAGGCGGCGATGGCCTCGATATCCGTCTTGGTAACGGTGCGGCCGTCCTCGAAGCGCAGAAGGTTTTCGAGCAGCACCTTCATGGAGAAGGGCAGCTTGGAGACATCCTTCAGGCCGTTCTTCTCGGCCTCGGGAAGGGAGTAATAGGTGTAAGACTTGTCGCCAACCTTGAGGGTCTGGCGGGCATTGAAGCTGTTAGGAAGCGTCACGGCGAATCCTCGCGTGCATTTGGGTTACGAACGTTGTGTTCGGCCGAAAGCGCGAAATGCGCGCGCCGCTCCGGGGGCGCCCGGACAGGGGAGAAGCGCGCGAGACGGATTGGACGCCTTGGCGCGCGGCGCAGCCGAGGGTGATATAGATCATTTTCTACGGTCCCGCTACACGGATTAGAACCGTTCTGGGGTAAATTGAGGACAGGGGTTCCGGGTTGCGTCTGATTGTTGAAAATTTGGCCTGCGATCGCGGCGAAAGGCGGGTTTTCGAAAACTTGTCCTTCACGCTCGGCCCCGGTGATGCCCTCCTGGTGACCGGACGCAACGGCGCGGGCAAGTCGTCCCTCCTCGCGATTCTCGCCGGTCGGTTGAACCCGGCCGCCGGTCGCTTGCGAATCGAGGATGCGGGCGAGCGGACGCTGCCCGAGTGCTTGCACATGGTCGGCCACCGAGATGCCTTGAAGACCGCGCTGACGGCGGGTGAGAACCTGGCCTTCGCCCGCGACTTCCTCGGCTCGCCCATCGTATCCCCCGAAGAGGCTTTGACCCTCGTCGGCCTCGGCCACGTGGCGCGCATGCCGGTCGCCTATCTCTCCGCCGGTCAGCGCCGTCGCGTCGCGCTCGCAAGGCTGCTCGTCGCCGAGCGCCCCTTGTGGCTTCTCGATGAGCCGACGGCGGCGCTCGATACCGCCTCGCAGGATATCCTGTTGCAACTTGTCGCCGAGCACCGCGCCAAAGGCGGCCTCGTCATCGCCACGACCCATGCGCCGCTCGGTTGGGCGGGGGCGAAGACGATTCATATCGAGCGCGCCGTTCCGGCCCTTGCTCCGGAGGTGCTGTGATGGATGCGTTCAGAGCGTTGCTGCTGCGCGATCTCAAGCTCGCGGCCCGGATCGGCGGGTCGGGCGGTATGGGACTGATCTTCTTTCTGATGATCGTGACCCTCATCCCCTTCGCGCTGGGGCCCGATCTCAATCTCCTCGCCCGCATCGGCCCGGCTATCCTCTGGATCGCGGCTTTACTGGCGAGCCTCATCGGCCTCGACCGCCTGTTTCAGGCGGATGAGGAGGACGGCTCGCTCGATCTTCTGCGCTCCGCGCCCCTTCCGCTCGAACTGGTCGTGCTGGCGAAAGTACTGGCCTATTGGCTGACCACAGGCTTGCCGCTTGCCATCGCGACACCGTTTTTCGGGTTGCTGGTGGCGCTCTCGCCGGATGCCATGGCCTCTGTGACGGCAACGTTGCTTGTCGGTACACCCGCGTTGACCTTCATCGGAGCCGTGGGCGCGGCGCTGACCGCGACCTTGCGCCGGGGCGGGTTGATCCTGTCGATTCTGGTGCTGCCCTTCATGATCCCGACGCTGATCTTCGGCGTATCGGCGGCCAATGCCGCGCTCGGCGGGACGGTGCCGTTCATGACGCCGTTCCTGATTTTGATCGCGCTCTCGCTGATTGCTGCCGTTATCGGCACATTCGGCGCGGCGGCGGCGTTGCGGTCGGGGGAGTGAGCCTCGTCATTCCGGGGCCGCGCAGCGGAGCCCGGAACCTATAACCACGGCATTATTCGAGAAAGCGTCCCGGGGGATGAGCCCTTTCCTGCGATGCCAACGGCTCTGGATTCCGGGCTCTCGCTCACGCTCGCCCCGGAATGACGGTGAATCTCACGGCCGCAACGCCATCCCAAAAGCCTGCTCGATGGCCGGCTTGCCGTCGCGCATCACGCGGTAGACGGCGCGGTACAGGCCGGGGCGGAAGCCGCCGTCCGGTTGTTTGACGCCCGAGAAGAGCATCACCTGCGCCTTGTCCCTGTCCAGGGCTGGGGCTTTATTCTGGGCGAGGGCTTTGCCGTCCGGATCGAACAGGGTCAGCACCTGCTCGTCGCCGCCTTTCAGGCCGATGGCGCGCACGAAGGCGACGAGGGCGGGGGCTTTGGTTGTGGGCACATCCTGTCCCGCCGTGCCGGATTCGATGGCCTCCATGGCGACGGGGCCGCTGGCGAAACCCTTGTTCAGAACGCTGCCTGCCTCGTAAGCGAGAGCTACGCGGCTCACGTCATCCCAAAGGGATTTTCCGCCGCCGCAGGAGCCCTGCGCGGCACCGTAGGCGAAGGGATCGACGATCTTGCTGTCCTTACGCACGGTGAAATGAACATGCGGAAACTCGGTCAAGCCGGAAAGCCCGACCCGCCCGATTCGGTCGCCCGCCTTGATCCTGTCGCCGGTGCGCACGACGACGCTGTCTTTCGCCAGATGGCAATATTGCGTTTGCCAGCCGTTGCCATGATCGACGACCGCGCCGTTGCCGCATTCGAGATTTTTTACCTTGTCGCGGCCCTGATCGGCCACCGAGATGTCGGGGATGGCGTCGCGGGCAACGAGAACCGTGCCGTCCGCCGCCGCCAGCACATCGACGCCGGCCTTCTGCGCCGCCATGGTCGGCAAGCGAATATCGGTGCCGTTATGCCCATCGTAAGTCAGCGTCCCGCAGCGATAATCCTTCGTGGCGGGAGAGGGGTCCGCATCCACATAATGCTGGACGAAACAGGTCTTGCCGACCTCGCAGGCGATGGGCAGGCGGAGCGTCAGATCCTGCGCCCCGGCCGTGCCGGCAAGAGCGACGGCAAAGACGGCGGCAAAGCTTGGGGTGAGCGCGCGCATGAGAACTCCGCAACAATGATGCGAAGGGTATAGCGCACCGTTTGAGGCGGATGAAGGGCAGTGGTTCCGTCATCCCGGTGCTGCGACAGCGGAACCCGGGATCGCCCTTCCGGATCTGGCTCCTTCTTGTCATGCGATCCCGGATCGCCTTTGGCGTCCGGGATGACGAGGTGGAGGGCTTCCCCGCTTCACAACCTTGTCACTTGCGGCAATCCTCTCGTTGCAGGCGGCGCGCTCCCCGGTTACACCGGGGCCATGCTGCGCGATCTCGCCAATCCCACCCGTTTCATGTCCTATAGCGGCAGGCTTCTGCCCTGGCTGGCCGGTCTTGCCGTGCTTTTGACCGGTATCGGCCTTTACATGACCTGGTTCGTGGCGCCTGCGGATTATCAACAGGGCGAGACGGTGCGGATCATGTTTCTGCATGTGCCCGCCGCCTGGCTCGGCCTGTTCTTCTACACGATGATGGCGGTCTCGGCGCTCGGCACGCTGGTGTGGCGGCATCCGCTGGCGGATGTCTCCCAGAAGGCCGCCGCGCCCATCGGGGCGGCTTTTACGGTGATCTGCCTCGTCACCGGGTCGCTCTGGGGCAAGCCCATGTGGGGCACTTATTGGGTCTGGGATGCGCGGCTCACATCCGTGCTCGTGCTGTTTCTCATGTATGCGGGCATTCTCGCACTGTGGAACGCTATCGAGGAACCCAATCGGGCCGCGCGCGCCGTATCGATCCTGACGCTTGTCGGTGCGATCAACATCCCCATCGTGAAGTTTTCCGTCGATTGGTGGAACACGCTGCATCAGCCCGCTTCCGTCTTCCGCATGAGCGGTTCGACGATCCATATTTCGATGCTGATTCCGCTTCTCGTAATGGCGCTCGCTTTCACCGTCATCGGCGTGTGCCTGCATCTTGCCGGCATGCGTACCGAGATTTTGCGTCGGCGGGTGCGGACATTGACGATTCTCGAGGCCGAACGCCTCGATGCACAGGCGGCGTGACAATGGGAACGCACGCCTTCTTCATCACCGCCGCTTACGCCGTCACGACTGTCATTGTCTTGGGTCTGATCGCGCGTGCCGTTCTCGATTATCGCGCGCAGAAGCGTGCGCTTGCGGAATTGGAAGCGCGTGGGGCGGGACGGAGAGCTCGCCGTGGCTGAGACTTCTGCGCGCCCGCGCTTTCGCTTTCTCTTTCTCCTGCCCATCCTGATCTTCGCGGGCCTTGCGGGCCTGTTCCTGTTTCAGCTCGGCAGAGGTGTCGATCCCGCGCAGGTGCCGTCCGCTCTCATCGACAAGCCTGCCCCGATCTTCAACCTCGCGCCGCTCGAAGGCCTCGTGAATAACGGCCAGCCGGTACCCGGTTTGGCGAGTGAGGATTTGAAGGGCAAAGTCACGGTGGTGAACATCTTCGCATCCTGGTGCGGGCCATGCCGCCAGGAGCATCCGCTTCTCGTGGAGCTTGCGAAAGATCCCTCGATCCGCATGGTCGGCATCAACATGAAGGACAATACCGAGAACGCCCGCCGCTTCCTCGGCGCGCTCGACAATCCCTATGCCGCCGTCGGCGTCGATCCCAATGGCCGCGCCGCCATCGAATGGGGCGTCTACGGCGTGCCGGAAACCTTCATCGTCGGCCCGGACGGCATGATCCGCCACAAGCATATCGGCCCGCTGACGCCCGAGGCGCTGCCGGGGTTCAAGGAAAAGCTCAGGCAAATCCCGCGCGCTTGAGCCGGACGATGGCGAGATCGAGCGCTGACAGGAAGGCCGAGCGGTCCCTGGCCGAGAAGGGTTTCGGGCCGCCGCCCATTTCGCCCATGGCACGCAGGTCTTCCATGAGAGCACGAGTGGCGAGCGCCATGCCGATGGAGTCTTGTGTAAACGGTCGCCCGGTCGGGCCGATGGCGTCAGCTCCCGCTTTCAGGCTCCGGTCGGCAAGCGGTATGTCGGCGGTGATGACGATGCTGCCCCGGCGCGCCCGCTCCGCGATCCAGTTGTCCGCCGCGTCGAAACCATCACTTACCACCACACGCTCGATGAATGGGTCACGCGGCACGGTGATGAAGCTGTTGGCGACCACATAGACCTTGAGCCGGTAACGCTCCGCCACGCGATAGATCTCGGCTTTGACGGGACAGGCATCCGCATCGACATAGATTTCAATCGGAAGGGTGCTGGTCTCGGTCATGAATGGTCCGCAGTCAATCTCGTAACGGATCGGGCTGTTGCGCTTGATTTGGGCAGCCGCGCTACCCACTATCCCCTTTCGCCCAGAGGATACGTTGTGCTTTCTCGCTTTCGCAGTCCGCCGTCAACCAGGCCCGTCCGGCCTTCCGAGACGAAGCGCACGCGGGAGGATGCGATGGAGCGGCTGATCCGTGAGGCGGATATCGCGGCGGTGCGCAGGGCGGGTTTCGCCCGTGTCGTGGTCGCCTGTCTCTTGCTGGCCTCGGTCGTCGGCGCCGTCGCCAGCGTCAACTTCACGAACAAGGTCGCGCTTCGGCAGATTCATATCGCTGAGGCGACACTGGTGCTCTTCGGCGTCTTCGGCCTCATTGCGGCCCGGCTCGCGGCGCGCCGCATTGCGGTACCGTGGCTTCCCATGATCTCGGCCACCGTCGATGCATGCCTCATCCTCGGAAATCTTGCCTATAGCCATTGGACTCTCGGGATTCCGGGTGCGCTTTTCCCAAGTTTTCCCCTCGTGTGGGTCGTGCCCATCGCCATGGCTGCGACGGCGATCCACTATCATCCGAGACTTCAGATCTATGTGGCGACGATCTATCTGGTCGGGTTCTCCCTGCTCGCCTTTTCCGGTGCCTATCTGACCCCGCAGGAGCGGCTGGAGGATCTCGACGAGCTTGCCGGCCAGTTCTCGAACCAGGCCAACATGGTGCGCATCGTCATGATGTTCGCCGGAGCGTTGATCCTGGTTCTCGTTGCGCGGCAGGGGCGGGTTCTGCTCGAACGGGCGGTGCGCGAAACCACCTTGCGGCTGAACCTCACGCGCTATCTGCCGAGCGAGCTCGCACCCGTTCTGACGGAGCGGGAATTTGCGGGCTTGCGCGAAGGCCGGCGCATTCCCGTCACGATGCTCTTCGTCGATATCCGCGATTCTTCTCATCTCGGCGAGACCATGGACCCAACGCGGCTCGCCGTCTTCATGTCCGCCTTTCGCCGGCGGGTGACACGCGCGGCCACGCAAACGGGTGGTGTGATCGACAAGTTCATCGGCGACGGCGCGCTCATTCTTTTCGGTGTTCCGACTGACAAACAGACTGACGCGGCGCGGGCCATCGATTGCGCGCGCATCCTGCTTCAGTTGATCACACATTGGAATGAAAAGCGCGGCTTCGATCCCCCGGTGCGGATCGGCATCGGCATTCATACCGGCGAAGTCTTCTGCGGCGTTGTCGGGGATGAGGACCGTCTTGAATTCACCGTGCTCGGTGAGGCGGTCAACATCGCATCGCGCATCGAACAGGCGACCAAATTCGCCGGCTGTTCACTTCTCGTCTCGCAGGAGACGCTGACGGCTTCGGGTGAAGCGGAAGGTTGGGCCGAAAAGGAGTGTCCGCCGCTGCCGGGCGTGACGCGCCTGTTGCGGTTGTTCGCGCCCGCCTAGAGCTTTATTGGCGCACGATCCGGGCGAAACCGGTTTCCACTTGTTCTGATCAGGCTCTAAACCTCTTCCGCCTTCTTGCTCGCATCGTGTCGCATCAGCAGTGGCGTTTGCGAGAGAGCGAAGGCCAGGGTCAGCGGCATGATGCCGAAGACCTTGAAGCTGACCCAGAAATCCGTCGTCTGCGTGCGCCACACCACCTCGTTCAGCACGGCGAGGAAGAGGAAGAACAGGGCCCAGCGAAGCGTGAGTTTGCGCCAGCCTTCTTCCGTCAGTTCGAATACGCTGTCGAGGACGATCTGGAGAAGCGGTTTGCGGAAATAGAGACCGCCGAGCAGAATCACGCCGAACATCGTGTTCACGATGGTGGGTTTAAGCTTGATGAACACGTCGTTCTGCAAGAACAGCGTCAGCCCGCCGAACACCACCACCACGACGCCGGAGATCAGAGGCATGATCGGCAATTTGCGCACGAGCGCGTAATTGATCGCGAGTGCCACGATGGTGGCGACGATGAAGAGTGCGGTCGCCGCATAGATCCGCCGGCCTTCCGCGAAGCCGAAACGGTCCGCATAGGCATTGGCGAAGAAGAACAGCACCAGCGGTCCGAGTTCGAGGACAAGCTTGAGCAGGGGATTGAGACGCTTCTGTTCGGTCATGTCGCTCTCTGTTCAAGCATGATCGTGTCCAAAAGGCGGTGAACGCTCTTTTCGCGGTTCACTCTTCTAGCCCGGCGATGGCGCGGGCGAAATCCCCGGCCTCGAAGGGTTCGAGATCGGCCACGCCTTCGCCGACGCCGATGAAATGCACGGGCAGGCCGAATTTCGCGGCAAGAGCCACGAGAATTCCGCCCCGCGCCGTACCGTCGAGCTTCGTCATGATGAGGCCCGAGACACCTGCCGCCTTCTGAAAGATCTCGACCTGGCTGAGCGCGTTCTGGCCGACGGTGGCGTCAAGCACGAGGAGCGTCGCGTGGGGAGCGGTGTCGTCGAATTTCTTGATGACGCGGATGATCTTTTCAAGCTCGGCCATGAGACCGGCCTTGTTCTGCAAGCGTCCGGCGGTGTCGATCATGAGCACGTCGGTGCCGCTGGCCCTTGCCTCCTGCAAGGCGTCATAGGCGAGGCCCGCCGCATCCGCGCCCTGTTCGCGCGCCAGAACCGGCGCGCCGACACGCTCGCCCCAGATCTTCAGCTGTTCGATGGCCGCCGCGCGGAAGGTGTCTCCTGCGGCGAGCATGACCTTCAGGCCGGAATCGCGGAATTTCTGAGAGAGTTTGCCGATAGTCGTTGTCTTGCCCGCGCCGTTCACGCCGACCATCAGGATGACGAAAGGCTTTTGCGTCCGGTCGATCACGAGGGGCTTCGCCACCGGGGCAAGCGTCTTCTCCACCTCGCTTGCGAGAATGGCCCGTACCTCGTCGGGCGCGATTTCCTTGTCGTAGCGCCCTTTCGCGACGGCCTGCGTGATGCGAAGCGCCGTATCGACGCCCAGATCCGCCTGGACGAGGGCGTCTTCGAGCTCCTCCAGCGTTCCGGCATCGAGCTTGCGCTTGGTAAACAGGCTCGTGACGCTGTCGGACAGGGAGGACGAAGTGAGGCGCATGCCCTGGCGCAGACGCTGCCACCAGCTCAAGCGCTCGGGCTCCACGACGAACTCGCGAAGCGCGGCTTCACCCGTCTCACCCGGCGCGATGGGTTGAAGATCCGCGCCCGCCAGTTCCGGCGGCAGATCCTCGACCGAGGGCAATTCGTCGAAGCCCGTGACGGGCGGGTCGGAGGGGTGCTCCGTTTCAGGAGAAGCCTCCGGCGCCACTGGCACTTCCGGTTGCGCTTCGTGGCGTCCGAAGAGGCGGGACAGGAATCCGGGCTTGTCGGGTTTCGTCTCGGCCATGATGTCCTCTACACGCCTCTTGCTTTGCTCGCTGAGCCTCGATAGCCGAGGCATCATGAATGCGGAAGAGATAGTATCCCGTCTCCTGTATCGCGATGCCCTGGTGCTCGTGATCGACAAACCTGCCGGTCTGCCCGTGCATCCGGGACCGAAGGGCGGGGAGACCTTGTTTCATCATCTGGACGCCCTGCGCTTCGGTTTGCCGCGCCGCCCGGAAGTGGCGCACCGGCTCGACAAGGATACGTCCGGCTGCATCGTGCTCGGTCGTCACGCCAAGGCATTGGCCCGGCTGGGCGATCTCTTCAAACGCAACGAGATCGACAAGGTTTATTGGGCCGTGGTCGAGGGTGGCCCTGAGGCCGACGAGGGCGAGATCGATCTTCCGCTGGCGCCGAAATCTCCGGATCGCGGCTGGTGGATGAAGGTCGATCCGAAAGGCCAGCCGTCGTTGACGAAATGGCGGGTGTTGGGACGAAGCACCGACAATCCCTCTCCCCCCTTGTGGGGGAGAGTTGGAGAGGGGGGTGTCAACGGTCCGACGGGGTATGATGATCGACCGGTTGGCGCCATACCCCCCTCCCTAACCCTCCCCCACAAGGGGGGAGGGGATACCGTGACGCCACCCCGCGCTGGCTTGTTGGCCTCTCTAGGAGAGGGGAAGCACCTCACCCTCCTCGAACTGCGCCCGATCACTGGCCGCACCCATCAATTGCGGGTCCACTGTTCAGCCTCCGGTTGGCCGATTATCGGCGATACGATCTACGGCACCGCGCCGCGCTTCGGTGGGCCGGGACTGCATCTCCATGCCCGCGCGATCACCGTGCCGCTCTACCCGAAAAAGCCGCCGATCACGGTTGAAGCGCCGGTGCCGGAGCATATGAAGGAGCGTATCCGCGCCTGCGGTATGACTCTGGACAATACTGTCATCCCGGACGGCAAAGCCGATCCGGGATCGTCGGAAGGATAGCGCTTCGTTCTGTAAGCGATTCCGGGTTCCGCTGGCGCGGCCCGGAATGACGGATGGAGCTAGGCCGCCAGCAGATCCTGCCCATCGTGTCCGGTGATAGCGATTTCGCAAATTTCACCCGCCGGAATCGGCTCAGCGAAGCGGACCAGCGTGAAGCCTTCCGTCCGGCCCACATTGCCGCGCTCGGTGAGGACACGGCGACGTGCGCCGACTTCTCTGTCGAGATGCTGTAGCAGCGCAGCTTCGCCTTTCGCGCGCAGACGCTTGGCGCGCTCCTTCACCACGTCGCGGGCGACCGGCGGCATGCGCGCGGCGGGGGTGCCGGGGCGGGGCGAGAAGGGGAAGACGTGGAGATGCGTCAGGCCGCACTCATCGACGATGTCGAGGGAACGGGCGAACATCTCCTCCGTCTCGGTCGGAAAGCCGGTGATGATGTCGGCGCCGAAAACCATGTCCGGGCGAAGTTTGCGCACGTCCTCGCAGAAGCGGATCGCATCGTCGCGCGAATGGCGGCGTTTCATGCGCTTCAAGATCATGTCGTCGCCCGCCTGCAACGAGAGATGCAGATGCGGCATCAGGCGATGATCGGTGGCGATGGCGTCGAGCAGGTCGTCATCGGCCTCGACGGAATCGATGGATGAGATGCGCAGGCGCTCGAGCTCGGGCACGTGACGCAAAAGATTTTTGACGAGCGCACCGAGCTTCGGCTCTCCCGGCAAGTCCGCGCCGTAGCTGGTGATGTCGACGCCGGTGAGAACCACTTCGCGCGAGCCATGCGCGACGAGATTGCGCACCTGATCGACCACCGCGCCCATAGGCACCGAGCGGGAATTTCCACGCCCGAACGGAATGATGCAGAACGTGCAGCGATGGTCGCAGCCGTTCTGCACCTGCACGAAAGAGCGCGTATGTCCGCGCAATCCGTCGATGAGATGCATGGCGGTTTCCTTCACCGCCATGATGTCGTTGACGAGGATCTTCTCCGATGTCTCGACGTCGAAGTCGTTGAACGATGTCCAGCTCTCGGCCTTCATCTTCTCATGATTGCCGATGACTTGCGCCACTTCCGGCATGGCGGCGAACGTTTGCGGTTCCACCTGCGCGGCGCAGCCGGTGACGATGATGCGCGCATCGGGTTTTTCACGCGCGATGCGGCGGATCGATTGCCGTGCCTGACGGGTCGCCTCCGCCGTCACCGCGCAGGTGTTGACGATGATGACGTCGTTGAGGCCCGCCTCTTCCGCGTGGCGCTGCATGGTCTCGGACTCGACGATGTTGAGCCGGCAGCCGAAGGTGACGACCTCGACGGTCATCACGCGGCTCCAGCGAATAACGACGGTTCGAAGATGCCTTCATGTTCGAGTTCGGTCGGCCCGGTCATGAGCACGTGGCCATCGCTTTCGCGCCATGCGATGACGAGATCGCCTCCGGGGAGCGAAACGGTTGCCTTGCGCCCGGTCAGGTCGTTGCGAACGGCTGCAACCAAAGAAGCGCAGGCCGCCGAGCCGCAGGCGCGAGTGAGGCCCGCGCCGCGCTCCCAGACGCGTAAGACGATGTGTTCGCGGTCGACGACTTGCGCGAGGGAGATGTTCGCACGCTCGGGAAATTGCGGATCGGTCTCAATCTGCGGGCCGATCTTCGGAAGATCGTAGGCGTAAGCATCGCTTACCCAGAACAGGATGTGCGGATTACCCATGCTGACCGCTGCCGGATTGGCAAGCGTCGGCAAACCTGGCACGTCGAAGCGGAAATCGATGGCCGTAGTGTGGGGGAAGGGGTCCCGCAGGGGGATTTCGTTCCACGCCAGACGCGGCGCGCCCATATCGACGGTGAACACCACATCGGAGACGCGCTCCACCGGTAGGAGCCCGGCTTTGGTTTCAAGCGTGAGGGTGTCGCCGTTGCTCTTGCACATGGTCGGATCGGCGAGCATGGCCCAGGCCACGCAGCGCGTGCCGTTGCCGCAAGACCCCGATTCCGAGCCGTCCGTGTTGTAGATCCGCATGAAGGCGTCCGCGCCCGGCGTCTGCGGATCGTGCAGCACCATCAGCTGATCGAAATGCGAGCGCGGATCGGCGGCAATGGCCCGCGCTTCCGCCGGGCTGACGCGCAAGGACGTGCCGCGCAGATCCAGCACGGTGATCTCGTTGCCGAGACCGTTCATCTTGAGAAAGCGGTGATTTGCGAGGCGGCTCATGGCCCGTATATGGCGCAAAGCCGCGAAAAGCGCGAGTCGGGTCTTGGCCGGAAATCCGTGCTTTATCGATGCCGCATGATCCGGGCGAACAACCGGTGCCCACTTGTTCTGATCATGCTTGAAAAAGAAAAAAGGCCGCTGTTTCCAGCGGCCCGGAGTTTAGGGAGGAAACGCCCAAGAAGGGCATACGACAGGTGACGCCAATCACCGTGTCGCACTGCACAAAATAGAGAGCGCTCATTTTCAGGGCAAGCACAAAAGGACAGCATCGCTGCCCAATTTTTCAGCAATGATGTTGCGTCAAAATCGCGCGGAGCATTTCCGGTGCGCTCAACGAGACGACCATAGGAGATCTCGCGACCCTGCGAGAGACCTTCTATGATGATCGCCTGAAACCCGAATTGATTCGCGCAAGTAGACCAACCATGCGGCTTATTCCTTGCTTTCTCAGTGTGGCGCTTGCGCTGGCCCCGGCGGCGAGCTTCGCTCAGACGCCGCCACCCGTGGTGAGTTCCCCGGTGCCCGCGCCCGTGGCGACGGAACCAAGCCCGTCCACCGCACAGCAAACCCCCGTGCCTGGCGCTCAGGCCGCGCCCCCCCAGGCGACACCAGCTCCTCAACCCGCTGCTCCCATCGCAACGCCCCCCGAGACGCCACCGGCTCCACAACCCGCAGCGCCTGTCGCGACACCCCCGGCTGCCCCGGCTGCGCCGACGCAGCCCGCTCAAACAACTCCCCCGCCGGCCTCGCTGTCGGCACCCACGAGCACCGCGCGCTCGACCCTGGTTCCCGGCCCGGGCGATCCGATGGATGTGCAGGAGGTCCTGCTTCCCGCAAAGCCTGTGGCGGTTTTGTCCGGCACGACCACCTGGGATGATGGCTTCACGACCTTGAAGAAAACCTTCCAGAAGATCGAGGACGAGTTGAAAAAGGCGGGTATCGCACCGACGGGCCGTCCGCTGACCATCTTCGTGCATACGGACGATGCGGGTTTCAAGTTCGACGCCATGGTGCCCATCGCCCAAGCGCCGGAAGGCAAGACGGAGCTGACGCCCGAGATCAAATTCGGCAAGACCCCGGAGGGCAAGGCCTTCCGTTTCGTCCACAAGGACGCCTATGACGAGATCGAGGGCACCTACGAGACGATCGCGGCTTATCTCGACGCCAAGGACATCGTGGCGCAGGACGCTTTCATCGAGGAATACGTGACCGACCTGACGTCCTCGTCCGACGCCACTCTCGAAGTGAACGTCTACGTGCAGCCGAAATAGGCGGCGCGATCAGCCTTCCCAAACCTCGCCCGGCCGCAGGGGCCTGAAGTGCTCCTGTGGAATGCCTGCGGCCTCGAGCGCGGCGGCGAGTGCTTGCGGGGGTTCCTCGATCGCCTCATTGGTGAGCTGGAAAGTGCCCCAGTGGTGGCCCAAAGCCTGCTCCACGCCGAGAAGCTGGAAGGCACGGACGGCCTCTTCGGGACTCATGTGCTGCGGCTGCATGAACCAGCGCGGCTCATAGGCGCCGATGGGCAGATGCGCGAGCCGGGGCGGGCCGAAACGCTCACGGATGCGGGCGAAGATCGCACCGTCACTGAAACCAGTATCGCCCACGTGATACAGGGTCCCGCGTGGTGTCGTCAGGACATAGGCGCACCACAGGGCCATGCGCCGGTCGCGCACTCCCCGCGCCGACCAGTGATTGCTCGGCTCGAAATGAGCCGTCACACCGTTCCCGAGTTCGATGGATGCGCCCCAATCGCCGGTTTCGACGGCGATCTTGGGATATTTCGCGCGGATGATCGCGTCGTTCCCGAGCGGCGCGATGAAGCGCGGCCGGTCACGCCGCCATAGGCGTCCAACCGCCGCGAGATCGAGATGATCGTAATGATTGTGCGTGATCAGAACCGCATGGATCGGCGGCAGATCGTCGAAGGCGATGCCGGGTGGATTGACCCGCTTGGGACCCATGAAGGGAAGGGGGCTTGCGCGCTCCGAGAAGACCGGATCGGTCAAAAGATTGAGTCCTGCAACCTGGATCAGAAACGAGGCGTGGCCGATCAGCGTCACGCGCAGACCGGCGACGGAGACGGGCGGCTTGTCCTGAAACGGGCTTGGAAAGGATGTGGGCCAGACCTTGCGGCCACCTTCCCGCCGCCAGCGCAACAGATCCTTCAACGTCTTGTCGCCGGGACGGCCGGGCGCGAAAAAGCGCAGGCCGTCGAAATGGTCCGAAACGGGGCCTTGATAATAGGGGTTGCGCTTGAGAGCCATGATCCGCGAAGCTGGTTTCGAGAGGGGCGCAAGTGAAACGCTCTTGCGGGTCCGGTCAAGCCGCCGCGTTTGTCGCCTGTGATCGAAAGACCGGTCGTGACTCAGTTTGATGAGGATAAGGCACAGGCTTTCCCTCCCTCTTGTGGGGAGGGACGAAGGGTGGGAGTGGTCTGACCGGGTGAAACTTTCAGACGTCTGGCGCTGTAGCAGCCTTCCTGCTTGCCGGATCACAGGCAACGCTCTGACTTTTCAACCCCCACCCCCTACCCCTCCCCGCAAGGGGGAGGGAAGAGCGCGGACCAAACTGAGTCATTATCGAAAGACCCCCTTTCATTGACTCTGTAACCTTTTGCCCTTAATCCACCACGTCAAATCTGTAGAGCGAGCCCTTGAGCCGCCGACCAGTCCTGTGAGGCTGGAGGTCAACGTCCGACAGCGCGATGCGCCCTCGGGCGCTCTTTGGCTTTGGGCTTTTGCTCTACGTCATGGCCGTCCCCGGACTTGATCCGGGGATCAGACCGGCCATCCACGCCTTTGTTGCTCGGCGGCTTCAAGACGTGGATACCCGGCACAAGGCCGGGCATGACGGCAAATGAAATGTAACGGAAACGAAGCGATGTCGGACGACACGTTGCGAATTGAGGATGCGGTCAACGAGACCTGCCCGTGGTCGGGGAAACCCATCGCGGCGGATTCGCTCACCCTTTATCGCGGCGCGGTGGTCGGCTTCTGCAATCCGGGTTGTCGCGACAAGTTCGAAGCGGCGATCCGCCATTTCGAGGATGCGCTTCAGGTGCGCCGGGCAGAATCTGCCCAGAACAGCGAGTGATCCATGTTCGACGGCCTTTCCGATAAACTTTCGACAATCCTCAACAGCCTCACGCGCCGTGGCGCACTGACGGAAGAGGATGTGAACGCCGCCCTTCGCGAAGTGCGGCGTGCGTTGCTCGAAGCGGACGTGGCCCTCGAAGTCGTGCGCTCGTTCACGGACAAGGTGCGGGCGCGTGCCATCGGCGCGGAGGTCGTCAAATCGGTCTCGCCCGGCCAGCAGGTGGTCAAGATCGTTCACGACCAGCTCGTGGAGATGTTGGGCGCGAATGCGGAAATCATCGATCTCAACGCGGCTCCTCCCGTCGCGATCCTGATGGTCGGCCTGCAGGGTTCCGGTAAGACCACGACCACGGCCAAGATCGCCAAGCGTTTGACTGATCGCGAGAAGCGCAAAGTCCTTCTCGCTTCTCTCGATACGCGCCGTCCCGCCGCCATGGAGCAGTTGGCCGTTCTCGGTAAACAGGTCGGCGTGGAGACGCTACCCATCGTCACCGGTCAATCGGCGGTGCAGATTGCGCGGCGCGCCATGGAAGCGGCGCGTCTCGGCGGTTTCGACGTGGTCATGCTCGATACGGCGGGCCGCGTCACCGTCGATGAAGGTTTGATGCTGGAAGCGGCCGAAGTGAAGGCCGCGACCGATCCGCATGAAGTGCTTCTCGTCGCCGATGCGCTCACCGGTCAGGATGCGGTCAACACCGCTCGCGCTTTCGACGAACGCCTCGGCGTCACCGGCATCGTGCTGACCCGTATGGACGGCGATGCGCGCGGTGGCGCTGCTCTGTCCATGCGCGCCGTCACCGGCAAGCCGATCAAGCTCATCGGTACGGGCGAAAAGGTCGATGCGCTCGAGGAGTTCCACCCCTCTCGCGTCGCCAACCGCATTCTCGGCATGGGCGATATCGTCTCGCTCGTCGAAAAGGCGGCGGAGAATATCGATCAGGAAAAGGCGCTTCGCATCGCCGAGAAGATGCGCAAGGGCAAGTTCGATCTGGACGATCTGCGCGATCAGCTCACCCAGATGGAAAAGATCGGCGGTATCGGCGGCATGCTCGGCATGTTGCCCGGCATCGCCAAGATGAAGTCGCAATTGGAAAACGCCAATCTCGACGACAAGGTCATCAAGCGTCAGCGCGCCATCATCGATTCCATGACACGCACTGAGCGCCGCAATCCCGATGTGCTCAAAGCCTCGCGCAAGAAACGTATCGCGGCGGGTTCCGGCACCAAGGTCGAAGACGTCAACAAGCTTCTGAAAATGCACCGCCAGATGGCCGACGTCATGAAGATGATGGGCGGCGGCAAAGGCAAGGGTATGGCCGGCACGCTCGGCAAGATGTTTGGGCTCGGCGGCGGCATGCCCCAGCCGACGCCGGAACAGATCGAAGCCATGCAGAAGCAGATGGGCGGCAAGCTTCCGGATTTCCCCGGCGGCGCCGGCGGTCTTCCGCCGATGCCCAAAGGGCTTGGCGGAGCGCCGGGCTTACCCGGTCTCGGCGGGCCGAAGATCCCGGGGCTTCCGGGCCTTGGTGGCTTCCCGTTCGGAGGCAAGAAGAAGTGAGAATTTGAAGTTAGCCGTCATCCCGGGGCCGCGCGCGCGGAGCCCGGGATCCAGAGCCGCCGAAGGGTCTCGATCTCGAGCCGTCGGAGGTTCTGGGTTCCCGCCTTCGCGGGAATGACGGAAGAGTTGATCGAAGGACACTAAAAGGAGTTTCCCATGTCCCTCAAAATCCGCCTGACCCGTGGTGGCGCCAAGAAGCGTCCTTACTACCGCATCGTCATCGCCGACTCGCGCTCCCCGCGCGATGGCCGCTTCATCGAGAAGGTCGGCACCTATGATCCGATGAAGCCGAAGGATGATGCTGCGCGCGTCTCCCTCGACGTCGAGAAGATCAAGGCCTGGCTCGCCAAGGGCGCGCAGCCGACCGACCGCGTTCTCCGCTTCCTCGATGCCGCCGGCCTCCTGAAGCGCGAAGCCCGCAACAACCCTGAGAAGGCCGTTCCGGGCAAGAAGGCCCAGGAGCGTGCCGACGCCAAGGCTGCGGCGGCTGCTGCCCCGTCCGAAGGCGAGGCTGCGTAAGCCGGTATGGGCAAGGGCGCGCGCACATCCTCCCCTGGAGGGGGAGGGTCGACGCTGCGCAAGCAGCGGCGGGGTGGGGTGGAAACGCCACATTCTGCAAGCTCGCGCTCCCACCCCACCCCGGATCTACGATCCGACCCTCCCCCTCAAGGGGAGGGTTCTTCCGGTAGAAGCAACCTCGTCCTCGTCGGCGAGTTCGGTCGCGCCCATGGCCTCAAAGGCGAGGCGCGGCTGAAATCCTATACTGCCGATCCGGAAGCGATCGGCAATTACGGCCCGCTTCTCACAGAGAGCGGCCGGACCATCCTTCTCAAAAATTGTCGCCGCGCACCGGGGCCCGCTGTCGATATGCTGATCGGGCAGGTCGAAGGCGTCACGTCGCGTGAAGCGGCGGAAGCGCTCAATCGGGTGCGGCTTTATCTCGACCGCAATAAACTCCCCGCGACCGAGGAAGACGAATTTCTGCTGGCCGATCTCATCGGCCTCAAGGTCGAGAACGAGGCAGGCGAACCGCTCGGCGCCATCGTCGCCGTGCCGAATTACGGCGGCGGCGATCTTCTCGAAATCGCGCCTCTCCAAAAAGGCCCGACCGCTCTGTTGCCTTTCGCCAAAGCCTTTGTGCCGATGATCGATCTTAGCCAGAAGCGCGTCGTTGTGGTCGCTCCCGACGATCTGTTCGAGCCCGCCAAACCTCAACCCGAGGACGAGGCGTGAGTTTCAACGCCACCATTCTCACCCTCTATCCCGAAATGTTTCCGGGACCGCTCGGCATTTCGCTCTCCGGCGATGCGCTGGAACGCGGCCTGTGGAGTCTCGAGACGAAGAACATTCGTGATCATGGTATCGGGCGACATAAGAACGTGGATGACACGCCCGCAGGCGGTGGTGTCGGCATGGTGTTGCGCTGCGATGTGTTGGCATCCGCCATCGATGCTGCCGTGCCGCCTGACGATCTGCGCCCAAAACTTCTCATGACGCCGCGCGGAAAGCCGCTGACGCAGGCCCGCGTGCGTGAGCTTGCTGCGGGACCGGGCGTCGTCATCGTCTGCGGCCGCTTCGAGGGCGTCGACGAGCGCGTGATCGAGGGTCGCAATCTCGAAGAAGTGTCCATCGGCGATTACGTGCTCTCCGGCGGAGAGATGGCGGCAATGGTCGTGCTCGATGCCTGCGTGCGTGTCATTCCCGGCGTGATGGGCAAGGAAGCCTCCGGCCACGACGAGAGTTTCGAGTCGAACCTTTTGGAATATCCGCAATACACGCGTCCGCGCGAATGGGAGGGGCGGTCCCTTCCCGATGTCCTGCTCTCCGGCAACCACGCCCTCATCGACAAGTGGCGGCGGGAAGAAGCGGAACGGATTACGCAGGAAAGACGGCCGGATCTGCTGCGTTAAACGCCTCGGCTTTCTGTCTGTCGATCCTAAGCAAAAACGTAGTTTTCGCGGGTGCGTAGCGGCGCGTTCACGAATGTTTTCTCAAAATTTCGTTCGCCGTACTTACCGACGGAAGAACCGGCCTGTCAGGTCCGTAATCCGAACTCCCATCATGCCTTCAAGCGCCGGAACGCGCCACCGCGCTTTTCGGGCGCTTCGCGGCCGAGGACGTGTTCAGGGCCGCGGCGGCGCGAATGAGTGCCTTCAGCGCTTCTTCATCGATCTTATCGCCTTCATGAAAATCGATGGCGCGTCTGGTGTTGCCGTCCAGGCTCGCGTTGAAGAGGCGTGAGGGATCATCCAGGGAGGCGCCCTTGGCGAAAGTCATCTTCACGGCGTTCTTGTACGTCTCGCCGGTGCAGATGATTCCGGCATGAGACCACACCGGAACTCCTCTCCACTTCCACTCCTCGACCACGTCCGGGTCGGCCTGTTTGATGAGAGTTCGGATCCGGGCGAGCATCTCGCCCCGCCAATCACCCAGCTCCTCGATTCTCGCGTCGATCAGCTGGGCGGGAGAGTCCCCTCCGTGTCCTTCCTTCGCGCTGCTCTTCATGGTTGCTGTCGCTTTCATTTTCGGTTGTTGTCGCTCACCCGTCACTTGACTATTCCTAGTCCATCGACCCCAGCCGAGATAGAAGGCATAGGGCGGACAACTCTTCTCTGAAGAGCGCCCTGGAAGGCGCTTTCAGACGGGTTCGAGCGGTATCTGATTGCCGATATCGGGCTAGCCCAGGCCGAGCAGGGCTGACGGCCACCTCCCTCGACAACCCCCCAAAAACCTTGTATAGCCGCCGCCTCAACTTAAAACAGGACGCCGAAATCCAGCGGGTCTTCAAGGCTCGCAACGGCAGGAGTTTAAAATGAACATCATTCAGCAGCTCGAAAAAGAGCAGATTGAAAAGCTCGGCAAGACGATCCCCGAGTTTCAGCCCGGCGATACCGTCATCGTCAACGTGAAGGTCAAGGAAGGCGACCGTAGCCGCGTGCAGGCCTATGAAGGCGTCTGCATCGCCCGTTCCGGCGGCGGCATCCAGGAGAGCTTCACGGTTCGCAAGATTTCCTACGGTGAGGGCGTGGAGCGTGTGTTCCCGGTCTTCTCGCCGATGATCGATTCCATCAAGGTCGTTCGCCGTGGCGCCGTGCGCCGCGCCAAGCTTTATTACCTACGTGACCGTCGCGGTAAGTCGGCCCGTATTGCCGAGCGCGCGGACAAGCCCGGCGCCGCCAAGTAAGTCGACCCGCATCGCAGGATGTGACAAAGCGCGGTCTCGGCCGCGCTTTTTGTTTGTCCGCCGCGCCGTCTCGATGGCCCCCTTACGCGTAAGGATCTTGCGTTGAGTGGGGTATCAGCCATGCGAAACTTTCAATGCGATGCGCCGACAAGACACCTTTTCGTCGCTGTTTAGACTCGCTAAACACGAGCCCGAGAGTTTGTTTCTAAAACCGTTGGACGGATCAAAGATGGCCAAAGCCCGTACCCTCTATGACAAGATCTGGGACGATCACGTCGTCGATCAGCAGGATGACGGGACGTGCCTTCTTTATATCGACCGCCACCTTGTCCATGAGGTGACGAGCCCGCAGGCCTTCGAGGGCTTACGCGTATCGGGCCGCAAAGTGCGCCAGCCGGGCAAGACGCTAGCGGTGGTCGATCACAACGTGCCGACGACGGACCGCTCCAAGGGCATCGAGGATCCCGAATCCGCGACCCAGGTCGCGACGCTCGCCCAGAACGCCAAGGATTTCGGCGTCGAGTATTATAACGAGCTCGACAAGCGTCAGGGCATCGTCCACGTGGTCGGCCCCGAGCAGGGCTTTACGCTACCGGGCATGACCATCGTGTGCGGCGACAGCCACACCTCGACCCACGGCGCTTTCGGCTCGCTGGCGCACGGCATCGGCACCTCGGAAGTGGAGCACGTGCTCGCGACCCAGACGCTGATCCAGAAGAAGGCCAAGAACTTCCGCGTGACCGTCGACGGCAAGCTGCCCGAAGGCGTGACTGCAAAGGACATCATTCTCTCCATCATCGGCGAGACCGGCACCGCCGGCGGCACCGGCCACGTGATGGAATATGCCGGCGAGGCGATCCGTTCGCTGTCCATGGAAGGCCGCATGACGGTCTGCAACATGGCGATCGAAGGCGGCGCGCGCGCAGGCATGATCGCGCCCGACGAGAAGACCTACGCCTATCTGAAGGATCGCCCCAAATCGCCGAAGGGCGACGCCTGGGATGCGGCTGTGCGCTATTGGGACGGCCTGCGCACGGATGAGGGCGCGTTCTTCGACACCGAGATCAAGCTCGACGCGGCAAAGCTCCCGCCCATCGTCACCTGGGGCACTTCGCCTGAGGATGTGATCTCGGTCGCGGGTCTCGTGCCGAATCCTGACGATATCCGGGACGAGAACAAGCGTGTCTCGAAATGGCGCGCGCTCGAATATATGGGCCTCAAGCCCGGCACGAAGATCACCGACATCACGCTCGATCGCGTGTTCATCGGTTCGTGCACCAACGGTCGCATCGAAGATCTGCGCGCCGTTGCGAAGGTCGTCGAAGGCCGTCAGGTTCATCAGGCGGTCAACGCCATGATCGTGCCCGGCTCCGGCATCGTGAAGATGCAGGCCGAGGCCGAAGGTCTCGACAAGATCTTCAAGGCCGCCGGCTTCGATTGGCGCGAGCCCGGCTGCTCCATGTGTCTTGCCATGAACGCCGACCGCCTGTCGCCGCAGGAGCGCTGCGCCTCCACCTCGAACCGCAACTTCGAGGGCCGTCAGGGCTTCAAGGGTCGCACGCATCTCGTCTCCCCCGCCATGGCGGCGGCGGCGGCGATTGCAGGCCGGTTCGTGGATATTCGCCAGTGGGCCTGATGTGAAGGAAGAGCCGAAGGATCGCGAACGGGAATCTCGTGAAGCGCTTGAGCGCGTCGCACGGGATTCCGAGACCCTCGGCTCATCGTCGCTCTCCCGCATGGGTGAGCGGATGCGGGATCACTTCTCCGCGAAAGACGCCATCGGCGATGCGGAGCATGGCGGAACGGATCCCATCGAATTGTGGGGCCGCCGCATTGGGCGCTCGCTCTCTCTCGTCGGTGTCGTGCTGTTGAGCCTCTGGCTCGCGCATCAATTGGGCTTCCTGTGATCGCATGAACGATTGGTCGAAGCGTCAGGCTCCGTCCCTCGACGAGATGGAAGCGCTCGCCGAAACCGCTTTCCGGCGACTGCCGGAAGAGTTTCGCCGCCTCTGCGAAGGCGTCGTCATCCGTGTCGAGGATTTTCCCGAAGACGAGACGCTGCAGGAAATGGGCTTCGAGAGTCCGTTCGATCTTTTGGGGCTGTTTCGCGGCATCGGCTTGGCGCAGGGTCCGGCAGTGATGCAAACCGGGCAATTCCCTAACATGATCTGGCTCTATCGCCGTCCGCTCCTCGATTACTGGGCGGAGCATGAAGAGAATCTCGGCGATCTCGTCACTCACGTGCTCGTGCATGAGATCGGCCACCATTTCGGTCTCTCGGACGATGACATGGAAGCGATTGAGGCGGCTGCCGGGTAGGTCGTCACCTCAATCGGACGAGCTTCGTTCACATGGTGGTGAAGCCTTGCCATCTCGCCTGAAAACGCGGAACGGCAGTTCGCTGGGTGGCGTTGAATCCTCGTGAACTTAAGAGGACTCTCTCCCATGCGTACCACCATCTTGACCACGTTGGTTGCCGCGACCATCGGAGCGGCATCACTCCTCGCCGGCGCGGCCTTGCCGGCGCAGGCGCAAACTGCGCGACATCGGTATTACGCTCCCGCCAACCCATACGCGCCAGCGCCTGCATGGCAGGGTCTATCGCGGCCCGTTCCCTATCCGTATTATCCGTATGAAGTCGGCGTAACCGGCGCCCTCGGCCCGGGGCCCGACCTGTGGCCGGCATGCTACGCCGGACCGCCGACCTGCACGGCCGCGGGCTATCCCAATCTCCACTACTATCGCGAAATTTATGGTGGCCGTTAATCGCGATCTTGAATAGCGGCGTGCTGCGCGTGGGTGCGGCTCTCGGCTGGTTATGGCGAGAGCCGCAACTTTTCTGGTGAAAGTAAGACACGTTCGTGTATGCGGTTCGTTCTGTCCCACGTCCGGTGCATGGCTCCGGCGCTCCCGCGACGATCATATGTCTAGGCGCTGCGCCCGGGCTTTGCTAAGAGGTTCCCGAAGACGGCAACTTCCCGCGAGAGGGATCGAGGGTCATGGACAAGTTCACTGTGTTGGAGAGCGTCGCGGCGCCGCTGCGGATCATCAATATCGATACCGATATGATCATTCCGAAGCAGTACCTGAAGACGATCAAGCGCACAGGCTTGGGCACGGGCCTCTTTTCCGAAATGCGCTACCTGGACGACGGTTCGCCGAACCCGGATTTCGTGCTCAACCAGCCGGCTTACAAGAACGCCAAGATTCTCGTGGCGGGCGACAATTTCGGCTGCGGTTCGTCGCGTGAGCACGCGCCGTGGGCGTTGCTCGATTTCGGTATCCGCTGCGTGATCTCCACGAGCTTTGCCGACATCTTCTACAACAACTGCTTCAAGAACGGCATTCTGCCGATCACGGTAAGCCCGGAAGATCTCGAAAAGCTGTTCGACGATGCGGATCGCGGCGCGAACGCGACGCTCACCGTCAATCTCGAGGCGCAGGAAATCCGCGGGCCGGACGGCGGCAAGATCCATTTCGATCTCGACCCCTTCCGGAAGCACTGCCTCTTGAACGGCCTCGACGATATCGGTCTGACCATGCAAAAGGCCCCGTCCATCGACAGTTTCGAGAAGAAGCTCGGGGAACGCGCCTGGGCTTGAACGGACTTCTTTGGCGTCATTCCGGGGCGCGCCTTCGGCGCGAGCCCGGAACCCATAAACGCCGATGTTTTCGGATCCGGGTTCCGCTTTCGCGGCCCCGGAATGACGGGCAAGGGCGCGCACGTTTCAGCCGCGTAACGGTTTTTCCTTATATTAACCAAATTCCCCGCACATTCGGGGGCATGATTCGTATTCTTGCTCCCCTCGCGCTCGCTGCTGCGACGTTTGTCGTCGCAAACCCGGCCTCGGCGCAGGCCGATTTCCGCTCCTGTCTGTCGAACCTGCGCGGTCAGGCGGCCGCGAAGGGCATCTCCGGTCAGGCTTTCGATCTTGCCACGCGCAGCATCGAGCCCGATCTCAAGATCCTCGAACTCATGGACAATCAGCCAGAGTTCAAGACCCCGATCTGGGACTATCTCGCGGCCCTCGTGGACGATGAGCGCGTGCAGGACGGCAAGGCTGCCATGGGCCAATGGGCTCGCGCCCTCGCGGCGGCGGAAGCGCGCTTCGGTGTCGACCGTTACGTAATCGCGGGTGTGTGGGGCGTCGAATCCAATTTCGGCAAGGATATCGGCGGACGCCCGTTGGTGCAGTCGCTTTCCACGCTCGCCTGCTACGCGCCGCGCCGCCGCGACTATTTTACCGGCGAGCTGATGGCGACGCTCAAGATCGTGCAGGACGGCGATATCGATCCGGCGAACCTTCGCGGTTCCTGGGCGGGAGCCTTCGGCCATACCCAGTTCATGCCCTCGACTTTCCAGCGCCTCGCCGTCGATGGCGATGGAGACGGGCATCGGGACATCATGACCTCCGTGCCTGACGCGGTCGCCTCGACCGCCAATTTCCTCAAAAAAGCGGGCTGGGTCGACGGGCTGCCCTGGGGCTACGAGGTGCGCCTGCCCGCGAGCTTCAATGCGAACCTTACCGGGCGAAAGAACAAGCGGCCGCTCTCCTCCTGGGCCGCCATGGGCGTGACGCGCATCGACGGGCGACCGCTCTCGGGCGATTATCTCGCCGGCATCATCGCCCCGGCGGGCATAGAAGGCCCCGCTTTCATCGTCACCAAGAATTTCGACGCGGTCTACTCCTACAACGCCGCCGAATCCTACGGCCTCGCCATCGCCCTTCTCGGTGACCGCATGAAAGGCCTGCCGGGCATCCGCACCGCGTGGCCGACGGACGATCCGCCGTTGTCACGCGCGCAGCGCCGCGAATTGCAGCGCCTGCTCACGGCGCGCGGCTACGATGTGGGCGAGCCGGACGGCAAGATCGGCCAGAAGACCCGCGATGCCATCAAGGACGTGGAACGCCGCATCGGCCTCGAACAACGCGGTCGTCCGGGTGGGAAGGTGCTTGAAGCGCTGAGGGGTTAAGACGGACGAACGCGGCATGTCCTGGAACACCTTTCTCCCGTGATGGATGCGACGTTCCTAGTGCTCGAAGTCATCGCCGTCGTGCTCTACGCGCTCCTCGGGCGGCGTCTCGGCGCCTTGGCCTTCATCCGCCGACCGGCGTGATGCGTGACGGATCGCGGGTAACATCATTCACCTCACTGACGACATGCCAGCAGCGACAAGCGCTTGCCAAGCTTAGGCCTCGCGCCTAAACCCTCCCTCGTCATGGCCGGGACGGCCATCCATGTGTTGACTCAGCCGTGCGCGACAACGGCATGGAGATCCGGACGCACCCCAGGCCTGACAAACCAATTTCGAGCGAGGAACCCGCATCATGGCAACGCATAAGCTTCTCCTTCTTCCCGGCGACGGCATCGGTCCGGAGGTGATGAAAGAGGTCGAGAAGCTCATCGGTTGGTTCGCCAAGCGCGGCATCGGCTTCGAGACCGAGACGGATCTCGTCGGTGGCGCGGCTTACGACGCGCACAAGGTGGCGATCTCGGAAGACGCCATGAAACTGGCGCAAGCAGCGGATGCGGTTCTGTTCGGCGCTGTCGGCGGTCCGAAATGGGATGGCGTGCCTTATGCGGCCCGTCCTGAAGCGGGACTGCTGCGTCTGCGCAAGGACCTTGGTCTCTTCGCGAATCTTCGCCCGGCGATCTGCTATCCGGCGCTCGCCGACGCTTCGACCCTCAAGCGCGAAGTGGTCGAAGGTCTCGACATTCTCATCGTGCGCGAACTGACCGGCGGCGTCTATTTCGGCGAGCCGAAAGAACTCGTGACGTTGGAAGACGGCTCGCAGCGCGCGGTCGATACGCAGCTCTACACCACGGGCGAGATCGAGCGCATCACGCGCGTCGCCTTCGATCTCGCGAAGAAGCGCCGCAACAAGGTCTCCTCGGCCGAGAAGAGCAACGTCATGAAGACCGGCGTTTTGTGGCGTCAGGTCGTCTCGCGCATTCACAAGGCTGAGTTCGCGGATGTGCAGCTCGAGCACGTGCTCGCCGACAATGCGGCCATGCAACTCGTGAAGAACCCGAAGCAGTTCGACGTGCTCGTCACCGACAACCTGTTCGGCGACATTCTCTCCGACATCGCCGCCATGCTCACGGGCTCGCTCGGCATGTTGCCCTCCGCCGCTCTTGGTGCGGAAGATCCGGTGACGGCTAAGCGCAAGGCCATGTACGAGCCCGTCCACGGTTCGGCCCCCGACATCACGGGCAAGGGACTTGCCAATCCGCTCGCCATGATCGGTTCGTTCGGCATGGCGCTTCGTTACTCCTTCGGTCTGATCGAAGAAGCGGATCTCTTGGACAAGGCCGTCACGAACGTCCTTGCCTCCGGCACGCGCACCAAGGATATCGCGACGGCCGGCATGAACGCCGCCAGCACGACCGACATGGGCGATGCCATCGTCAAGGAACTGAACGCGCTGTCTTAAGCGCACGATCAGAACAAGTGGAAACCGGTTGTTCGCCCGGATCATGCGGCGATAAGGAAAAGAGAGTTTGATCGTGCTTCAAAGAGATACGATCAAACTCTAAGCGCGCTTCTCGACGATCTACCGTATCGATCCCGTGCTCTCGATGGGAATGAGCGGCGGAAGCGGCGGGAAGGGATTGCGTGCGCCGACGAAGAGACCGCCGATGGGATCGGGCAGCAGGCCGACACCGAAGCGCTCCTTCTGGGCGATCCATGGTGGCAGGTTGAGATAGGATATCTCACCCTGCGTGGCGTAGCGGTTCAATGTTCCGACGGGAACGGCCGTGCCGGGATCCAGGAAACTGCGGGGCTGGACTCTCAGATAGAGGGGACGCCCCTGTCGATTACGGTTCTGGGCTTCGGCGGCGGTAATCAGGGCGGCGAGGGCGAGAAGTGACGCGACGCCGACAAGAAACAGACGACGCATGATGACCTCCAATCGGGGGGCTTGAGCCATCAGGCCCTCCGCAATCGTTGTCGTGTCAGATCAAGCTTCGTCCCCCTGACAAGGTTCCGCTAGAGTTTGATCGTTTCAGATTGAAACAAGATCGAACTCTCGATTCTTTTGATGCCGCATGATCCGGGCGAACAACCGGTTTCCACTTGTTCTGATCATGCTCTAAAACGATCAAGGCCGCGCTATTGTTTTCGCTCCGCCGATGGCGGCTGTGCGTGATCCTGGCGGGCAGAAGCCAAGGCGGCGGCGCTCCGCCTGGGCAAAGACACTTTTCAGAGTGGCGTCGCTGGCATCAGTCAACGTGATGGCATCGATGAAGCAGGCGAGCTGTGCATCATCGGGCGGCTGCATATCCGACCCGCATCGCCAACCGAGAAAGCTAAAGCCGTTCTCGTCGTCATTGAGGCGGAAAGCGCGACAGCTTTGCTCGCGTCGGTCCGCGAGCGTGATGGAAGCCGTCTCGATCGGCCCGAATTTCGTGGCGATGATTTCGCTTTGCGCATTGCGCACCACCGACAGACTGGCTTCGGCGGCGCGACGGACGAGATCGACGTAGAGTGTTCGACGGGCTTCCTGCAAATTCACGGTGAAGGTGAGCCGCGCGAAGCCCGGCTCGCCGGGGTTGCCGAAAGTCAGCGTATCGGCCCGCCCGCCGGATGAATGACGTCGCGCTTCGAAGATGCTCGGCGTGCTCTTCTCAATGGTGAAAAGCGCATTCGGCCGGTCGATGGCGGTCCAGGCCGGGGCGGGGGCTGTCAGCGTCGCCACCGGGATCTCTCGCGGGCCTTGCGGCTCGTCCGGGGTCACCTTGTCGTCTTGCTGAGCGAGATGAACGAGTCCGGCCACGATCACGCTCGAGAGGATCAGCATGCGCAGCCAGGGCCATTCCCGGCGCGGGCGCGCGACAGGCCGCTCGTCCTCCAAGAGGTCGAGCGCGTCGTCATCCCAATCGGTCAAGGCCTTCGGCATGCCGGTCGATTTCTCCCGCGTGTCTTATCGGGGACTGTTCTACCGTAGCACTGGCGCGGGATCGAAGGGTTCTGGTAAGCAACGTGAATCAAACGTTACCGCCGAGCCAATCCCCGCATGTCCGAGCTCCAGATTCGTCTTGCCGAAAAGTCGGACGCAGCCGTCGTCGCGGCCCTGATCCGCGCTGTCGATCTCCATTATGTTGGGCCTGAAGTGGCCCAGCCCATCGAACCGACGCAAGCCATGGTCGAGCAATCGATGCATGACGGGGAAGGCACGCGCTACGCTCTCGCTTTTCTGGAGGATCGCGCGGTCGGCCTTGCCTGTTTCGCCCTGCTGCGGCCAGGCTTCAAACTCTCGGGGCTCATGTTCGTGAAGGAGCTTTTCGTGGATGAGCGCGCGCGCGGGCAGGCAGTCGGTGCAGAGCTGATGAAGTGGCTTGCGGCGTATGCCCGCGAGCGCGGCATCACCCGGATCGATCTCACGACGGATGGCGGCAATCGTGGCGCTCAAGCGTTCTACGAGCGCCTCGGCGCGTCGCGGATGGACAAGGTGTTCTATCGCTTCAATCTCTCGACCCCGGTTCTGAGCGGCGATTGATGCCGGGCGCCTCTTCGGCGAGGAATGACACGGGCCGGCCCGATGGAGGTGCGCGCTCTTCACACTTCCCTCCCGGCCGATTCCGTCGTACCCGGTGCTCCGGACAAGGAATGCATTCGTGAATCTCACCGTCTCGACCTGGAATATCAACTCGGTTCGCCTGCGCATCGATCAGGTGCGCCGCTTTCTCGAAGAACGCCGGCCCGACATCCTGTGTCTGCAGGAGACGAAGTGCCCGAACGACAGGTTTCCGCTGAAAGATCTGCAATCCTACGGCTATCCCTTCATCGTCCATGTGGGACAGAAGGGCTATAACGGGGTCGCGATCCTGTCGCGTTATCCGTTCTCGCAGACGAGCGTGATGGAGATGTGCGAGCGGGCGGATGCGCGCCACATTACCGTGACGCTTGCGCCCGAGGCCAAGAAGGCCGCCGGAATCACGATCCATAATTTCTACGTCCCGGCGGGCGGCGATATTCCAGATGTGAATCTGAACGAGAAATTCCGCCACAAGCTGCAATTCCTCGATGAGTTGCGCGGCTGGGGCGACAAGGCGAAGCCCACCGGCGCGCCCGCGATCCTCGTCGGCGATCTCAACGTCGCACCGCTCGAACACGATGTGTGGAGCCACAAGCAGCTTCTCGATGTCGTGAGCCATACCCCCATCGAGACAGCGACGCTGGAAGAGCTGCGCCAGGCGACCGGCTGGACCGATGCCATGCGCCATCTGCGGCCTGAGCCGGAGAAGCTCTTCTCCTGGTGGAGCTACCGCTCCCCCGATTGGGCCGCCGCCAACAAGGGCCGCCGCCTTGACCATGTCTGGGTCTCGAAGGACCTGACCGGCACCCTTCGCTCCATCGACATCACCAAGGAAACGCGCGGCTGGGAACGCCCGTCCGACCACGTGCCGGTGACGGCCGTGCTGGAGCTTTGAGGCTTCTTTTTCGAGAGCTTTCTTATGACGAACAAATCTCCCTTTCTCGTATCCGCGGATTGGCTCAGCCAGCACTTGAACGACGCGAATCTCGTCATCATCGACGCGCGTCTTCCTCCCGCCGGAGCGACACCGAAACTGGATCCCAGATCGTTTTATGCGGCGGAGCACATTCCGGGAGCCGTCTTTTTCGACATCGACGCGATCTCCGACCATTCCACGGACCTGCCTCACATGCTGCCGAATGCGCAGGCCTTCGCGGAAGCGATGGCGGGGCTTGGGATCGACGAGAAAAAACACATCGTCGTTTATGACGGCGACAGCCTTTTTTCCGCGCCGCGCGTCTGGTGGACATTCAGAATCTTCGGCGTCAGCAATGTCAGCATTCTGGACGGCGGTCTGAAGGGCTGGAAGGCCGACGGATATCCGACCGAGACGGGCGAAGTCATTCGCTCGCCCCTCACGTTTTCAGCCGACTTCCATGCCGATGCCGTCAAAAACTTCGGGCAGATTTTCGACGCCTTGAAGAACCGCTCGGCCCAGGTCCTCGACGCCCGGTCCACCGAGCGCTTCAGCGGCCAGGCGCCAGAACCCCGGCCCGGTCTAAGGGCGGGTCATATGCCGGGGAGCGTCAATGTTCCCTTCACCGCGCTCCTCGAAAATGGCCGGCTGAAGTCATCCGACGATCTACGCAAGGTGTTCGCCGATAAGAACGTCGATCTCGATCAGCCCATCATCGCAAGCTGCGGATCGGGCGTGACGGCGGCGGTCCTGGCGCTGGGGCTTGAGACCATCGGAGCAAAGGCCGTGTCCATCTACGACGGGTCCTGGTCGGAATGGGGCGCTCGACCCGATGCACCGGTCGAGGTTGGAGCCGGAGTTTAGCGCGCGACCAGAAGGTCTGGAGCTGTTTTGAGTCATTGCGGGGCGTGCGTAGCACGAGCTCGAACCCATAAACGCGGCGCTTTTCCAGGCAGAGGCGGTCGAAGATCTCTTCGTGATGATCAGTGGCTCTGGATTCCAGACTCCATTGCGCGGCCCAGGAATGACGGATGCTGCTCTCAGCGTTCAATCGGGCATCACGGCCGGGATCTCTTCTCCATCGATGGCGATCAATTGCTGGCGGACTCTTTCCAGACCCTTGGCGAGGCGCGCCAACTCATCCGCCATGGCGTCCTGCATGGCGGCAGCGGCGTTGGGAAATTCTTCGAGCACGCGACGCATCAGGCTTGGGCTGACTCGGATGACCGAGGAGGGCTCGCGGGCCGTGGCGGTGGCCGGACGTACGATGCGGGTGAACAACGATGACTGACCGATCAGCGTGCCCGGCTTGGCGATGAAGGTCGCGGGTGACCCGTCGTCATTGGCGTCGAGCGCAATCGCGCCTTTGCTGACGACAAAGCCGCCATCGGACCGATCGCCCTTGCGAAAAAGCACATCGCCCGCGCGCAACGCGCGGCTTTCCGATGCGAAGGCGACAAGCCGCAATGCGTCCCTGTCCAAAAGATTGAACAGGGGTGCCTGAGACAGGATCGCGATATCGTCTTCAAGGGCCATGATGCTACGGGATCAGCTTATAACCGCCGGCCTCGGTCACCAGAATCCGTGCGTTGGACGGGTCGGGCTCGATCTTCTGCCGCAGCCGGTAGATATGCGTCTCCAACGTATGCGTCGTCACGTTGGAATTATAGCCCCAGACTTCGGCGAGAAGCGTCTCGCGGCCCACAACCTCGCGGCCCGCGCGGTAGAGGTAGCGCAGGATCGCAGTTTCCTTTTCCGTGAGCTTCAGCTTCGAGCCCTTCTCGGTGGTGAGAAGCTTCGAGCCGGGGCGGAACGTGTAGTGGCCGATCTGGAAGACCGCGTCCTCGCTCGCCTCGTATTGGCGCAGTTGCGAGCGGATGCGCGCCAGAAGAACCGCGAATTTGAACGGCTTCACCACATAGTCGTTGGCGCCCGCCTCCAGGCCCATCACCGTATCCGTGTCGGAGCCCTGTGCGGTGAGCATGATGATCGGGCTACGAAATCCGTCGCGGCGCATGATCTTGACGGCTTCACGACCGTCCATGTCGGGCAGGCCCACATCCATGATGGCGAGATCGATGCGGCCACGCTTCGCCGCCTCAATCGCCTCGATAGCATCCTTCGCCGTCTCGATCTCGAATTCGTCGTAGAAGCCCAGCTGTTCGGCCAGGGTATCGCGCAAATCCTGATCGTCATCGACGACGAGAAGACGACTGGCGTTTGACATCTCAAACCCTTCGAAACGCGGTGGGACGCTCAAATTCCGTAACCGGGACTAGACCATGATCCACGCGGCCGTGCACGTCGATCATACTCCAAATCTTTGGTTTTCCGCATCTTCTTGACGGCACCGATGCTTTCGGTGCGCCCGAACACGCATCAGCCCTCATACCTTGACAAGAAGCCTCCGATCCAGCCCTTTCAAGCGTCATGAAGCGGAACAGCGTCGATCTTATCCGGGTCTACCGGTCTTCCCTCGATCACCGGCGCGGGCGGCTCGTCGCCGGGAATCTGGTTCTGCCCTGTGCGCTCGGCCGTTCCGGCACGACCCATCACAAGAAAGAGGGCGATGGCGGCTCCCCCGTCGGATCGTTCGCGCTGTTGCAAGCGTTCTACCGGCCGGATCGCGGACCCCGCCCGCGCACGGGCCTGCCGCTGCACCCGATTCGCAAGACCGACGGCTGGTCGGACGATCCGCGCGACCGACGCTACAACCGCCTCGTTTCCCTGCCCTGCCCGACGAGCCACGAGGAAATGTGGCGCGCCGACGATGTCTATGACGTGGTTGTGGATATCGGCTGGAATCGCGGCCCCATCGCGAAGGGACGCGGCAGCGCGATCTTTCTCCACCTCGCCCGTCCCGGCTTCACGCCGACGCAAGGCTGCGTCGCGGTCGAAAAGCGCATGATCCGCCGCCTGCTGGAGCGACTCGGTCCACAGACTCGGATCGAGATCATCGGTTAAAGAGCGCCGCCCCTCATAGATGACGTTGAGCCTCGTCCCTTGCTCCGAAAGTCGACGGAAGGACGCCGCAGCGCCCTCCGTTTCATGGATGACGGGCCTATCCCGGCAGGGCGCCGGTTCCCATCGTACGATAAAAGACTTCCGGCGTGTCGACCTCCTTGATCCGCCGTCCCTCGATCACGAGAAACCGCGTGCCGACGGTCTTCACGAAACTGCGGTCATGAGAGACGAGGATGCTTGTGGCCTCGGACGCGAGAATTTCGTTCTCCAACATTTCACGCCCAGGAATGTCCACGTGGTTCGTGGGCTCGTCCATGAGATAGAAATTCGGCTCGGCGAGCCGCAGCGCCAGGAGGCCAAGGCGCGCCTTCTGGCCCGGCGAGAATTTCGCGATGGGCATCGTTTGTTTTTCGATTGGAAACCCCGCTCCGGCGAGAAGCGCGCGGCTACGCTGGTCGCCGAGGCGAAAAGCGGAAAGGATGAAATCGTGCGCCGTCTGCTTCACCGGCAACTGCGCCATGTCCTGATCGGTGTAGCCTAACACGACGGAAGGGCTGATCCTGATGCCCGGGATCTCGCTCCCGCCCGTCATCGTACGATGCAGAAGCCGGATGAGTTGGGATTTACCGACTCCGTTCCGACCGAGCAGAACGATCCTCTCACCCTGGGCGATTTCAAGCTTGGGGATTTCGAAGAGCCGTCCACCGTCGGGCTTTTGGACGGCGACGTTTTCCAGCGTGACCAGAACCTTGGCGTGTGTGCCGCGATTGACGAGACGGATCTCGCCGGGGCGCTCCTTGTGAAGCGCCTGCAACCCCTCCTCCAACGCCGCGGCGCGCTTGGTCAGTTGCTTCGCCTTGGAGAGCAAAAGATCGCTGCCGCTGTTGATGCCGACATTGCGCAATTCGCCCGCATTCTGCCGCAGTTTTTTGATCTCGCGCAGGTCTTTCTCGTTCTTGCTCGCGAGCGTCGCATCGTGATCGGCCAGGAGATCGCGCGCGCGGCGATAGGGATGCGAAAACATCACCGACGCATCGGGACGCAGAAAGAGCGTTTTGGTCGTGCAGGCGTCGAGAAAATCCCGGTCGTGACTGGCGATCACCATCGGAATCGACCCCGCCGCGTTGGCGATCCAACGCTCCAGCAGCAGAAGCTTTTCGAGATCGAGGTGATTGGTGGGTTCGTCGAGAAGCAGCGCATCCGGTTCCGTGACCCAGGCGCGTGCAATCAACGCCAGACGTTGCCAGCCGCCGCTCAACAAGCGCACCGGCCGTTCGCGCAGATCGGGCGGCGTCTCAAACTCGTCCAGCACCACATGAACGCGCCATTCCTGATGATCGCGTTCGGCGGGTGGAAACGCGCTTGAGACCGCATCATGCAGCGAGAGATCGAGCAGGGCCTCCGGCATGTCCTGTTCGATAAAGGCGACGCGCATGCCGCGCGAGCGCACGATCTCACCGTGCGTCGGTTCGAGAAGACCCGCGAGGCATTTCAACAGGGTGGATTTTCCCGCACCGTTTCCGGCCACGAGACCGATACGGTCACGCTCACCCACGACGAGGGTAAGATCCTGGAACAGGGTGGTTTGCGCGAGGAAGGTCGCGTTGCGAAGGCTGATCGAGCCCATTTTTCATCTCATTTGGTATCGCGCGGCCGCATCGAGGACATCGCGCGAAAAAATCTTGAACGTTCGTCTGACGCGCTTGGCTTCTTGAGCCTTCTGCGCGGTGAGCCGTTCAGAGCTGACCAGAATGAGACGAGGACGTAAGAGGTCTTCAACCAATTTGCCGCCTGACGCGACAACCGTGAAACTCTCTGAAACGTCAGATCCGTTCGATGGCCGGCCCTGCAACAAGCTGCTGCAGGGCATTCCAGGGGCCGAACATGCGTAAATGCTGTGCCTCACACATGCAGCCCTCCCTCGGTTGGCGTTGTGGATCGGGACGAAGCTTAAGCACGTCGGGCGAAAGGCGCAACTCCCTCATCCGTCTCGAGACTCGCGGCACTCCTCCTCGATGAGGCGGCGGACCTTCGCCGGTTCCTGGCCGATATCGCACAGGAGATGGTCGCCCAGCGCAGCGAGGCGTTTCAACTCGTTCTGCAGCACGCGATCCTGCTCTTTCATTGCGGCATCCTCCGACAGGGCCGGCAAGACGCCCTTCAAAGCTTTCATAATTCTCATTTCACACCTCCACTTTTCATCAGAGGCTGTCTATTTTTAGCAGATCGAACAAAGGCTCAACCGCTTTTAACGCGCGCTTCGCTTGCGTTAAACTCAAGTGAAACCATGATTGGACAGATCCCTTCCCTCAACGCCCTTCGCGCTTTCGAGATGACCGCGCGCACCGGCAGCATGCTGCGGGCGGCGGAAGCGCTGTTCGTGACGCAGAGCGCGGTGAGCCGCCATATCCGGACGCTGGAACAGGATCTGGGCTGTGCCCTCTTCCGGCGCGTCCACCGCGGCCTCGTCCTGACGCCGCAGGGAGAAGCGCTCGCCGAGACCTTGAGCGAGGCCTTCGAGCGAATCGGCGAACGGATCGCGCGGCTGCGCAAACGACCCGAGACGCTGCGCTTACGCGTGCCACCCACTTTCGGCATCCGCTGGCTGATGCCGCGCCTGCCGCGTTTCGAAACGCGTCACCCGGACACCAAGATCGAGGTCAACATCACCTGGGACGAGCTGGAACCGGACACACTCGATTTCGACGTGGGCGTGCGCTGCGAGCCGGGGCGATGGCCTGCCGCGTGCCTGACCGAACTTATGATCGAGCAACTGACCCCCGTCTGCTCGCCGCAATTCCTGCAAAACTGGGTCGGTGCGGGAACCAGCGAGGCGCTTTCCACGGTGCCGCTGCTTCACTGCACCAGCCACCGCACGGATTGGCGGCAATGGGCGAAGGGCTGGAGCGGCGAGGATTTTCCTGTCGACCGGGGCGAGGTTTTCGGCACGCTCGATCTGGCGCAACGCGCGGCGGAAGCCGGACGCGGCCTTGCCATCGCGGATCTCGCCATGGTGGCGGACGATCTGCGCCTCGGCCGCCTCGTCACGCCCTTCCCCGACAACATCGTCACCGGCGCGACCTATTTCTTCGTCCACCGAGCGTCGCGCCGCGACATGCCGGTCGTCGAGGCTTTTCGACAATGGCTTCTGGAGGAAGTGGCGGAGACGAACACCTAATCCGTCTTCGGCCGCGTCCCGAAAATAGCGCTTCCCACCCGCACGTAAGTCGCGCCGAGCTGGATCGCGGCGTCGAAATCGGCGCTCATCCCCATCGAGAGGTTTTTGAGGCCGTTGCGCTTGGCGATGGTGGCGAGCAGGGCGAAGTGCGGCGACGGCGGGTCTTCCGCCGGAGGAATGCACATCAGGCCTTCGATGGTCAGGCCGTATTTCGTGCGGCAGGCTTCCAGAAAGGCATCGACCTCGGCAGGCGAGACGCCGCCCTTCTGCGGCTCGTCGCCGGTATTCACCTGCACGAACAGGCGCGGCGTTTTGCCCTGCTTGGCAATTTCCTTGGCGAGCGCTTCCGCGAGCGAGGGCCTGTCGAGCGACTGAATCACGTCAAAGAGTTCGACGGCTTCCTTCGCCTTGTTCGATTGCAGCGGGCCGATGAGATGGAGTTCCACATCCGGATAGCGTTCGCGAAGGGACAGCCACTTGGCCTTCGTCTCCTGAACGTAGTTTTCGCCGAAAACCCGCTGACCAGCCGCCAGAACGGGCTCGATTTCCTCAGCCGGAAATGTCTTGGACACCGCGATCAGGGTGACGGAGCCGGGATTGCGCTCGTAATCGGCGGCCGAGCGTTTGACGCTGGCCTGGACCTCTTTCAAGCGTTCGATGGAATCGGTGTCGTTCATAGGATTCTTAGTCACCCTCGCGCTCATAACACATGCCTCCGTCATTCCGGGGCCGCTTCAGCGGAGCCCGGAACCCATAAACGGTAAGTTCGCAGAATCACCCGCGACGACCACGCCGCGTCCGATCCTGAACCGTCCGCGTTTATGGGTTCCGGGCTCGCCTGCGGCGCCCCGGAATGACAAACGGGGCACCCTCGCGCGCGAAGCCGTTGACCGCGCAAGTGAGCTGTGTCCTAGTCCGCGCCAACCCGGCGACGCAAGTCGCTTTAATAATCTCTTGTCTTGACGGATGAATAACGAACGATGAGGCCCGAGCGCTACAACGCCAAGGAAGCCGAGCAGAAATGGCGGCAGAAATGGAACGACCGTGATCTGTTCCGAACGAGGAACGACGATCCACGTCCGAAATATTACGTGCTCGAGATGTTCCCCTATCCGTCGGGCCGCATCCACATGGGCCACGTTCGCAACTACACCATGGGCGACGTGGTCGCGCGCTACAAGCGCGCCAAGGGTTTCAACGTTCTCCACCCCATGGGCTGGGACGCCTTCGGCATGCCGGCGGAAAACGCCGCCATGCAGAACAAGGTCCACCCCAAGGAATGGACCTACGCCAATATCGCAACCATGCGCGGCCAACTCCAATCCATGGGCCTGTCGCTGGACTGGAGCCGCGAGATCGCGACCTGCGATCCGAGCTATTACAAGCATCAGCAATCCATGTTCATCGATTTCCTGAAATCGGGAATCGTGGACCGCAAGACCGCCAAGGTGAATTGGGACCCGGTGGATCAAACCGTGCTCGCCAACGAGCAGGTGATCGACGGGCGCGGCTGGCGCTCGGGCGCCCTGGTCGAGCAGCGCGAATTGACCCAGTGGTTCTTCAAGATCACCGATTTCGCCGAAGACCTGTTGATTAAGCTGGACACTCTCGACCGCTGGCCTGAAAAAGTGCGCCTGATGCAGCGCAACTGGATCGGCCGTTCCGAGGGTCTGCTGGTTCGTTTCGCTCTCGAATCGGCCGCTCCCAACGGCGAGAACGAGGTCGAGGTCTACACCACACGGCCCGATACGCTTTTCGGCGCGAAATTCGTCGCGCTTGCGCCGGATCATCCACTGGCGAAGGCCGTTGCCGAGAAAAACGCAGCGCTCGCGACCTTCATCGAAGAGTGTAAGCGCACCGGCACGGCTCTGGAGGCCATCGAGAAAGCCGAGAAGATGGGCTTCGACACGGGCCTGCGCGTGGTGCACCCGTTCGATCCGTCCTGGACGCTGCCGGTCTACGTGGCCAATTTCGTGCTCATGGATTACGGCACCGGCGCCATTTTCGGCTGCCCGGCGCACGACCAGCGCGACCTGGATTTCGTCAACAAATACGGCCTCGGCAACACCCCCGTCGTGTGCCCGCCCGATGTGGACCCAGCCACCTTCGTCATCACCGACACCGCCTATGACGGCGAAGGCCGGATGATCAATTCTCGCTTTCTCGACGGCATGACCATCGCTGAGGCCAAGGAAGAGGTTGCCCGTCGCCTGGAGCAGGACAAGCGCAACAATCGTCCGGTTGGTGAGCGGAAGGTGAATTTCCGCCTGCGCGACTGGGGCATTTCCCGCCAACGCTATTGGGGCTGCCCGATCCCGATCATCCATTGCGACGATTGCGGCGTGCTGCCCGTGCCGAAGGACCAGCTTCCGGTGGTTTTGCCGGAAGACGTGTCCTTCGACGTGCCCGGCAATCCGCTGGACCGGCACCCCACCTGGAAGCACGTGAATTGCCCGCAATGCGGCAAGGCGGCGCACCGCGAGACCGACACCATGGACACCTTCGTGGATTCGTCCTGGTACTTCGCGCGCTTCACCGACCCGACCCTCACCGACAAGCCGACGGACAAGAACACGGTCGATCACTGGTTGCCGGTGGACCAATATATCGGCGGCATCGAGCACGCGATTCTGCACCTGCTCTATTCGCGCTTCTTCACGCGCGCCATGAAGCAAACCGGCCATGCGGGCTTGGACGAGCCCTTCGCGGGTCTGTTCACGCAAGGCATGGTGGTGCACGAGACCTACCGGGCCGCCGACGGCTCCTGGGTTCAGCCGAGCGACGTGCGCATCGAGACCGACGGCAGCATCCGCAAGGGCTTCCATGTGACGACGGGCGCTCCGATCGAGATCGGCTCGATCGAGAAGATGTCGAAGTCGAAGAAGAACACGGTCGATCCGGACGACATCATCGCCTCCTACGGCGCGGATACCGCCCGCTGGTTCATGCTCTCCGATTCGCCGCCCGAGCGCGACGTGATCTGGACCGAGGAAGGCGTGCAAGGCGCAGCCCGTTTTGTTCAGCGGGTCTGGCGTCTCGTCGGCGAACTGGCCGACCGAGCGGAAACCGCCGGCGACCGCGCCGATTCGTTCGGCCCCATCGGGACAGCTGTTCGCAAGGCCGCCCACAAGGCGCTCGCTGCCGTCGAGGACGATGTGGAGCGCCTGCGCTTCAACCGCTGTATCGCCCATATCTACGAGCTGGCGAACGCGCTCTATGAGCAACTCGCCGCCGCCAAATCATCCGATGAGCCGAACCTCGCCGCCGCTTTCCGCGAGGCTGGGCGCATCTTCGTGCAGCTGCTGGCCCCGATGATGCCGCATCTGGCCGAAGAATGCTGGATCGTGCTCGGTCAGCCGGGGCTCGCCGCGGAAACTGATTGGCCCGAGCTTGACCGCTCGCTTCTTGTCGAGAACGCGATTACGTTGCCGGTTCAGGTCAACGGCAAAAAGCGCGCCGATGTCACCGTCGCCAGGGACGCCGACCAGGCGACCATCGAAGCGGCTGTGCTCTCGCTCGAAGCCGTGCAAAAGGCCATGGAAGGGAAGCCGCCGCGCAAGATCATCGTGGTGCCGCAGAGGATTGTGAATGTTGTCGCTTAATCTCAAGAGCCTCGCCCGCCTGACAGCGTTCGCCGGGCTGACTTTGGCCCTCTCCGCCTGCTTTCGCCCGCTCTACGGCCCCACCGCATCCGGCGAATCGCTGCAATCCGTGTTGGCGTCCATCGAAGTGCAGGAAATCAACCTGCCCGATACGCAGGCGCAGGTGGGTCACTATCTGCGCAGCGAGCTGGTTTACGACCTCAACGGCTCCGGTGTCCCCGCACCGAAGCGCTATATGCTGAATGTCGTCTACAACCAGACCCTCAGCACGCCGATCGTGGACGCGGTCTCCGGAACGGCACAGGCGGCGACGATTTCAGCCGCCGTGAATTATAGCCTCACCAATCTGGACGGCTCGAAGATCCTTGCCAGCGGAACGGCCAGGGGGTCCGCGTCCTATGACCGCTTCCAGCAACGCTTCGCCAGCGTTCGGGCCGCTCGGGACGCGCAGATCCGCATCGCCAAGATGATCTCGGAGGAGATCAAGACCCGTCTCGCGGTCGCGATTTCAGACGACGACGCGAAATTCTAGAAAGCGATCCGAGGGAAAGCCGGGCCCGACTTCCCAAAAATCGCGAAAAAATCAGGAGCTTAGAGCGTGATCAGGTTTCAACGAGGCGAGATCGGGCTCTAATGGTTGCCGTTAAAGCGGGAGACGTGGATGGGGTGTTGCGACGCCCCAATCCTCAGATCGGGGTGTTTCTCTTCTACGGGCCCGATACGGGACTGGTGAGTGAAAGAGCCCGGTCCCTCGCGGAAAAATCGATCACGGATCCGAACGATCCGTTTCAACTGATCAGGCTCGAAGGCGATTTGGTCGCCTCCGATCCGGCACGGTTGGCTGACGAGGCCGGAACCATCGCGCTTTTCGGTGGCAAACGGACGATCTGGGTCAAGGGAACCTCCCGCAACATCGCGCCTGCCGTAGAGACCGTTCTTCAGACGCCCCTGCAGGACACAATCGTGGTTCTGGAGGGCGGCGATCTTGCCAAGAATGCGCCTTTGCGCGTGCTCGTTGAGCGTTCCCAGATGGCGCTCGCCCTGCCCTGCTACGCCGATTCCGGCCGCGATCTGCAAAGCGTCGTCGACGAAATGCTGAAGGAAGCCGGATTTTCGATTTCCCGCGACGCACGGACGGCCCTTATGGCGAGTCTCGGTGGCGACCGGCTGGCCACGCGGGGCGAGCTTTCAAAGCTCATGCTTTACGCCCATGGCAAGCACGAGATCGGCCTGGAGGATATCGACGCGATCCTCAGCGATGTCTCGAGCCTTGCCATGGATGCGGTGGTGGACGCGGCTTTTGCGGGAGCCGGCGCGGATCTCGAAATCGGCTCGCGGCGGCTCGCGGCGGAGGGCGTTCACGCCTCCGTTCTGCTCGGTGCTGCGCTCCGGCATGCCCTCATGCTCCTATCGGCCCGACTCTCCATGGAGGAAGGCCGCAGCGCCAGCACCGTGCTTGAGGGCATGCGGGGCCTGCATTTTCGCCGCAAACCCCTGATCGAGCGCCATTTGCAGCGCTGGACATCCGAAACGCTGAAACGCGCCATTGCCGCATTACAAGCGAGCCTCCTCGAGACACGCCGCCTCTCCGCCCTCGATGACGTCATCGCCGCCAAGACGTTGCTCGACATCGCGCGGATGGCGCGGCGGTAACTGTCGTCCATTCCAAATTAATATTTATTTTCAATAAGATAGAAGCACCTCAAGAGATTTACTCGCCACGGGTGTCACGCAGGTGAGTACTCTTCGCCAAGTCGGAAGGCGATGGTCAAGGATCGGCGTGCGCACGTCGAAGGTCGAAGGTCGTCCAAGTGACTGGCAAGGAAAATCCCATCAGGAAAGGCACGGGAATAGTCCAGAGGCCCGAATTGGCTATCGAATTTGGGCGGCGAATCGATTGCCCTCTTCGTTCAAACCCTCATCCGTCAACTTTCCCATCGCAGTTTCCAGAAACCACGGCTTCAGGGTGACAACCCGCGTTCAGGGTCGTGACTCAGTTTGATGAGGATAGGCGCAGGCTTTCCCTCCCCCTTACGGGGAGGGACGAAGGGTGTGGGTCGTCTGACCGGGTGAAACTTTCTACGTGGCGCTGTAGCGGCCTTCCTGCTTATCGGATCACAGGCAGCACTCTGACTTTTCAACCCCCACCCCTCCCCTCCCCGCAAGGGGGAGGAAAGAGCGCAGACGAAACCAAGTCACCACCGCGTTCAGGGATTGCTTGAAAGCTTCCGAACCACGGGAAAACCCTCATTTTCTGAAGGCTGCCAAGGTCGGAAATGCGGAAGATACCCCGGAAAGTCGCCATTGTAGTACTAGGCATCGTCGTATTTCATCGCTCAGTTCTTCCCCGGCAAGGCAACAAGCCTCTCGTCGGAAAAATTCCCTACCATCCTTCATATCGGAATATGCTTTTAATCCTAAATAAAATCAAAAACCTTCCCGCGAAGACTTCCATAAGCCATTGATATTATTGTTATTTAGGCCGCCGCCCCGTTCAACCGCCGGCACAGGCCATCGAGTTGCTCCAATGTCTTGTAGCGAACGCGCAATTCGCCCCCATGACCTTTGTGCTCGATGGATACGGTCAGGCCGAGAACGTCCTTAAGCGCTTGTTCCAGAGCCCGCGTGTCAGGATCTTTTTCCTTTTTACGACGCGCGACCGTCTTCGGATCGGCCTCGGCGGGGTCTGTGTTGTCCAGTTGGGCGATCTCTTCGACTTCGCGAACGCTCAGCTTCTCGTCGAGAATCCGTTTGGCGACACGGTGCGGATCCTTTACGGCCAAAAGCGCGCGCCCGTGGCCCGCCGTCAACTGCCGCGAAACCAGCAATTCCTTAATGGAATCAGGGAGATCCATGAGGCGCATCATATTCGCGATATGGCTGCGGCTTTTGCCGATAATTTTCGACAGATTGTCCTGCGTGTAGCTGAATTCCTCCATCAGCCGCGAATAGCCCTGGGCTTCTTCCACGGGATTGAGGTCTGTTCGCTGAACGTTTTCGAGAATTGCGAATTCAAGCGAGGTTTTGTCGTCGATTTCAACGATGACGACAGGAACTTCGTGAAGTCCAACTAGTTGCGAGGCGCGCCAACGGCGCTCGCCGGCCACGATTTCATAGGCATCGGGCAGATTCGGCATCGGACGAACCACGATCGGCTGAATGATGCCGCGATCCTGGATCGACTGGGCCAGCTCCTGCAGTTCGCTATCCTCGAAGTACTTGCGGGGATTGCGCGGGTTCGGACGCAGAAACTCGACAGGAACCTTGCGCTGGCCTCGGCCGCGCTCCACTACGCCGATCTCATCGCCGACTTCACCGATCAAAGCGGCAAGACCACGTCCCAAACGCGGCTTCGAGGTTTCTTCTGCCATTGGCCCTTTTCCTTTTTATCTTTGGAGCAATTTTCCGCGTCTTTTCAGACCTTTAGCAGCGGTAGCTGCGGAAAACACTCTGGAGAATGATCATGCGTCGTTGGCAGGATCACACTCGCTCATCTTTGATTTCACATGATTTCGGCGTGAAACCGATGTCACCTGATCATGCATTAAGCGGCCCGAAGAGCGCGCTCACGTTGAATAATTTCGGATGCGAGTTTGAGATAAGCCTGCGATCCGGCGCATTTAAGGTCGTAAAGTAACACAGGCTTGCCGTGGGAAGGCGCTTCCGAGACGCGCACATTGCGCGGAATCATGGTCTCGTAGACCTTGCTGCCCATAAATTGTCTAACGTCCGCAACGACTTGACCCGAAAGATTGTTGCGCGGATCGAACATGGTCAGGACCACACCCTGGATCGCCAGCTTGGTATTCAAGGTCGAGCGCACCTGCTCCACCGTTTTCAACAACTGGCTGAGACCCTCGAGCGCAAAAAACTCGCATTGCAACGGCACCAGAACCGAATCCGCGGCCGTCAAAGCATTGATCGTCAACAGATTGAGCGAAGGCGGACAATCGATCAGCACATAGGTGAAGGGATCTTCGTCCGGCTCTGCCATGAGTTGGTCGATGGCTGTGCGCAGCCGATGGGCGCGATTGCGCTCATTGGCGATTTCAAGCTCGATTCCAAGCAGATCGAGGGTCGACGGCGCCACGAAAAGGCGCGGAACGATCGTCTCGACAACAGCCTCGACCAACGACGCTTCGCCGTTGAGGACATGATAGGTCGAAACGCGGCGGTTCTTGCGATCGATTCCGAGACCCGTGGAAGCGTTGCCCTGGGGATCGAGATCGAGAATCAGCACTTTCTCGCCAATCGCGGCGAGCGCTGTCCCGAGATTGATCGCCGTCGTCGTCTTTCCGACGCCGCCTTTTTGGTTCGCAAGCACGAGAACGCGCGGCTTACCCTGGCGCGTTCCTGGAATAAGGCCGCTCTGGTGGGTTGTCATCAAAGACTCTCGATGGAGGTTATACGTAGAATTCTCGCCTCGGAATCGGTCCGACTCGGCAAAATATCCGCGTCCACTGTCCAAGACTTTCTAGCCTCGGTCAATTCGCTAAGAACATCCCGTCCCTTTGGAAAAAGACCGATTGTCCCCGTTGTCCCCCTTTTCAACAGGGGCTCGGTCCACGCCAAAAGTGTTGGAAGCGCCGCTAATGCACGCGCCGAAACAACATTAACCTTACCGATAAAATCTGGAATGACGTCTTCAAGGCGGCTCTGATGAACCGTAACCTGGGCTTCTGTCAGCCGCGCTATTTGGCGTAAAAAGGCGCATTTCCTGGCATTGCTTTCGACGAGGTGCATATGAAGCCCCCGCTCGGTGCCCGCAATCGCCACGACAAGCCCCGGAAACCCCGCCCCGGAGCCGAGATCGAGCCAAGCTTTTGCATCAGGCGCAAGCGCGTATAATTGGAGCGAATCGACGATATGGCGGGCCCACACGTCGTCCAGCGTCTTGGGTCCGACCAAATTCTTGATTCGCTGCCAGCGTTCCAATTCGGATGCGAGGAGCATGAATTTTTCGGTTGTTTCACGTGAAACATCGAAATCCCCGAGCGCTTTTTGCGCATCCTCAAGAGAAAGCGTCATGACAATTTCGCCGACGAATCTATGCGTCCACGCTTCACATAGGCCGCCAGCAATGTCAGAGCAGCCGGGGTAATGCCCTCGATACGTGCTGCCTGCCCGAGCGTGCGGGGCTTCACAAGCTGAAGCTTACCCTTGATTTCATTGGATAATCCCGGCAAAGCGCCAAAATCCAAAGTTTCCTCCAGAACAATATTCTCATCGCGACGATAGGCGGCAATATCCGACTGCTGACGTTCCAGATAGACTGCATAAGTCGCGTCAGTCTCAAGCTTTTCACGCGCTCGCGTGGTGAGAACACCGAGCGAAGGCCAGATCTTGAGAAGAGAGTCCCACCCAAGATCGGGATAAGACAGAAGCTGATAAGCGCTACGACGAATCCCGTCCTGATTCAGAGCAATGTCGAATTTCGTTGCTTCTTTCGGGGTGATTTCCAAACTCTGGAGCTGAACCCGGCCAGCCTCAAGCTCGGCTTTGGAACTTTCGAAACGTATTGCCCTCGCCGATCCCACGCAACCGATAGCAATCCCCCTCCCCGTCAGACGATCATCGGCATTGTCGACGCGCAGGCTCAAGCGATACTCCGACCGGGAAGTGAACATACGGTACGGTTCGCTGACACCACGTGTTACGAGATCATCGATCAGGACACCGATATAGGACTCGGCCCGATCAAAAATCACGCCATCTTGATCGCCGGCGCGCCGAGCAGCATTCAAGCCAGCCACGAGCCCCTGCGCCGCAGCTTCCTCATAGCCGGTCGTGCCGTTGATCTGGCCTGCCAGGAACAATCCCTTGATCGCCTTGGTCTCAAGCGTCGTGGATAGGTTGCGTGGATCGACGAAATCGTACTCGATGGCATATCCGGGCTGAAGCATGGTGACTCGTTCCAGCCCTGGAATGGCGCCCAACAGGCCCTTTTGCACATCCTCGGGAAGTGAGGTCGAGATTCCATTCGGGTAGACGGTGATATCGTCGAGACCCTCTGGCTCTAGAAAGATCTGGTGACTATCACGGTCTCCAAACCGGACCACCTTATCTTCGATGGAGGGGCAATAACGGGGGCCCCGGCTCAGAATATCGCCGGAATACATGGGCGCGCGGTGAAGGTTGGCGCGGATCAGGTCATGCCCTGCCAAGGTGGTGCGCGTAATCCCACATTCGATTTGCGGAACCGTAATTTTCTCTGTCAAAAACGAGAACGGCACTGGCTCCTCATCCGCCGCTTGTTTCTCCACGCCCGCCCAATCGATAGTCCGCCCGTCAAGCCGTGGCGGAGTGCCGGTTTTCAGCCTTCCGAGGGTAAAGCCAAAGCGCGCCAAGGTTTTGGAGAGACCGATCGAGGGCTTTTCCCCCATGCGCCCGGCAGGAAACTTGCGCTCGCCGATATGGATGAGGCCGCTCAGGAAGGTGCCCGTGGTTAGAACTACCGCGCCAGACGAAATCGCACGACCATCGGCTAGAATAACGGCATTCACTCGACCAAAATCGTCGATTCGAAGATCGTGTGCCTCACCTTCGACAATACTGAGATTAGGAGTCGCTGCCAGCTCTACCTGCATTGCGCGGGCATAAAGCTTGCGATCTGCCTGTGCCCGGGGGCCGCGAACTGCGGGACCTTTCCGGCGATTGAGAAGGCGGAACTGGATGCCGGATTGGTCTGCAATGCGTCCCATGACGCCATCGAGCGCATCAATCTCACGAACGAGATGCCCTTTGCCCAGACCGCCGATAGCCGGGTTGCAGGACATGGCGCCGATGGTCGAAGCCTTGTGCGTCAGCAAGGCCGTTCGCGCGCCTAGACGCGAGGACGCAGCTGCCGCTTCCGCGCCAGCGTGGCCTCCGCCGATCACTACGACATCGAACGACAAGTGCATGATTCTCTCTCCAAGTGAAGGTCTGTAGATCCGTCCTTGGGAAAGGTCAAAGGCCGAAATGTTTCACGTGAAACATCGCAACCAGCATGACTCTATCAACACGATGTCCACAGCCTATCGACTCCTTATAAACTCACTGTCGACTCTCTATAAACAGCCTTTCCAACCGACAAGATCTCAAAGTTTCGAGACTCATTTTCCGATACAAAAGCTTGAGAACAAACGATCTAGAACATCCTCAACGTCAACCCGACCCGTGATTTCCCCAAGCGCGTGGGCCGCGAGGCGTACATCCTCCGTTGCCAGTTCCGAGGACTCGCCAGTTTGAAGGAGATGCAGGGCTCGAGAAAGCGCCTGAAAAGCCCGTTCCAGCGCCCGGCGATGACGGTCACGGGTAATCACTGCATCGCCCAGCCCAAGAGCGGACTCGGCTTCCTGGCGCAAGGTGGTCAAAAGCTCGGCCATTCCCTCCCCGCTCGTCGCGGAGATCAGAAGATCAAGATCGTCTCGGTTCCGATTCAAATCGCACTTGGTGCCGACGCGGAGAATCCGACGCCCCGGAGGTGACGGCATGGACGAGCCTTCCGGCGGGACGAGCCAGAGCACCACGTCCGCCTCCCCGGCCCGGGCGAGTGCTCGCGCCACGCCTTCCTGCTCGATCATGTCGACGCTCTCGCGCAAACCGGCGGTGTCGACGATGAGAACCGGTAGACCTCCGAGATCGCATTTCACCTCGATCACGTCCCGTGTCGTCCCCGCGATGGGAGACACGATGGCCACATCCCGCTGGGCCAGAGCATTCAGCAGGGTCGATTTCCCCGCATTGGGCGGCCCGGCGAGCACCACGATCAACCCTTCTCTCAGCCGCTCGCCTGACGGCTGCGTGAGGGAGAGGCCGATCTGATTGTGAAGCTTCGCCAGTCGCGCCGCCGCGTCGGCTTCCAGCGTCTCCGGCACGTCGCCCTCATCTGCGAAATCGAGCGCCGCCTCGAGAAGCGCCAGGGCCTGAAGCACATCCTCCCGCCAGGTCTCCGCCGCGTTACCGAGCCGGCCCTCAAGCTGGAACAGAGCCTGCCGGCGCTGCGCCTCCGTCTCGGCATCGATGAGATCGGCCAGCCCCTCGACGCGGGTCAGGTCCATCTGCCCGCTCAGGAAAGCCCGCTTCGTGAACTCGCCCGCCTCCGCGGGCCGACATCCCTCCAGGGAGCCGATGGCGCGGAGAACGGCGCTGCGGGTCGCAAGTCCCCCATGGATGTGAAGCTCGACCTGATCCTCTCCCGTGAAACTGTTCGGCCCCGGCATCCAGGCGACAAGAGCCTGGTCGAGAGGCTCGGCGGTATGGGGATCGCGAAGGAGGCGCAGGCTCAGGTGCCGGGGCGCAGGCGCGCCACCGGCAATCGTTTCGAGAATGAATCGACTTTTATCTCCGCTGACCCGGACCACGCAGATGGCGGCGCGGCCATAGCCGGAGGCGGTTGCGAAGATGGTGTCGTCCGAGCGCATGAACGTGAACCCTGCCTAAGCCTTGCGGCGCTACGATCGGTTCTGATCCGAATCGATCTGTCGGAGATCCCTCCGGCTTGGATGTACCGCCTGGTCGGCTCACCCGTGATTCCTGACAATCGAGGGGCGCAGAGAAAGCGCTCGGAGGCGAACTAGGTCAAATGAAAAAGGGCCCCGTCGATGCGGGAACCCCTCTTCCTCTCATGAAAAAGGAAACGCAAAGTTTCTTTTCCGAGTCAGCCGGATGAAATCACTCAAGCTCAGAAGAGCCGGCTTGTTCTTCAAAAAGATGATGAATTCCGCCGCCGCCTACCCCCTCCGTGTTGCAAGAGAAAAAGCCTGTCTTCACATCGTAGCGGAGCTGACCGGCCTTCGCGAAGGCGGCATTGCCGTCGAGCAAGACTTTGAACTTGTCATGCCGGCAACCCGCCGTATTCGCGTCGGTCTTGCTCAGATCGATGTGATCGATGCCATTTTGAAATCGGCGATGATGACCTGCTTCTTGCACAGGCCTGCCTCGGCGCTAATCTTGAAACGGAAGATATACTCTTGCCGCCCGTCAGAATGTCCTTGCCTAGGTCCCCGATGAGGACGTCGTTTCCGCCCACGTGGACCACGCTGTCCTTTACGGTGTCCTTATTGGACCCGGAGGACATCCTTGGAGACCAGGAGAGGCCGTCGGAAAAGGCCCTGCCCAGAACCCCGAAATAGGATAGTCGCCTGTCAGGCCGAAATCGCACCGGCGTTGTTGCTGAGAGTTCCATAGAGAGCGTCATTGCCATCGGCTAATCTCGATCTGACCGGACTTGCGCGGATTCGCCGAGAGGCCGATTTCAATTTGGTCAGGTCGAACCTCTAGGAGGAGCTGCATGATGAACCGATTGGGTGCCGCCAGCTCCCCTTATCTCCTCCAGCACCGGGACAACCCGGTCGCGTGGTGGGAATGGGGGCCCGACGCCTTCGCCGAGGCGAAGCGGCTGAACCGTCCCGTCCTGCTCTCTATCGGCTATGCGGCCTGTCACTGGTGCCATGTGATGGCTCATGAGAGCTTCGAGGATGCGGGCGTCGCCGCCGTCATGAACACGCATTTCATCAGCATCAAGGTCGACCGGGAGGAGCGGCCGGACGTTGATCAGATCTACATGACCGCCCTCCAGGTTCTCGGCGAGCAGGGCGGCTGGCCGCTCACCATGTTCCTGACGCCGCAGGGCGAGCCCTTCTGGGGCGGCACGTATTTTCCGAAGGAGCCCCGCTTCGGCCGACCGGGCTTTGTGCAGGTGCTCGAGGAGATCGCCCGGCTCTATCACGCAGAGCCCGGCCGGATTGACCAGAACCGGATCGCCATTACGAACGCTCTCGGGAAGAGCCTGACACCGGAGGCCGGGGCGACGCTCTCGCTCGCCGAACTCGACCGGATCGGAGACAGCGTCACCGGGATCATGGATCCGGTCCATGGCGGGTTGAAGGGTGCGCCGAAATTTCCCAACCCGCCGATCCTCGAATTCCTGCTCCGCTATGCGCGGCGGCATGGCGACGCCACGGCCCGCGAGCGCTTTCTCCTGAGCCTCGAACAGATGGCGCTCGGGGGCATTCACGATCATCTCGGCGGAGGCTTTGCCCGCTACGCGGTCGATGAAAGATGGCTCGTGCCGCATTTCGAAAAGATGCTCTACGACAATGCGCAGCTCCTCGAACTCTATGCGCTCGCCGCCGCAGAGACCGGACGCCCTCTCTTCCACAAAGCCGCCGAAGGCATCGTCTCCTGGCTCGAACGGGAGATGGTGACGGCGGACGGTGCGTTCGCCGCGAGCCTCGATGCGGATTCGGAAGGCGAGGAAGGCCGGTTCTATGTCTGGTCGCTGGACGAGATCCGCGACGTGCTCGGACCCGACGCGGACATCTTCGCGAAGGCCTACGACATCAGAGCGGACGGGAATTGGGAGGGCTCCAATATTCCAAACCTTCTCCTGTCCGGCGAGGTCTCACCGGAGGACGAGGTGCGTCTGGCGGACATGCGCGCCCGCCTTCTCGCCCGTCGCGACGAACGCCCGCGCCCCGGCGTCGACGACAAGATCTTGGCAGACTGGAACGGACTGATGATCGCCGCTCTGGTGCGCGCCTCCCTCCTCCTGGCGAAACCCGAATGGCTCGACCTCGCTCGTCGAGCGTACCGTTTCATTTGCGAATCGATGACCCGGGATGATGGGCGTCTCGGTCATTCCTGGCGCGGCGGATCGCTCATCTTCCCCGGCTTTGCTCTCGATCACGCCGCGATGATGCGGGCAGCACTCACCCTGTTCGAAGCGACCGGAGATCAGATCTATCTCGCCGACGCGCGCCGGTGGGGGGACATACTGGTGAGCCGATATCGGGAACCGTCCGGCCTTCTCGCGATGACGGCAAAGGACGCCGACCCGCTCGTGGTACGCCCTCAGCCGACCCATGATGACGCCATACCGAACGCCAACGGAGTCTTCGCGGAAGCGCTGGTGCGGCTCGCCCAAATCACCGGAGCGGAGGAGGACGAGCGTCTGGCCATCGAGGCACTGACCCGCCTCACCGGCTTTGCCCGCTCCGCGCCGCTTGCCCACACCTCCATCCTCAATGCGCTCGATCTGCATTTGCGCGGGTTGATCGTGGTCGTGACCGGGCCTTCATCGGAAGCCTTGCAGGAGGCTGCACTCGCCCTGCCCTATCTCGATCGTAGCGTCTGCGTCTCACGTGACGAGGATACCCTCGCCGCGAGCCACCCGGCGAAAGGACAGATCGCGGATGGCGAACCCCAGGCGCTGATCTGCGCCGGAATGCGCTGCTCGTTGCCGGTGCGGACAGCGGAAGAACTTCGGGCGCAAGCGGTCCAGATGCTGACGACGCGGTAATATGAAGTTTCGCCACGCGACCTTATCCTGAGGAGGCCGTAGGCCATCTCGAAGGAAGGTCCAGAGAACACTGGAGACGCCGCCCTTCGAGACGATGCTTCGCATCCCTCAGGGTGAGGCTGCGTCGTAATGGCCGGACAAACGTGCGCTTCGCTTACCCTGCGGTCCCGAATCGCCTACGGCGACTGGGTTGACGGTCAAGCCCCAACAAAAACCCCACCCTCGATGCCGAGGATGGGGTGATATCGAAACCCGATATTGGGATCGTCAGGTGTTCATCGAATCGAAGAACTCGCCGTTCGACTTCGTCTGACGCAGCTTGTCGAGCAGGAACTCGATGGCATCGACCGTGCCCATCGGGTTGAGGATACGGCGCAGCACGTACATCTTCTTGAGCGTGTCCGACGCAACCAGCAGCTCCTCCTTGCGGGTGCCGGAGCGAGTGATGTCGATGGCTGGGAAGGTGCGCTTGTCCGCGACCTTACGGTCAAGGATGATTTCCGAGTTACCGGTGCCCTTGAACTCTTCGAAGATCACCTCGTCCATACGCGAGCCGGTATCGATGAGCGCGGTCGCGATGATGGTGAGCGAGCCACCCTCTTCGATATTACGCGCCGCACCGAAGAAGCGCTTCGGGCGCTGGAGCGCGTTGGCGTCCACACCACCTGTGAGCACTTTGCCGGATGACGGCACCACCGTGTTGTAGGCGCGGCCGAGACGGGTGATCGAATCGAGCAGGATGACCACGTCACGGCCATGCTCCACGAGACGCTTGGCCTTCTCGATCACCATCTCGGCGACCTGCACGTGGCGCGAGGCCGGCTCGTCGAAGGTGGAAGCCACGACCTCGCCCTTCACGGAGCGCTGCATGTCGGTCACTTCTTCCGGGCGCTCATCGATGAGTAGCACGATGAGGTAGCATTCCGGGTGATTGGTGGTGATCGACTGGGCGACGTTCTGCATGAGAACGGTCTTACCCGTGCGCGGCGGCGCGACGATCAGCGCACGCTGGCCCTTGCCGATGGGCGACACGATGTCGATGACGCGAGCCGAAAAGTCCTTGCGGGTCGGGTCGTCGATTTCGAGCTTGAAGCGCTCGGCCGGGAACAGCGGCGTCAGGTTGTCGAAATGGACCTTGTGCCGGATCTTCTCGGGATCCTCGAAATTGATCGTGTTGACCTTGAGCAGGGCGAAATAGCGCTCGCCTTCCTTGGGGCCACGGATCGGGCCGTCCACCGTGTCGCCGGTGCGCAGACCGAATTTCCGGATCTGCGAGGGCGAGACGTAGATGTCGTCCGGACCCGGCAGATAGTTGGAATCGGCCGAACGCAGGAAGCCGAACCCGTCCTGCAGCACTTCGACTACACCCGCGCCGATGATCTCGACCTCCCGGGCGGCAAGCTGCTTGAGGATGGCGAACATGAGCTCCTGCTTGCGCATCGTGCTCGCGTTCTCGACTTCGAGCTCCTCCGCGAAAGTGATGAGCTCGGTCGGGGTCTTGGATTTCAGGTCTTGAAGTTTGATTTCCCTCATCGGGGAACACTCTCGGGGTAGGAATTGCGGGGTAGGAATTGATCGCGGCAGAAGGTCTGGACGCGAGAGGAAAGAAAAGGAGATTCGACAGGGCCGCCCGGTCACAGAGTGTGATTTGGGAGGGCCTTTAAGCCCGCTGCAGCGCAACCTGTCTTTTTGGAAGAGGTCTTTTATGTACTCTTCTTCGGCGCCGATCTCAAGAGGCCTTCAGCGAAAGATGGTGGTGACTCAGTTTGATCCGCGCTCTTCCCTCCCCCTTGTGGGTAGGGGTGGGGGTTGAAAAGTCAGAGTGTTGCCTGATCCGATGAGCAAGAAGGCTGCTACAGCGCCAGACGTATGAAAGTTTCACCCGGTCAAACGACCCTTCGTTCCTCCCCGCAAGGGGGAGGGAAAGCCTGTGCCCTATCCTCATCAAACTGGGTCACGACCCGAAAAATCGTCTCGCTCGGGCAGGGAGACAGAGGAAAGAATCGGGCAAAAGCGCGAGCGGCCCCATCCTCCTCGCCGGAGGATTTTTGATCACCCCGGCCGGAGCACTGCCCCGCTGATTCGCGACGATCAGAACGGCTTGACGATCACGAAGATCACGATGCCGATCATCAGCACCGTCGGGATCTCGTTCAGCATGCGGTAAAACTTCGCCGGACGCACATTCCGGTCGGCGGCGAAATCCTTCACGCAGCGGGCGAGAAAACCGTGAACGCCGGAGAGCGCCAGCACGAAGGCAAGCTTGGCATGCAGCCAGCCGGATGAGATCCAGCCGCCCTGCCAGATCAGGATGATGCCGAGCACCCAGGACAGAATCATGGCCGGATTCATGATCGCCTTGAGAAGACGACGTTCCATGATTTTGAAGGTTTCCGACTGGATCGAGCCGGTTTGCGATTCACAGTGATAGACGAAGAGGCGCGGCAGATAGAGCATTCCGGCCATCCAGCTGATGACCGCAATGACGTGAAACGCCTTGATCCAGAGATAACCCATTTTAAGCTCCCGCTCCGCGAACCCGGTCGATCATGTCCTGCACGTGTTCCACCGGGGTCTCGGGTACGATGCCGTGGCCGAGATTGAAAATATGCGGACGCCCGCGCACCGCGCTGAGGATCCGGTCGATGCCCGCGCTCAAGGGCTTGCCTCCGGCGACCAGCGCCAGCGGATCGAGATTGCCCTGAGTTGCCACATGGGCCGGGAGATCGGCGAGAACCGTCTTGGGATCGAGGGTCCAGTCGAGGGCCAGCGCATCGCCGATTCCCTCTTCCGCTAAACGATGAAGATGAACGCCGCCACCGCGCACGAAAACGATGGTGCGGGCCTGAGGACGCGCTTCCTTCAGTCCGGCGACGATCTGGCGGATCGGATCGAGGGACAGACGTTCGAACAGAGCCGGCGGCAGGGCCGAGCCGAAGCTTTCGAAAATCTGCACGGCCTCCGCTCCGGCATCGATCTGTCGGATGAGATAGGCGGTCGAAGCGCGCACGAGCTTATCGATGAGCACTTCCATGAAAGCCGGATCGCGATAGGCCTTGAGACGGGCCGGCGCCTGATCCGGCGTCCCCTTCCCCGCGATCATATAGCTCGCCACCGTCCAGGGCGCTCCGCAAAAGCCGAGAAGCGTCGTCTCACCCGGAAGCGCTGTCTTCAGGCGATCGAGGGTTTCGAAAACCGATTCGAGCCTTTCAAGCGGCAATTCGTTGGCGAGGCGGCTCAGATCCGCCTCTGATGAGATCGGTTCGAGCTTCGGGCCTTCGTTCTCGACGAAACGGACATCCTGACCGAGCGCATGGGGAATGACCAGAATATCGGAAAAGAGGATCGAGGCGTCGAAGCCAAAGCGCCGGATCGGTTGAAGGGTAACCTCGGTCGCCAGACGCGGATTGTAGCAAAGATCGAGGAACGATCCGGCTTGAGCGCGCGTTTCCTTGTACTCCGGCAGGTAACGGCCCGCTTGCCGCATGACCCAGATGGGAAGAGGCCACACGGGTTCGCCGTTGAGAACTCGGAGGATTTTCTTGGTCGGGTGATTGCCCACAGCCTCTCCCATCAATCTATAAATCTTAGAATCGAGAATCTGTTGTTTCTCTTGGGCCGTGAATCACAAAGCCGCAAGCCCATCCACAGCAGCTCCACATGGAGCTGGGAAATTAACCTTTCGTTAAGAGGTGTGGCGCGCTGCCCGAATGGTTTCCGAATTCTTAAAGCTTAACAAATCATTAACGACGATTCGGATGACACCGCTGATTTCCGTTTTTCGATTTGTGCCTAATTTTCCCAAGACGCTCGATTTGGATTCGCACATCGGTCAGTGCTGTTGATGGATCGGCCGACAGTTCACAGGCCTCCGTGCTGGACCGGATCGCGGAAGCGAACTATCCACATTTATCGACTCCTTTCCCCGGAGGCCCCGCGTGGGACGAAGTTACTTTCACCTCCATCTCGTTTCCGACTCGACGGGTGAAACGCTGATCACCGTGGCCCGCGCCGCGGTTGCGCAATATGAGGGGATCGCGGCCATCGAGCATGTCTATCCCCTCGTGCGCTCGCAGACGCAGCTCGAACGTGTCGTTTCCGAAATCGAAGCCGCGCCGGGGATCGTGCTCTACACTCTCGTGGAGAAGGATCTGTCGGAGCGGCTGGAAGGCGTGTGCCGCGATACCGGATCTCCGTCGCTCTCCGTCCTGGAACCGGTTCACGGCCTGCTGCAATCCTATCTCGGCACGGCCTCGACCGCGCGGCCGGGCGCGCAGCACATGCTGAACGCGGAATATTTCAAGCGCATCGACGCGATGAATTTCACCCTCCTTCATGACGACGGCCACCTGCCGCACGATCTGGAGGATGCCGATGTGGTGCTTGTGGGCGTCAGCCGCACATCGAAAACGCCGACGGCGATCTATCTCGCCAATCGCGGCGTGAAGACCGCCAATATTCCGCTCGTTCCCGGCGTTCCGCCGCCAACCGTTTTGCAGACGGCGCGAAAGGCCTTGATCGTCGGGCTTGTGGCGACGCCGGACCGCATCGTGCAGATCCGGCAAAACCGATTGCTCAGCCTGAACGCCGATGACGACACGGCCTATGTGGATCGTGACGCGGTGGCGGAAGAAATCGCGGCGTCCCGCCGTCTTTTCGCGCGCAACAATTGGCCGGTGATCGACGTGACTCGCCGCTCCATCGAAGAGACCGCTGCCGCGATCCTCGATTATTACCGCGACCATCGTCTCAGGTTCATCGCGGAATGAGCACGGCCAATCTCTGGATCGAACGACAGCCGCTGCTTCTCGCCTCGAACAGCGTGACGAGACGCATGCTTCTCGAAAGCGCGGCAATTCCTTTCGAGACGCAAGGGTCGGGGGTCCATGAACGGGCCGTTGAAGAAAAGGCCTGCGCGGATGAAATTTCCCCCCTCGCCCTGGCTCATCGGCTGGCGGAAGAAAAGGCGCTGGCCGTCAGCCGTCGCGAGCCGGCCAGGCTCATCCTCGGCGGCGATCAGATTCTGGCCTGCGAGGGCGAGGTTTTTCACAAGGCTCAGAATCGGGCAGACGCTCGCCGCCAACTCGAACGTTTGAGCGGACGGGTTCATTTCCTCCATTCCGCCGGCGTCCTGGCGCGCGGTGGCGAAATCGTCGACCGGTTCGATGCGACCGCTTACATGACCATGCGCGTCCTGAACGAACACGCCATCGAAACGTATCTCGATTGCATTTCTCCCGATGTGCTGCAAAGCGTCGGGATCTATCAGGTCGAGAACATCGGCATTCATCTCTTCGAAGCTGTTGAGGGCGATCACTCGACCATTCTCGGCTTGCCGCTTCTACCTCTGCTTGCTGCACTGCGACGGCTCGGCTGTCTTTCTTTCTGAGGATTCTCGATGCCCAAAGCCTTCGTCGTCGGTCACCCGATCAAGCATTCCCGCTCGCCGTTGATTCACGGTTACTGGCTCAAGCAGCACGGGCTAGACGGATCCTATGAGCGCATCGATGTCGCGCCCACCGATTTTGCCGCGTTCCTGAAATCCTTCGCAGGCCAAGGCTTTGCCGGTGGAAATGTCACGATCCCGCACAAGGAAGCAGCCTTTGCCGGGGTCGAGAGACGCACCGCGAACGCCGAGCGTTCCAAAGCGGTGAACACGCTCTGGGTCGAAGACGGTGTTCTGTGGGGCGACAACACCGACATCCTCGGCTTCATGGCGCATCTCGACCAAAGCCTGGGACAAGGCTGGGAACAAGATGTGGAAACAGTGTTGATCATCGGTGCAGGAGGTGCGGCTCGCGCCATCGTCGCCGGGCTTCAGGATCGGGCGTTTGCGCGCATCCTCATCGCTAATCGCACTTTCGAAAAAGCCGAGGAGCTGGTTCACGATCTTCAAACCGGAACTGGCCCGGTTCTTCAGGCCCTGCCTTGGGGAGAACTTGAAACAGCGCTCCCCAAAGCCGGACTGATCGTCAACACCACGTCGCTGGGCATGATCGGGCAACCGCCGTTGACCCTTGATCTCTCCCTTGCTCCGAAAAACGCGGCGGTGGCCGATATCGTCTATGTTCCGCTGAAAACGCCGCTGCTCGCACAAGCCGAAAAACGTGGTTTGCGAACTGTCGACGGACTTGGCATGCTGCTGCATCAGGCTGTGCCGGGTTTTGCCCATTGGTTCGGGGTGACGCCGCAGGTGACGGCCGAATTGCGGGATCTCATCGTGGCGGATATCGAGGGGACATAATGACCTTCGTTCTCGGGCTGACGGGCTCGGTCGGCATGGGAAAATCGGCAACCGCGTCGATCTTCCGCAAATGTGGAGTGCCCATCCACGATGCCGACGCCACGGTGCATGAGCTCTATCGCGGCGAAGCGGCGCCCTTGATTGCGCAAGCCTTCCCCTCAGTTGTCAAGGATGGCGTCGTCGACCGGGCGGCTCTCGGTCAATTGGTTCTCGAGGATCCCGACAAGCTTCGCGCGTTGGAAGCCATCGTGCATCCTCTGGTGCGCGCCGCGGAAAAAAAATTTCTCGCCGACCTTTATTCCGACCGTGAACCGCTTGCGGTACTCGACATTCCGCTCCTGTTCGAAACCGGCGGCGAAGAGCGTTGCGATGCGGTGCTGGTCGTCACCACATCCCCGGAAATTCAGCGCGAGCGCGTTCTCTTGCGTCCCGGGATGACGGAAAAAAAGTTTCAATCCCTCCTTGCGAAGCAGATGCCGGATGCGGAAAAGAGAAGGCGCGCTCATTTCCGAGTCGATACCGGAAACGGTTTCGCTTCCGCCGAAGCCCAGGTGCGCTCCATCCTCACTTGTCTCGCCGCGAGGCCGGGGCGGGTGCTACAACGCATGATCAGGCGAGACGGCCATCGGTTCTCCGAAAGATCAAGCGATATAACAAGGACTTAGAGGACGATAGCGCCTTGGCGTGATTGTGCTCGCAAGGGGAAGATCCACGGGCCGATGCGCGAAATCGTTCTCGACACCGAAACCACCGGCACCGAGCATCTCAAGGGCGACCGGATCATCGAAATCGGCTGCGTGGAATTGCTGAATCATATTCCGACCGGCAAAACTTATCACGCTTATGTCAATCCGGAATATCCGGTGCATCCGGGTGCTTTCGCCGTCCACGGCCTGAGCAACGAATTTCTGGCCGACAAGCCGGTCTTCGCCGATGTCGCGGCGAGGTTTCTCGAATTCATCGCGGATGCGCGGCTTGTCATTCACAATGCAGCCTTCGACGTGAATTTTCTCAATGCCGAATTCGCACGCACCGGGCATCAGCCGATTGTCCTGAACGATGTGGTCGATACGCTCGCGCTCGCGAGGCGAAAGCATCCCGGCGCGTCGAACAGCCTCGATGCGTTGTGCACGCGTTATGGGATCGACAATTCGCGGCGCACCAAGCACGGGGCGCTACTCGATTCGGAAATTCTGGCTGAAGTTTATATCGAGCTGATCGGCGGCAAGCAGACGGGCCTCGATCTGTCCGTCCAAAGCTTCGCGAAAAGCTCCATTACCGTCAAAACGGGAGCGTCCGCACCTCGGGAGGTGCGGACGCGTCCGATGTTGTCGCGTCTCACGGATGCCGAGCGGGAGGCCCATCAGGCGTTCGTCCAAGGCCTCGGCCCGAACGCCTTGTGGCTCACCTATCTCGGCGAGGAAAAGACGCCTTCTTAGCATGATCAGAACAAGTGGAAACCGGTTGTTCGCCCGGATCATGCGGCATCAAAAGGATCTGGAGTTTGATTCTGTTTCAATCTGAAACAGGATCAAACTCTAGGAAAGCGTCTGACCGGCGGCTTGCTGCTGAGCCATCTCGGTGGCGCGCTGGCGATAGAGCGCCACGAAATCGATGGGATCGATATAGAGAGGCGGGAAGCCGCCGTTGCGAACCGCATCGGCCACGATCTGACGGGCGAACGGGAAGAGCAGGCGCGGGCACTCGATCATGACGATCGGGTGCAGTTGCTCCTGCGGCACGTTCTGAACGCGGAAAACGCCGGAATAGGTGAGTTCGAAAGCGAAGAGCACTTCCTTTTCGCCGATCGTGGCGTTGCCTTCGAGGGTCAGGTCGACCTCGAAATCGGCTTCGTCGAGCTGCTTGGCGTTCACGTTGACCTGCAGGCTGATCTGCGGGCCTGCGTTCTGCGGCTGCAAGGAGCGCGGTGCATTCGGGTTTTCGAACGAGAAATCCTTGCAGTACTGAGCAAGTGCGTTCAGCGCGGGAACGGCGTTCTCCTGCGCTCCACCATTGTTTGCCGTCGTATCGGCCATGATTGTTTCTCCGAGGAGGGTGATCGGTCGAGCCCGAATGAAACGCCATATCGGCAACGGACTATGGTTCCGCGCCTACCACGCTTCCTTTCAACGAACAAGTTTCGGCCTATTCTTAGACTTAACGCGCCCGTCCTTCGCTTGTCGCAGTGAAAGGTGGATGTTACGAGCCAAAGGCCCCATATGCGAAGGATCAATCTTCGCCTTGATCGTCGCCGATCGAGGGATTTGGGCGGATAGGCTAGACCGGATCGACGATGCAAGACTCCTTCGACATCACGACCCTCATATTCATCGTTCTCGCGATTTTCGTGGCTTGGCGCCTGAGATCGGTGCTCGGGCAGAAAACCGGCAGCGAGACACCCCCTTTCGATCCGCTGGCGCGGCGCGGGCAGCCCGAGACCGCGGCGGCCGACCGCGACAACGTGGTGCGCTTACCCAACACGGCCGACGAGAAGACCGCCGCCGCCGTGGTGCCGCCCACCGAGCGCTGGAAGGGCATCGCCGAGCCCGGAACGCCCATCGCGCTCGGGTTGGACCAGATCGCGCGGAGCGAGCCCTCCTTCGACGCCAGGGTCTTTCTTGAGGGCGCCAGCGCCGCTTATGAGATGATCGTGTTGTCCTTTGCCCGAGGCGATCGCAAATCCCTGACGGATTTGCTCTCGAAGGACGTCTATGAGGGCTTCGACAAGGCCATCACTGAACGCGATCGCAAGGGTGAGAAGGTCGAAACCACCTTCGTTTCCATCGACAAGGCCGAGATCAAAAACGTCGAGGTCCAGGGAAACAATGCCCAGATTGTGGTGCATTTCCTCTCCAAGCTGATTACCGCGACCCGCGACGCCAGCGGCGCCGTCATCGATGGCAGCCCTGACACGGTGGTCGATGTGACCGATGCCTGGACCTTTGCGCGGACGTTAGGCAGCCGCGACCCCAACTGGCAGCTCGTTGCGACCGAAGCGGGGCAATGATCCATGGCGGGCGGGCTGTTCGACGCTCTCTTGCGGGAGCGTTCGCGATGACGATCGCCGTGAGTACGGCCGGTCTGTCGCCTGCGCTCGCCGAGAAGGCTCACCTCAAGCCCCTCGCCTTCCACGATCTCGCCGACTGGGCCGCGGACGATCACGGCGCCGCGTTCCAAGCTTTTCGCCGCTCATGCGAGGCGCTTCTCGCCAAACAGCCGGAATTGCGGCCCGCGCAATCGCTGTCGGGCAATCTCATCGCTATCTGCCGCAAAGCTTTGGCGGAGTCCGCCTTGTCAGGGGCAAAGGCGCGGCGTTTTTTCGAGACGCATTTCCGGCCCTTTGAAATCATCCCCAAAACCGGCGAGGGTTTTCTGACCGGCTACTACGAGCCGGAATTCAAGGGTTCCCGCGAGCCGAGCGCGCAATACAAGATTCCCCTCCTCGACCGGCCTGACGATCTCGTCACGCTGGCCAAGGGCGAAACCCTGCCCGGTCTCGATCCCGAGCTGCAGGCCGCCCGCAAAACCGCGAAGGGTTATGAACCCTATCCCGACCGGGCCGCCATCGAGGAAGGCGCACTGGGCAAAAAAGCGAAGCCCGTCGTCTATGTGCGCGAGCCGGGTGAGGCTTTTATCATCCATGTCCAGGGCTCGGCCCGTATCCGCCTTGAGGATGGTACCATAATCCGCGTCGCCTATGCGGGGCGCAATGGCAGGCCCTATACATCCATCGGCAAGCTTCTCGTCCGGCGCGGCGAGATGACGCTTGAGGAAATGACGCTGGAAAAGCTCATGGGGTGGCTGCGCGATCATCCGACCGAGGCGCGTGCTCTCATGCGCCGGAACCAATCCTATATTTTCTTCAGAGAAGCGGCCGAGCTTGCGCCGGAACAGGGTCCCATCGGTGGAGCGGGCATTCCGCTCACGCCGGGGCGAAGCCTGGCGGTGGACCGCAATCTCTGGAGCTATGGCCTGCCCTTCTGGCTCGAGGGCCAATTGCCGTTCTCGCTCGACCAGGCCGAGCCGCTGGCACGGCTGATGATCGCGCAGGATACGGGCTCTGCCATCCTTGGCCCGGCGCGGGGCGATTTCTTTTTCGGCAGCGGTCATGAGGCAGGCACGCGGGCCGGGCTCCTGCGCCACACGACACGATTCGTCGTCCTGCGGCCCCATCCGGTGCCATGACCCGCCGTCGCCGACCCCTCAATCCTGACGAACGACGCCTCTGGGTCCATGTCACGCGTGGCGTGAAGCCCATGGCGGGCAAGGAATTGTCGGTGGAACCGGAGCCGTCTGAGGAGGCAAAGCCACTTCCGGCCCCGCTCGCCCCCAAGCCCTTGCCCCTCGCCTCACGGCCGCCTTCGCCGAAGCCCGCACCGCCTCCGCTTGCTCCGGTGGAACGCAAGACCTTGCAGGCTCTGCGCCGAGGAACCCGCTCGGTGGACGCGACCATCGATCTGCATGGCATGCGCCAGGCCGAGGCGCATATGGCGCTGATGGGGTTTCTGAGACGCGCGCAGGATCGCGACCACGGTCTCGTTCTGGTCATCACCGGCAAGGGTGGCCCCTCCGCCGCTCTGTTCGAGGAGCGCGGCATCTTGAGGCGCATGGTGCCGCACTGGCTGGGCCTGCCGGAATTGCGCTCGCTCGTGATCGGCTTCGATGAGGCCACTCCCCATCACGGCGGGTCCGGGGCACTCTATGTCCGGCTTCGTCGCAGACGCGGAGTAGGATGAGCGCATGACTCCCTTTGGCGAAAAAGTACGGCGGCTTCGCCGCGAACGGGGTCTGCTCCTGAAGGACATGGCTGCCCATCTGGGCGTCTCCAGCGCGTATCTCTCGGCATTGGAGCGCGGAGAGCGCGGCAAGCCGACCTGGGCGCTGGTTCAGGGCACGCTGCAATATTTCAATATCATCTGGGACGAGGCCGATGAACTGGCGCGCCTCGCCGACCTGTCCGATCCCAAGATCAAGATCGACACCGCCGCCACGCTGCCTGAGGCGACGCTGCTCGCCAATCGCCTTGCCCGCGAAATCGGCACCCTGTCGCCTGAAGAGATCCGGCGGATTCTGACGATCCTCGATGCGGCTGGAAAACGAAAAGCGAAAGCGGCCGGCACGAGCAAGGGCCGCGCGATTTCTTCGGGACCCGACCGGGAGCTGGCTTAAGAAACTTGACCGCTTCGCCCTTGAATGCGAAAGCGCGCCGACATTTCATTTTCATTCCGGTTATCCATGTCTTCCCATCGCATCGACGTTCTCACCCTCGGCAATGCCATCGTTGACGTGCTCGCCCATACGGACGAAGCCTTTCTCGTGGCCCAGAACGTCCACAAGGGCGCCATGCAGCTCATCGACGAGGCGCGTGCCGAGCACCTCTATTCGGTGATGGGACCGGCGACGATCATTTCTGGCGGCTCGGGCGCGAACACGGCGGTGGGTGCAGCCTCGCTCGGCGTCAAGGCGGGCTTCATCGGCAAGGTGAAGAACGACGAGACGGGCGCTCTCTTCGCGCACGATCTCAAGGCCAGCGACGTGCATTACGACGTGGCCTTCGCGAAGGACGGCCCGGCGACCGCGCGCAGCTTCATTCTGGTGACGCCCGACGGCGAGCGCACCATGAACACCTATCTCGGCGCATGCCAGAACCTCACGCCGGACGACGTCAAGGAAGAGACCGTCCGCTCCGCCGCCATCGTTTACCTGGAAGGCTATCTCTGGGACCCGCCGGCGGCGAAGGAAGCGTTCCGCAAGGCGGTGAAGATCGCGCACGCGGCCGGCAACCAGGTGGCGCTCACCTTGTCCGACGCTTTCTGCGTCGATCGTTACCGCGAAGAGTTCTTCGGCCTCATGCGCGACGGTAGCCTCGACATCCTTTTCGCCAATATTCACGAATTGCAGAGCCTCTACGGCACCTCCGACCCCGAGAGCGCGCTTGCCGCCTTGCGCGAAGAAAACCTGCTCGGCGTCGTCACACGCTCCGCGGATGGCGCGCTCGTGGTGAGCCGTGGGGAGACCCGCGCTGTCAAGGCGTTCCCGGTGGAGCAGGTGGTCGACACGACCGGCGCGGGTGATCTCTTCGCTTCCGGCTTCCTCGCGGGCCTGACGCAGAATCTCGATCTCGTGGATTGTGCCCGCCTCGGCGGTCTCGCCGCCGCCGAAGTCATCAGCCACCTCGGCGCGCGCCCGCAGACGAGCCTGCGCGATCTGGCGCGTCAGGAAGGGCTGCTGACATAATCGCCTCGACACAGCCTCACCCTGAGGAGGGCCGTAAGGCCCGTCTCGAAGGGCGAGGCGTCTCCAGCATGCACTGGACTCTCCTTCGAGACGCGGCTTCGCCGCTCCTCAGGATGAGGTGGCGGTATTCGCCCTGGAAGAGGTGAGCGTCGCGTGCTTCAAAGCCGTCGCAACGCCACAGTCTCGATTCGGTGGCTCGCGCCCTTCTTCAAAATCAGGCTGGCGCGCTGGCGTGTGGGAATAATGTTTTCGCGCAGGTTCAACAGGTTGATCCGGTTCCACAGGCCCTCGGCGATGGTGATCGCCTCATCCTCAGAGATTTCCGCATAGCGACGGAAATAGGAGAGTGGGTTGCGGAAGGCCGTGTGGCGCAGGCGCAGGAAGCGGTTCACATACCAGCGGTGAAGATCGGCTTCCTCCGCGTCGATATAGACCGAAAAATCGAAGAAATCGGATACGAACGGGATCGCAGTTCCGTCGCGCGGCATGCGCGCGGGCTGGAGCACGTTGAGGCCTTCGACGATGAGAATGTCGGGACGGTCGACGACGACTTCCTCGCCCGGCACCACGTCGTAGACGAGATGCGAGTAGAGTGGCGCGCGCACGTTGCGCTTGCCCGCCTTGATGTCCGCCAGAAACCGCAGCAGCGCGCCGGTATCGTAGCTCTCGGGGAAGCCCTTGCGCTCCATCAAACCGAGGCGGGACAATTCCGCGTTCGGCAGGAGAAAGCCGTCGGTGGTGACGAGATCGACCTTCGGCGTGTTGGGCCAGCGGGTGAGAAGCGCCTGCAGGACGCGCGCGGTGGTGGATTTTCCGACAGCCACCGAACCCGCGACGCCGATGATGTAGGGCACTTTCACGTCGTTCTCGGCCATGAGGAAGCGCTGCGTTGCCTTGAACAGCCCCTGCGTTGCCGCGACATAAAGCGACAGGAGGCGCGAGAGCGGCAGGTAGATCGCGGCGACCTCGTCGAGCGAGATCGGATCGTTGAGGGATTGCAGGCGCAACACCTCTTCCGCAGTGAGGGTCAGCGGTGCATCGGCGCGCAATTGCGCCCATTCGTCTCGCGAGAAGATGCGATAGGGCGAGAGGTTATCCTCATCGGACGACGATAGCGGCATGACGCGCTGATCCATCGAAGACGCCTTTCTTGTTCTGGTTCGAACGAGGACTTCCCGAAGGGTGGGACGCTGTCTCGCTCTGGCGTTTCCTCTTTTGCGTCGTCTCTTGGCGACGCTCGTCGTTCAATGACCGCGAGCGGCCTTTTCGGCCAATCCGGATTGCGCTGTGCGGCGCTCCAGTTCGGCCATCACATCACTTAAGGGAATTTTTGCGCCCTGCAACACGACCAAGAGATGATAGAGCACGTCCGCCGCCTCGGCGGTGAGATTGGCGCGATCCTGCGCCACCGCCGCAATGACGGCCTCCACCGCCTCCTCGCCAAGCTTTTTCGCGGCCTTGGCAGGCCCATCCGCGAGAAGTTTCGCCGTGTAGGATTCCGTCACGGGCGCTTTCGCGCGCTCGGCGACGATGGCAGCGAGGTCGGCAAGGGTGAAAGAGGTCATGGCTCTGTCTTTGTTTGGGGGCTCAATAGCGCAATTTAGCTTTGAAAAGCCAGCTTTTCCGAAAGAGGGCCATTCACTCACCCTCATCCTGAGGAGCGGCGAAGCCGCGTCTCGAAGGAGGCTCCAGTGCGCACTGGAAACGCCTCGCCCTTCGAGACGGCCTACGGCCTCCTCAGGGTGAGGCTCTGTCTCTCGGTTTCGCCCGGAACGACACCGTGGCTTAAGGTTGCGGGCTATCCAACCGCATCTTCAAGCCCGCCTTCGCCATGTAATCCTTCGCCTCGGCAATCGTGTACGTGCCGAAGTGGAAGATCGAGGCGGCAAGCACGGCGCTGGCGTGGCCGTCGCGGATGCCTTCGACCAGATGGTCGAGATTGCCGACGCCGCCGGAAGCGATGACGGGGACTGAAACCGCGTCCGCGATGGCGCGCACGAGCGCGAGATCATAGCCGCCCTTGGTGCCGTCGCGATCCATGGACGTGACCAACAATTCGCCCGCGCCGAGATCCGCCACCTTCTTTGCAAATTCAATGGCATCGATGCCGGTGGATGTGCGTCCGCCATGGATAAAAATTTCCCAGCGCGGTTGTTCACCCTCGCTGGACACCTTCTTCGCGTCGATGGCGACGACGATGCATTGCGCGCCGAACTTTTCGGAGGCTTCGCGTACGAAATCGGGGTTGTTCACGGCGGCGGTATTGATCGACACTTTGTCCGCGCCTGCGAGCAGAAGCTTGCGGATGTCCTCGACCGTGCGCACGCCTCCGCCGACGGTGAGCGGCATGAAGCAGGCTTCCGCCGTGCGACGCACCGCATCGAGCAGGATGCCGCGCGCTTCATGGCTTGCGGTGATGTCGAGGAAGCAGAGTTCGTCCGCGCCTGCGGCATCATAGGCTTTCGCGGCTTCGACCGGATCGCCCGCATCGACGAGATCGACGAATTGCACGCCTTTGACGACGCGCCCGTCCTTCACGTCGAGGCAGGGGATGAGACGGACTTTCAGCATCAGACCGCCTCCCGCCGCACGGTTTTCAGCAGCGCCAACGCCTGATCGGGATCGATGCGGCCGTCATAGAGCGCGCGCCCCGAGATCGCGCCGCCGAGAATGGCGCAATCGGGTTGCGTGAGACGTTCGATGTCGGCCATGGAGCCCAAGCCGCCCGAGGCGATCACGGGAATCGAGACCGAATTCGCCAGCGCCAGAGTCATTGGGATGTTGAGGCCCTTGAGAATGCCGTCGCGGGCGATGTCGGTGTAGATGATCGCGGCAACGCCCGCATCCTCGAAACGGCGGCCGAGTTCTTCCGCCGTCAGGGTCGAGGTCTGCGCCCAGCCTTCGACGGCGACAAGCCCGTCCTTGGCGTCGATGCCCACCGCAATCTTGCCGGGATGGAGCCGCGCAGCCTCCCGCACGAAGGCGGGATCGCGCACGGCGGCCGTGCCGATGATGACGCGCGCGACACCCTTGGCGAGCCATCCTTCCACGGTCTTCATGTCGCGGATGCCGCCCCCGAGCTGCACCGGGATCTTGATGCGTTTCAAAATGCCTTCGACGGCGGCGGCGTTCATGGGCTTGCCCGCGAAAGCGCCGTCGAGATCGACCACATGCAGCCATTCGAAGCCTTGTGCCTCGAACGCGGCGGCTTGCGCCGACGGATCGTCGTTGAAGATCGTGGCCTGATCCATGTCGCCCTGAATCAGGCGGACGCAACGGCCCTCTTTGAGATCGATGGCGGGAAAGAGAATCACGGACGCCACCTCAGGAAATTGGCAATGAGCTTGAGACCGAGGGTCTGGCTTTTTTCGGGGTGAAATTGCGTGCCGACGATGTTGTCGCGCCCGACCATCGCCGTCACCGCTCCGCCATAGGACGTGGTGGCGACGATATCGCGCGAGTCGGTGGCCTGCAGGGCATAGGAATGCACGAAATAGGCATGCAGACCGGTAGGGCCGGTCTCGATACCGTCGAGCAGAGGATGCGCGTGGCGCACCTCGAGGGTGTTCCAGCCCATATGCGGAATCTTCAACGCGGAATCATCCGGCACGATGGCTTTGACGTCGCCCGGAATCCAGTCGAGACCTTGAGAAGTCACGTGCTCGAGGCCTCGCGTCGCCATGAGCTGCATGCCGACGCAGATGCCGAGGAACGGGTGACCCCGTTCGCGCACGGTGCGATTGAGCGCGTCGACCATGCCGGGAACCGCATGGAGGCCGCGACGGCAATCGGCGAACGCGCCGACGCCCGGCAGCACGATGCGGTCGGCCTTGGCGACCACGTCCGGGTCCGAGGTCACGGTGATGGTGTCGGAAAGTCCCGCCTCCCGCGCCGCGCGTTCAAAGGCTTTCGCGGCGGAGTGCAGATTTCCGGAACCGTAATCGACGATGGCGACGCTCACAGGGGACGCTCCGCATCAGGAAAAAGGCCGATCACAGGGTCGATCCTGCGGTTCGGCGTTGTCGTCGGGGGAACGGCAGGTGCTGGCCGCTGGTCCGTCGCCGTCCGTTGCAGCCAACGCACGAAAAACTTGGTCTCCGCCTCGTCCCGATTGCCGGCGCTCACGACGTCGACGACGGGCAGGCCGCGCCGCGCGAGCGTCCAGCGTCTCAGGCTGTTCGCCTCCAACCCGATCAGGGTGGCGACAAGAACGTGCGTGAGGGTCACGGAAACCGGATGGACGTTCAGCGCATTCATGGCGAGGTCGAGCGCGCCGACGGCGAGAAACACGCCGATGCCCGCGAGCCAGAGCCGATGATAGAAAAACCAGAGGAACATGAAGAAGAAGGCTGCCCAGGAGAAGCCGTCTTTCACGACCTGGGCTTTGTCCAAATCGGTTGCATCACCTGGCCGCGCATCGCGCGGCAGGTGCAAGGTGTAGGTTTTCATGGTCGTCCCGCTCCCAGAAGCATGATCCTGGCGATTACCGGTTCGCCGGAAGATCACGCACCATGACAAGAACTCAAGATCCTGGTCCGGCATTGAAAGAACCGGAATCGGGAATCTAGAGCGTGCCCTTCGTGGAGGGAACGCGTCCCCCCTCTCTTGGGTCCACCGACACGGCCTGACGCAAGGCCCGTGCCAGACCCTTGAAACAGCTCTCCGCGATATGATGGCTGTTGTCGCCGTAGAGGGTTTCCACATGGAGCGTGAGGCCGGAATTCATGGCGAAGGCCTGGAAGAACTCGCGCACCAGCTCCGTGTCGAACATGCCGATCTTCTCCGTCGGGAAGGTCGTACGGAACACGAGGAACGGGCGGCCCGAGATGTCGACGGCGATCCGGGTCAGGGTCTCGTCCATGGGCATGTGGATGTCGGCGTAGCGCAGAATGCCTTTTTTATCGCCAAGCGCCTTCAGGATCGCCTGTCCGAGCGCAATGCCGGCGTCTTCCGTCGTATGGTGCTGGTCCACGTGCAAATCGCCCGTCACCTTCACGGTCAGGTCGAACAGACCATGTCTCGCGAACAATTCGAGCATGTGGTCCAGGAAACCGACCCCGGTCGCGATCTCGGCCTTGCCGGTGCCATCAAGGGCAATCGACACGGCGACATCGGTCTCGGCGGTGCGACGGCTGACGCTCGCGGCGCGCATACTTTCATCCTTGCGTAGCGGGGTGAGACGAGGGCGTTCTATAACGGCGCGCGAAGAAACGCTACCCGCGTTGCTTTTGAGCGGCCGATGATTAAGTGACGGGGTTAAAGAGGCTCGAATCTCCCCGCCATCCCTTTCCCTTGCCCTCCCCCCTCCGCCGGAGCTCCCCCGTGTCAGACAATGCATCGCCCCTCATGCACGCGACGACGATCCTGATGGTGCGAAAAGGTGACCGGGTCGTCATCGGCGGCGACGGGCAGGTGAGCCTCGGCCAGACCATCGTGAAGGGCAATGCGCGCAAAGTGCGCCGCCTCGCCAAGGGCGGTGTGATCGGCGGCTTTGCCGGCGCGACGGCGGATGCGTTCACCTTGTTCGAACGGCTCGAGGCGAAGCTCGAACAATATCCCGGTCAGCTCACCCGCGCCTGCGTGGAGCTGACGAAGGATTGGCGCACGGATCGCTATTTACGCCGGCTCGAAGCGATGATGCTCGTCGCCGACAAGGAGGTCGGCCTGCTTCTCTCAGGTTCGGGCGACGTGCTTGAGCCCGAAGGTGGCATCATGGCCATCGGCTCGGGCGGCAACTACGCACTCGCCGCCGCCCGCGCTCTCGCCGACAGCGACAAGGATGCGGAAGCCATCGTGCGTCGCTCCCTTTCCATCGCGGCCGAGATCTGCGTCTATACCAATAGCAATATTGTTATAGAAAGCCTCGACACATGATTAGCGAAGACGTCCTGGAAGCAGGAATCTCCAGGGGAATCCTCTCAGACCAGCAGGCCGGAGATCTGCGGGCCCTGGCGCGGGAGATCGCCGCGACGGTCATTCCGGAATCGGAGGATGACGAAAAGCTGCGGTTCATCACCGGCTTCAGCGATATTTTCGTGACGCTCGGGCTCGGCCTTTTTCTGGGCGCGCTCAGCTATCTGGCGAGCCAAACAGCCGGTCCGGCGGGAATGTGGGCCGTGGTCGCGATTGCGGCGTGGCTGCTCGCTGAATTCTTCACGCGCCGCCGCCGCATGGCGCTCCCCAGCATCGTGCTCCTATGCACCTATGCTTTCGCGGTGTTCAGGACGGCGGATCGCCTTCTCGCTTTGACGGAGAGCGAGCCTCAGAGGGCGGGCTTCCTCGACCTTTTCGGTGTCGCCTCCCATTCATCGGGTCTTGTGACGCTCGCCTTCGCGATCACCGTGGCGATGGTCGGGCTTCACTATCTGCGATTCCGGGTCCCGATTACGATTGCCGCCGGTACGGCGGCGTTGGTGGCGGCCCTGGTCGGTCTTGTCTTCACGCTGTTTCCGGAAATTCCCGCGATCTATCTGAGGATCGTCATCGGCGGACTGGGACTCGTCACCTTCGCTCTGGCAATGCGGTTTGATCTTTCCGATCCGCAGCGGGAAACCCGACGCACGGACATCGCCTTCTGGCTTCATATGCTGGCGGCTCCGCTCATCGTTCACGCGCTGATCGGCGGCATCGCGGCAAGTGGTCATTCGTCGATCGTGAGCGCCGTTGCGATCCTCACGCTCTTCATTCTGATCGGCGTCGCCGCCGTTGTCATCGATCGCCGCGCGATTCTGGTGTCGGGACTTTTTTACGCTGGCTTCGCGTTCTCCACGCTCATCAGGAATGTCGGATCGGAGGGCTCGACGATACCGCTGACCCTTCTCGTCCTCGGCACCTTCGTACTCCTGCTCTCGGCCGGGTGGCGTCCTGTGCGCGCAGCGTTTCTCAAGCTCCTTCCGCCTCAAATCGCCCGCAATCTTCCTCATCCTCTGACGAGCTCATGACCACATTCTCCCCCCGCGAAATCGTCTCCGAACTCGACCGCTACATCGTCGGTCAGCACGATGCGAAGCGGGCCGTCGCGATTGCCTTGCGCAATCGCTGGCGGCGCCAGCAGCTCGATGGATCGTTGCGGGAGGAAGTGGCGCCGAAGAACATCCTGATGATCGGGCCGACGGGTTGCGGCAAGACGGAGATTTCGCGCCGTCTCGCGCGGCTCGCCAATGCGCCCTTCATCAAGATCGAAGCGACGAAGTTCACGGAAGTGGGTTACGTCGGCCGCGACGTGGAGCAGATCGTGCGCGATCTCGTGGAGATCGGCATCGGCCTCGTACGCGACGAGCGTCGTAAACAGGTGCAGGCGAAGGCGCATCTCGCGGCGGAAGAGCGCGTGCTCGATGCGCTGGTCGGCACCACCGCGAGTGCTCCGACGCGTGAAAGCTTCCGCCGCAAGCTGCGCGACAACGAACTCGACGACAAGGAAATCGAGATCGAGGTGCAGTCGAGCGGCCCGCAAGGGATGCCGATGTTCGAGATCCCCGGCATGCCGGGCGCATCCGTCGGTGCGATCAACCTGAACGACATGTTCGGCAAGGCCTTCGGCGGGCGCGCGAAGGCGCGGCGCACGACCGTGAAGGAAGCCTACGAGCCGCTCGTGACGGAGGAATCCGACAAGCTCCTGGATCAGGACGCCATCGTGCAGGAGGCGATCCGGCAGGTGGAGAACAACGGCATCGTTTTCCTCGACGAAATCGACAAGATTTGCGCCCGCGAGGGCCGTTCCGGTGCGGATGTCTCTCGCGAAGGCGTGCAGCGCGATCTTCTACCCCTCATCGAGGGCACGACCGTTTCCACCAAGCATGGTTCGGTGAAGACCGATCACATTCTGTTCATCGCCTCGGGCGCGTTTCACGTCTCGAAGCCGTCGGATCTCCTGCCCGAATTGCAGGGCCGGCTGCCGATCCGCGTGGAACTGTCGCCGCTCACGGTCGAGGACTTCAAACGCATCCTCACCGAGACCGAGGCGAGCCTCGTCAAGCAATCTGTCGCGCTCATGCGCACGGAAGGCGTCGAACTGGTTTTCACCGACGATTCCATCGACGCTTTGGCGAAGGTCGCCGTCGAGGTGAACGATTCCGTCGAGAATATCGGCGCGCGCCGCCTGCAGACGGTGCTCGAGCGCGTGCTCGACGATATCTCCTTCACCGCACCCGACCGCTCGGGCGACAGCGTGACGATCGATGCGGCTTATGTGCGCGACCAAGTGGAAAGCTTAGCTAAGAATACAGACCTTAGCCGATTTATTCTCTAAGCTAATCTTCAGGTCATAAGGACGCAGTGCGTTGTAAGAACTCAGTCTTCGTCTGAGAATAACAGCACAAAAATGAAAGCATTGAAGATTCTGGGACAGATATGACTTAATGCTACGGTTCTCGTCGGTCAAATTGCGCGCTCGATGACGAAGATATGATAATTGGCAAAGTCATTAAACGGAACTGCGCTCCCGTGGAGACATTACCTATCGAGTACAGCCTAGGAGAATTACCTCTCCCGTACAGTCTAGGAGAATTCTCATGCGCAAAGCCATCCTTACAACCTTGGCGGCAGCGGCGATCGGTAGCGTATCTTTACTAGCTGCATCTGCCTCACTTGAGGCGAAACCTTTGTCGTCGGATGATCTGACGGCGATCCTGCAAAACGCGAAAAACGCCACCTACACGCAATACACGGTTCGGCACGTACGCACCCATCGCACCGTGCATCGCGTCGCGATGCGTCCGACTCACGTGGTCACTCACAGGCGCGTGGCGATGCGCCACGGGCGAACCTACGTGGTGAGCACGCGGAGATATTACGCCGTAGCGCCCATCCGGCGGGTCGCCGGCGCGAGCTCCTGGCGCTACCGGTATCCAGCCTATTATGCGTCGCGGTATCGGTCCCCCGGGTATGACGTGACGTCGACGGGCAGCATCGTCCGCGGGCCAGCGCAGCAGAGCTGGAGGCAATACTACAGCCCGATGAACCAGGTCGGCTATGAATACGGATATCCTCGGGGTTTGGGCTATCTGAACACCGGGATCGAGCCCACGTCGACGGGCAGCATCGGGCTCTCGCCGGGCTTCTTTAGCGGCGGCGGTGGCGGCTTCCCGCAATGGTCGGGCCAGACCTGGATTTCCTATTGCTCGCGCAGGTTCCCCACCTACGATTCAACCTCGGACACCTTCTGGGGTCCGGACGGTCAGCAACATCTCTGCTTCTGACCAAGACCACATGAGCGATGGGCCCTTCGGGGCCCATCGGCCTTTCTAGGCGAGAGCGTGATCGTGTCTCTTTGAAACGACCACGCTCTCGATTTCTTATTGCCGCATGATCGGGGCGAACAACCGGTTTCCAGTTGTTCTGATCATGCTCTACGGGAACGCTCGTTCCGGCGGGCCGTTCGCCATGAAGCGACATCAGGAAGGATCGGTCCCATGCGTAAACGCATTTTCGCTGTTCTGGCCACCGCCGTGCTCGCAACGGCCTGGCTCGTCGCCAGTCCAGCTTCGGCTCAAACCACCCCTCTTGGGGCGGCTCCATCGACGAACCTTCAGCAACTCATCCAGCAGGATCAACTGGTCACGCGCTACACCGCCTATAGGCGGGTGGGCGGCGTACGGGGTGGTTATGGTGGTTATCGCCACGCCTATCGCAGGGTTGGCTATGGCGGAGGCTATCGCCACGTCGCCTATCGCCGGGGTGTCTATGGCGGACGCTATGCCTATGGCCGCCCCTATTATCGCGGCGCCTATTACCGGCCTTACGGTAGATACTATGGGGGGTACTATCCTCGTTACGGGGGGTACTACGGCTATGGCGGAGCGGCGGCGGCGGGCCTTGCCGCGGGCGCGATCGCGTCGCAACCCGTCGTGACCGGAAGCGTGGTGCCCGCAGGCTCGAATTACTGCGCGCAGCGCTTCAGATCCTACAATCCCGCGACCGGAACCTATACCGGTTATGACGGCCGGCAGCATCCCTGCCCGTGACAATCTTTTTCTTCAGGAGGGTGAGACGGGCTTAAAAAGCCCGTCTTGTCTTTCGGCTACGCTCGTCGCCCATACACTCCGGAAGGACTCACGCCCTCCAATTGGAGGAGTTTCCCCATGCGTAAGTTTGTTATGGACGCCACTACCGCCTCATTGCTTAAATGATCCAGATGTCCGCGGCGCTCAGTGACATCTTGGCTTTCACGACGGCGAACTTGATAGCGGCCTGGTCGCCATTTCCGTCGGGATCGTAGGACAGGAAGCCTTTGGCCTTGTTGTAGACGATGCGATCGTTTGCATCCTTGGCCTCCGAACCGACATAGAATTTATCCTTGGAGAGCTTGACCGGTTTCGACAGCGATCCCTTGCCCACTCCCTTGAAGAATTTGTCATCGATCAGGATGCGATCTTCCTTGGCCTTGAAATCGACAATCCTGTCGACATTCGTTTTTGCAAGCCGCGTATCGAAGATAAAGCCATCGCGCCCCCCTCCACCGGTCAGCAGGTCATTACCGGCACCGCCGAAGAGAGAGTCGTTGCCGAGGCCGCCCGACAGCGTGTCCTTGCCGTTGTAGCCGAATATCTGCTCGTCGATGTCGGTTCCGGAAAAGCTGTCGGCACCGGCCGTCCCTCGCAGAATGGGAGAGGTCGGTACCGGTGTCGTGGGTGTCGTCGGAGTTGTCGTGAGCGGCAGGCTCACGGTTCGGTCGCTGAATTGCAGAAGCTGGATGTCCTTCAGGATATCCTGGCCATCGGCGTTCTGTCGCCCATCCGTCACCGTGACGGTGCCGTCCGCGTTCGTGACAATGCGGTAGTTCCCGAAGGCGCCCGAGAAGACCGCTATGTCTGTTCCCTCCATGCCGTCGAGAAGATCATTGTTGGCGCCACCCTCCAGGGTGTCGTTGCCGGTGTAGCCGACCAGGATGTTGGCCGCGGCGTTGCCCGTTATCTTGTCGTTTCCTTTGCCACCGTAGCCGTTTTCGATCAGCGACCGGGGATCGTTTTGGTAGAGGCGCGCGAGCGCGAAATTGCCCAACGCGGGGATATTGCTGGTCACAGACTTGTCGAGATCGGCCCGCTGAGCCGTGTTGAAGGTCGAGAATGCTCCTGGCCTGAGATCGAGGGTCACGTCTGTCTGGAAGTTGAACAGGTCGATGGTGTCCTCTCCGCCGCCGTCCCAAAGCGTCATGAAGACTTTGGCGTTCACGCCCGTGATAAGCCACTGGTTCCCGTTGACGAAGACATTCCCGTCCGTGTCCCATTGGTAGAGCGTGGGACCGTTCATGTAATCGAAATTGGCGCCGTACATATGTTGCAGAGCCGCGATATCGTCCTGCATGTAGGTCTGTGGGTTGTCGCTTCCCGTATTGCCCTGGACCGGATTTGTTGCCGCCCCCTCATAGCTGCTGTACGTCATGAGGGAGTAGTTCCAGTTGTTCTGCCCGGCGGGGAGAGGTCCTGGGTTGAGAGGAGAACTGCCGTAGGCACGCTGGTCGTGCCCATGCTTCAGCCCCATTGTATGCCCGACCTCGTGCAGGATGGTCGCGAACCCCCAGTTCCCCGGAGCCGGGGTCTGGTAAGTGGGGTTGATCTGACCCGAATTCATCCAGATGTCGCCGCTGGCAAAAAATCCCTCTGGATAATATCCTGCGGCCGTACTCCAGGAGGTCGTGAGGGCGAATCGGATCGCCCCGCTGAACGTGGTGGTTTCGTTCGGAGCCAAGAAGCTAAGATTCGTATAGGTCTCAATGAGCCCGAGAGCGTAGCTCAAGGTATTTTTCTGATCGATATTGGCTTCTTGGAAGCTATTTGTTTCGTTTCCATAGGTGATCCCGTTGGCGATATTGCCATCGGAATCATAGACGCTTGCGCTGGTCGGGAAGCTGAAGATCAAGGTGTTCCCGCCCCAAGCCACGCCTGAGAGAAGGCCGTCGATCGATGGGTCGTTCGAAAGCGGTATCAACCGCGAGGTCATGCTCCCGTTGTTAAGCCCACCCATCGCAAACCTCCATATTTGGATAGTATATATCGTTACATTATCTAGGCGTAGTTATGCATGAATCGAGCCTTTGCGCTACAGCAAGCTTGCCGAACGAGCCAAATGCGATGCGCAGCGCCCCTTTCTTCGGTAGGTGACCGGCACATGGGGTGTTCTGCGGCATCGACCCGTTATGAGAGGGCCGAGGCCAAACGACCCCGGCGACTCGCAGGAATTCTCGGGAATCTTGGAATTCTCGGGAGTCTTACTTTGCCGCGATGACGGCGATTTCCACCTTGAACTGCGGCGCGGCGAGCTTCGCCTCGACGGTGGCGCGGGCAGGCGTGTGGCCTTGCGGGACCCAAGCATCCCACACCGCATTCATCTCCTGGAACGTCGCCATATCGGTCAGCCAGATGTTGGTCATCAGGATCTTGGTCTTGTCCGTGCCGGCTTGGGCGAGAAGGCCGTCGATGATCGAGAGGATCTCTTTCGTCTGCTCGCCGACGCTCTTGCCGGCGGTGTCGGCCGCAACCTGGCCGGCGAGATAGACCGTGTCGCCGTGAACGACCGCGCCGCTCATGCGGGGGCCGGGCTTGATGCGCTGGATCGTCATGGGAATATCCTTCACTAAGAAACGAGGCCTGCTTTGTCGGTTCGCTTTCGTCTCAGGTCAAGGCGTCAGTAGAGGGTTGTTTTCACCCGCTCTGGCAACGCCTTGTCGTAGGCCTCGCCGCCGACCCGGTTTTCGCTCAACGCCGCCAGCATCTGCCCGGCGCTCGGCACAGCGTTGCGGGACACATGCTTGTCCGGATTCCACAAATCGGAGCGCACGATGGCGCGCGAGCATTGGAAGAACACGGAATCAACCGTGATTACGAGAATCGTTTTGGGCGGCTTGTCGTCGATGGCAAAGCTCGCGAGCAGGCTTGGCTCGACGGAAATCACGGCCCGTCCGTTGACACGCAACGTCTCGCCGATACCGGGAATGAGAAACAGCAATCCGACCTGCGGATCGCGCACGATGTTGCGCAATGAATCGATGCGGTTGTTGCCGCGTCGGTCGGGCAAAAGCAGCGTCTTCTCGTCTTGCACGCGAATGAAGCCCGGCCCATCGCCCCGCGGCGAACAATCCAGTCCCTCCGGCCCGCGCGTTGCGAGCGCTGCGAAAGGCGAAGCCTCGATGAAGGCGCGATAGACCGGCACGACCCGGTCGGTTTCCTTGGCAATCGAGGCTTCGCCCACCTCGCCGTAGAGCGCTTCGAGATCGGAGAATGTGGAGATCGTATGCATGGCGGCGCATTTCACACTAGTTCGATGGTGCGATCAATCGATTGGGGTGGAAGGATTCGAAGCGTAGCTTTCACTTGATGAATCAATATAACATAATAATCTTTTGAAAATTCCCGTTGAGTGATTCCCGTTTTCCCGAAGGCCTTACATGACCAGACCCATCGTGACGAACGTCCTGCCGCAAAATGTCGGCGTAACGAGCACACTGACTCTGACCGCGGGCGACGACGTCCTCACAGGAACGGCGGGAGACGACATTTTCACCGCCACCGAAGCGGATTTGAACCTGGGCGACATCCTCACCGGCGGCGAAGGGAACGATACCCTGCAACTGAATGGCGGGGGAAACTTCAATCTGAGGGACGTCACGCTCAATGGGATCCAAACCATTAAGGGATCCTCAGCTTTCGATTATATCAGCATCGATGCGAGCCAGCTTCAGAATGTTCGGGTCATCGACGGCAACGGGGGAGTGTATGAAGATCTCCTCATCTACGGGACGGCTATCAACCTGGCCGGCAAGACCGTCTCGGGCTTCAGCAGAATCTCTCTCCTAACCAATGGAGCGACCATCACCGTCGATAATGTGAATACCGCACTTGCGGTGGACGGTTCTAACTCCCGCGGGGACCACCTGATCCTGGTCGGGGGAAGCCTGACCGATACGCAGCGCGCACAGATCCACGCCAGGGGCGTCGACACGATCACGGCCGGAGGAGTGACGACAACAAACACAGAGCCGGTCGTCGCCAATCTCGACGGGGACCGGGTCATTTATCCCTTAGGGGCCATCTTTGTTCGGCTCGACACCGGCGCAGCCGCGAGGCTGACCGACGACGATACGCGCTTAACGCGGATCATCGTTAAGGTCACAAGCCGGCAAGTCTTCGGTGATGCGATCGGCATCGACACCTCGGGCGGTTCCATCACCCTTTCCAACGACCTGTGGGCCGGAAGCCTGATCTCCATCGACGGGACGAAGATCGGAAGCCTCGACGCAGCAGCAGGCAATGGTCAATTGTACATCTCTCTGAACACCGCCGCCACGCCGGAGCTGGTGCAGACCCTTCTCCGGGGGCTGACCTACTACAATTTGTTCGAGAGATTGGATGAGACATTGCAGGTCAAAATCACGGTGTCGGATCCCGGCGGTCGCGAGTCCGCCTCGAACGTGACCGTGATCAGGAGCAACAACGAGGCGCCGGGTCCGGTGACACTGGATTCTGCGGCAAGCCTCACTGTCATGGAGAAGACCGCCTTCTCCAGTCTTTTATCCGCGACCGACGACTTGACGCCCGCTTCGAGCCTGACCTTCTCCTTCGACGCGTCGGCTGCAGGTGGCGGGAACGCGGGCGGGTTGTTCGTGATCGAAGGCAACCGGCTCAAGCTCGCACCGGGGCGCAGCCTCGACTACGAGGCGCTCGCCCCCGGGCAGAAATTTGTCACCGTCCATATCAAGGCGACAGACTCCGAGGACGGTGTCGGCGCGTCGCGTGCCATCACGATCAACGTCGCCAACGATCCGTTGGACGATGGGACCGATGGACCGGACACCCTCATCGGCGACGTGGCGGACGAGGTCCTGATCGGAAAGCTCGGTAACGACGTCCTGTGGGGCAACGGTGGCGATGACCACCTGTTCGGCAACGGCGGCAACGACAAGCTTTACGGCGGCGCCGGCGACGACACGCTCAATGGAGGCCTCGGCAAAGATGTCCTCAAGGGCGAGGCGGGCAAGGATGTGTTCGTCTTCGACACGAAACCCAACGCGAAGACCAACGTGGACCAGATCTTGGATTTCGATCCCCGCAACGACAAGATTGCCCTGGACCACACCGTGTTCAAGAAGCTTGGCAAGGTGGGCAAGCTGAACAAGGGGTTCTTCACCATCAGCACCGACGGACAGGGCTCGGCGAAGGACAAGAACGACTACGTGATCTACGACAGCAAAGCCGGCAAACTCTTCTACGATGCCGATGGTAACGGCGCAAAAGCGCCCATCCTCATCGCCACTCTCAAGAAGAATCTCAAGGGTTTCGACGCCGGTGACTTCCTGGTGATCTGAACGCGTGCGTCTTCGCCGTCATGGCCGCGACCGGCGCGGCCATCCACGTCCGCTCGATCACCATAGAATGCCGCTATGATGGCGCGCCTCAGAAATGGGGGAACGGGGTCCCAAACTGCCGCCAGAGCTTTCATACGAAAAAGGCGCGGCTCGCGCCGCGCCTTCTCATGGATGTGAAGAGTAGAGACTCGCGCCTTACTCGCCGGCGGCCTGCTTGGCCTTTTCGGCCTCGCGTTCGGCCTTCAGCTTCTCGGTGATGTCTTCGCCGGTTTCCTGGTCGACGACCTTCATGGAGAGGCGGACCTTGCCGCGCTCGTCCATGCCGAGGAACTTGACCTTCACCTTCTCGCCTTCCTTGACCACGTCGGTGACCTTGTTGACGCGGTTCTTGGCGAGCTCGGAGATGTGGACGAGGCCGTCGCGCGAACCGAAGAAGTTCACGAACGCGCCGAATTCCATCACCTTCACGACCGTGCCCTCGTAGATCGTGTTGATCTCGGGCTCGGCGACGATGGAGCGGATCCAGTTATAGGCCGCCTTGATCGACTTGCCATCGGCGGATGCGATCTTGATGAGGCCGTCGTCGTTGATGTCGATCTTCGCGCCGGTCTTCTCTACGATCTCGCGGATGACCTTGCCGCCCGAACCGATGACTTCGCGGATCTTGTCGACCGGGATCTGCATGGTCTCGATGCGCGGAGCATGCTCGCCGAGTTCGGCGCGCGGAGCGGTGAGCGCCTTGTTCATCTCGTTCAAGATGTGCGCGCGGCCGTCCTTGGCCTGATCGAGAGCGACCTTCATGATCTCCTCGGTGATGCCGGCGATCTTGATGTCCATCTGGAGCGAGGTGATGCCCTGGTCCGTGCCGGCCACCTTGAAGTCCATGTCGCCGAGGTGATCCTCGTCGCCGAGAATGTCGGAGAGAACCGCGAAGCGCTCACCTTCGAGGATGAGGCCCATGGCGATGCCCGCCACCGGACGACGGAGCGGAACACCCGCATCCATCAGCGCCAGCGAGCCGCCGCAGACGGAAGCCATGGAGGACGAGCCGTTCGACTCGGTGATCTCCGACACGACGCGGATCGTGTAGGGGAACTCGTGGCTCGGGGGCAGCATCGGGTGGATGGCGCGCCAGGCGAGCTTGCCGTGGCCGATTTCGCGGCGGCCGGGCGAACCCATGCGGCCCGTCTCACCCACCGAGTAGGGCGGGAAGTTGTAGTGCAGCAGGAAGGTTTCCTTGCGGGTGCCTTCGAGCTGGTCGATGAACTGCTCGTCTTCGCCGGTGCCGAGCGTCGCAACCACGAGAGCCTGCGTCTCACCGCGGGTGAACACGGCCGAACCGTGAGTGCGGGGCAGAACGCCGACTTCCGAGACGATCGAGCGCACGGTCTTGAGATCGCGGCCGTCGATGCGGGAGCCGGTGTCCAGAATGTTCCAGCGCACGACCTTGGCCTGAGCGTCCTTGAAAACAGCCTTGACCTTCTCCGGCTCGAACTTGGCTTCCCCTTCAGCCGGGCAGAGCGCTTCGAACACCTTCGCCTTGACGGCGTCGATGGCGATGTAGCGGTCCTGCTTCTTGGTGAGCTTGTAGGCTTCGCGTAAGGGCTTCTCGGCGATGGCGAGAACGGCCTTCTCCACGTCGGAGACATCGGCCGGCTGGTAGTCGCGCGGCTCCTTGGCGGCCTTTTCGGCAAGCCGAATGATGGCCTCGATGACCGGCTGGAAGTGCTTGTGGCCGAACATCACGGCGCCGAGCATCACGTCTTCGCCGAGTTCCTTGGCTTCCGACTCGACCATCAGAACCGCGTCGGCCGTGCCGGCGACGACGAGATCCAGCGACGTTTCTTCCATCTCCTGGAGCGGCGGGTTCAGCTTGTACTGACCGCCGATATAGGCGACGCGGGCGGCGCCCACGGGGCCCATGAAGGGCACGCCGGAGATCGTGAGCGCAGCAGAGGCCGCGACCATGCCGACGATGTCCGGATCGTTTTCGAGATCGTGCGAGAGCACGGTCACGACGACCTGGGTGTCGTTCTTATAGCCTTCGAGGAAGAGCGGGCGGATCGGGCGGTCGATGAGGCGGGAGACCAAGGTCTCCTTCTCGGTCGGGCGACCTTCGCGCTTGAAATAGCCACCCGGAATGCGTCCGGCGGCGTAGGTGCGCTCCTGGTAGTTCACCGTGAGCGGGAAGAAATCGATGCCGGCCTTCGGCTCCTTGGCCGAAACGACGGTGGCGAGAACGGTGGTCTCACCGTAGGTAGCGACGACGGCGCCGTCGGCCTGACGGGCCATCTTGCCCGTCTCGAGCGTGAGCTTGCGCCCACCCCAGATCAGTTCTTCACGTTGAATATCGAACATGTGGTTTTGTCTTTCATGACAGGGCGGGGCCTCGATGCCATGAGCAAGACGGCAAGCAGCTCCTGGGTGGGGCGAAGAACCCCGACCCTTGAAGCTGCTTGCGATCCTGCCATGGTCATCGCGTCGTCCGCCTCCATTGAAACGCCGGGACTTCGTCTCTTCGGCGTCGGAGCGAAAACGATCGGACCGTGTCCTCGCACTCGCTCCATCCTTTGTTTCAGGCATGACCGTGATACCGGCTCAGGCCCGATGCGTCGCATGATCCTTCGACGACAGCATCCGCTTTGTCTCATCATGCTCTAGGGCATGATCAGAACAAGTGGAATCCGGTTGTTCGCCCGGATCATGCGGCATCAAAAGAATCGAGAGTTTGATTTTTTCAATCTGAAACGATCAAACTCTAGAAGCCGTCCGGAGGCGTGCTCCGGACGGAAGTCTTTATCCAGAAGTTAGCGGCGGATGCCGAGCTTCTCGATGATGGTCTTGTAGCGGCTCTCTTCTTTCCTCTTCACGTAGTCGAGGAGCGAGCGGCGCTGCGAGACGAGCTTCAGAAGACCGCGACGGGAATGGTTGTCCTTCGTGTGGGTCTTGAAGTGGCCGGTCAGGTTGTTGATCCGCTCGGTCAGAATGGCGATCTGGACTTCCGGAGAACCGGTGTCGCCAGCCTTCTGAGCAAATTCCTTCACAAGCGCGGTCTTGCGCTCAGCCGTAATCGACATCGCATGTCCTTTCAGGTTGATATTTTAAGAGATGACCCGCTTTTCAAGGTTCGGGCCGTTGCCGTCAGAGGCGGCCGGGCCGGGATGTCGTCCAGCGCGGTCGGGTCTCATGACGCATCCGGCAGGCAAAAGCCCGCCGAAAGTGCGCGCACCATACACGAAAACACTGCGAGCGCTAGAGAATTCGTTTTTCCGAAGCAAAGCAGGAGGATGCGCAGGTGAGCCAGTTGGCCCCACCCTGCTCTCCTCCCCACAAGGGGGACGGAAAAGAGGTCGTGCCTGACCTCACGCCCCGAGGTTGAACACCCGGTGCGGCACCAGTTCGCCCTGCTCCACGTCGCCCACGGCGACGAGGATGCCGTTGCATGTGGCGTAGATCTTGCCGGAAATCGGTGCGTCGCGGCCGCGCAAAATGATCGACTGGCCGCGCATGAGACGGGCGGCCATGTCGCGGCTCACCGCGACGGAGGGCAGGTCGCTGAGAGCGGTCTCGACGGGGCGAAGCGCCGCCGGTTCGGTGGCGACCTCGTCGACGAGAAAAGCATCCTCTTCCGTGAACGGCCCGACGCGGGTGCGCCGGAGAGCGGCGATGTGGCCGAGGCAACCGATGGCGCGGCCGAGATCGCGCGCGATGGCGCGCACATAGGTGCCCTTGCCGCAATCGGCTTCGAGAATGCTGCGGTTGCCGTCGTGGTGAATGAGAGCGAGGCGGTCGATTTCGACGGTGCGCGCCTGCAATTCCACGACCTCGCCGTCACGGGCGAGATCATAGGCGCGCTCGCCCTGGATCTTGATGGCGGAAAAGCGTGGCGGGACTTGCTGGATGGAACCGATGAAGCGCGGCAGCAGGGCCTCGACGTCCGAGGCCTCCGGCAGCTTATCCGTGCGTTCGACAATCTCGCCTTCAGAATCGTCGGTGTTGGTCTCCGCCCCCCAGGCAACGGTAAACACGTAGGATTTACGCCCGTCCATGATGAAGGGCACGGTCTTCGTCGCCTCGCCGAGCGCGATGGGCAGAATGCCTGATGCCAGCGGATCGAGCGTGCCCGCATGGCCCGCCTTCTTGGCGCAGAGCGCGCGCTTGACCGCCGCGACCGCGTGGGTCGAGGTCATACCGACGCCCTTGTCGAGAACGATCCAGCCGTTGATGTCGCGCTTCTTCGGGCGGTCGCTCTGCTGACGCCGCTGCGGCTTGTCTTCGCTCATGGATCTTACTCGTCGTTATCGTCGTCGGAGGCGGCGGGCTTCGCCGTATCGCGCACGACCTTTTCCGTGCGTAGCAGCGCATCGATGCGCGAGGCCTCGTCAAACGTCTCGTCACGACGGAAACGCAGTTCGGGGGCGAACTTCAGATTCACCCGGCGCGCGACTTCCTGGCGCAGAAGCTTCTTGTTCTGCTCGAGCGCCTTGACCACCGCCGCCTCGTCCTTGCCGCCGAGCGGCATGACGTAGGCTGTCGCGAGCTTGAGATCCGGCGACATGCGCACTTCCGGAATCGTGATGACGTGTTTGCCCAGCACCTCATCCTGCAAATCCCCGCGTGCGAGAATTTCGGCGAGTGCGTGACGCACAAGCTCGGCCACGCGCTGCTGGCGCTGCGAGGGGCCGGTATTTTGTTCGAAACGTTTAGCCATTTTTCAGCCTCCGGGATTGGACCGGGGAAAAACGACTTCATGCCCGAGCCTGAGCCCGGGCATGAAGCCTCTTCACGATGATCTTGGTTCGCGTCTGGGAAGCGGGGCTTAGAGCGTCCGCTTCACCTCTTCCACGCGATAGCACTCGATGAGGTCGCCGACGCGCATGTCCTGGTAGTTCTCGAAGGACATACCGCATTCCTGACCCGCCGTGACTTCGCGTGCATCGTCCTTGAAGCGCTTGAGCTGAGACAGCTTGCCTTCGTGGATGACCACGTTGTCGCGGATGAGGCGGACATGAGCGCCACGCTGCACGACGCCGTCGAGGACGCGGCAACCGGCGATCTTGCCGACCTTGGACACGTTGAACACTTCGAGGATCTGCGCCTCGCCGAGCCGCTCCTCGCGGAGCGTCGGAGCGAGAAGGCCCGACATGGCTGCTTTCACGTCATCCACGAGATCGTAGATGATGTTGTAGTAGCGGATCTCGATGCCGGCCCGTTCGGCTGCTTCGCGCGCTTCCTTGTGGGCGCGCACGTTGAAGCCGAGGACGATCGCGCCTGAAGCCTCAGCCAACGTGATGTCGGATTCGGAGATACCGCCGACACCGGCCTGGATGATACGGGCCGCGACTTCGTCGTTACCGACCTTCTCGAGCGCGCCGACGATGGCTTCCGCCGAGCCTTGCACGTCCGCACGAACCACGAGCGGGAATTCCTTGCGGCCGGCTCCGGCCTTGAGATCGCGCATCATGTCGGCGAGCGTACGTCCGGCCGAGCCCATGCGAGCCGCCTGACGTTCGCGCTTCTGGCGGGTGCGGTACTCGGTGACCTCGCGGGCGCGGGCTTCCGATTCCACCACCGCGACGCGGTCGCCCGCCTCCGGTGTGCCGTTGAAGCCCAGAACCTCGACCGGGACGGAGGGACCAGCCTCCTTCACGTTGCCGCCGAGATCGTTGATGAGCGCACGCACGCGGCCCCATTCGGCACCGGCGACGACAATGTCGCCCGTGTGGAGCGTGCCGCGCTGAACGAGAACCGTGGCCACCGGACCGCGACCGCGATCGAGCTTCGCCTCGATGACAGTACCTTCGGCTGAACGCTCCGGATTGACCTTGAGATCAAGAATTTCCGATTGCAGCGTGAGGCCTTCGAGCAGGATGTCGAGACCCTGGCCGGTCTTGGCCGACACCTCGAATTCGAGGGTTTCGCCGCCCAGCGACTCCACGACGATGGAGTGCTGCAGCAATTCGGTGCGTACGCGCTGCGGGTTGGCGTCGGGCTTGTCGACCTTGTTGATCGCGACGATCAGGGGAACACCGGCCGCCTGAGCGTGGGTGATCGCCTCGATCGTCTGCGGCATGACGCCGTCATCGGCGGCCACGACCAGCACGACGATATCCGTCACCTTGGCACCGCGGGCGCGCATGGCGGTGAAGGCCGCGTGGCCCGGCGTGTCGATGAAGGTGATTTTGCCGCCGAGCGGCGAAGTCACCTGATAGGCGCCGATATGCTGTGTGATGCCGCCTGCTTCGCCGGAGACCACGTTGGTCTTGCGAATGGCGTCGAGCAGCGAGGTCTTGCCGTGGTCGACGTGACCCATGATAGTCACGACGGGCGGGCGGGATGTGAGGTTCTCATCCACGTCGGGAGTGTCGAACAGACCCTCTTCGACGTCGGATTCCGCGACGCGCTTGACGGTGTGGCCGAGTTCTTCCGCGATCAGCTGGGCGGTATCCGCATCGATCACGTCGGTGATCTTGTGCATCTGGCCCTGCTTCATGAGCAGCTTGATCACGTCCACGCCGCGTTCCGACATGCGGTTGGCAAGTTCCTGGATCGTGATCGTCTCCGGAATGATCACCTCGCGGGCGATCTTTTCCTTCTGCTCCACCTGGCGGTGGCCGGTGAGACGCTGCATGCGGCGGCGGAACGAAGCCACGGAGCGCGTGCGCTCGTCTTCGCCGGAGGTTGCCGTGGACAATGTCAGGCGACCGCGACGCTTCTCTTCGCCGGGAGCCGCCTTGGGGGTCTTCGCCGGAATGACGGGCTTCGCGGGAGAGCCGGGACGGCGAATTGTGCGCGGACCGTCCTCGTCATCGATCACGACGGAGCGTGTGGCGACGGGCGGTGCAGTGCGGGTGTTGGGCTTGGCTGTGGTCGGATCAGGAGCGGCCGGAATCGGAGCCGGACGCGCCATATGGTTCAGGCTCGGCGGACGACGGCCATCGGTCGTCGGGCGCGGGCCACCGAAACCGCTGCCGCTGCTGCTGCGCGGGCCTTGGCCCGGTCCAGCGGCGCCGGCGGGACGCGGACCACGGGGACGGTCGCCGTAAGAGCGTTCGCCTTGCGGACGATCCCCGAAGGAACGCTCGCCGCGCGGACGGTCGCCATGAGAGCGATCCCCATGAGGACGGTCTCCATGAGGACGCTCGCGCTCGCCCTGGCGGGGAGCCGGGGCGGCATCGCTTGCGGGGCGCGCGGCCTGTGGAGCGGCCTGTTCGCCGAGACGGCGGCGGGCTTCATCTTCGGCGCGGCGCTTGTGTTCTTCTTCGTGGCGGCGGCGATCGTCTTCCTCGCGCTTGCGGGTCTCGGCGGCCTCGCGTTCGCGGGCTTCCGAAGCTTCCCGTTCGACACGACGCTGAGCCTCGTCCGCCTGACGATGACGGTCTTCCTCTTCGCGACGACGGGCATCCGCCAGCGCGAGGGCGCGGGCATCCCGTTCCTGATCGGACAGAGTCCGCAGAACCACACCCGAGCGAGGCGCGTTCGAGGACGAACCGGACCGTTGCGGGCGTTGACCTTGCGGCGCAGGCTTCGGACTGGGGGCCGACGCAGCAGGTTGCTGCGCCTGAGGTGCAGGCTTCTCGTCCCGCACCGGCGCTCCCGCAGTCACAGGGCGGCGCTTCACAGTCTCGACCACCACCGCCTTCGAGCGGCCATGAGAGAAGCTCTGTCGCACCGTGCCCTGTTCGACAGGTCGCTTCAACGACAGCGTTTTGGGCGCCACGTGCAGCGTCTTGTCGCCTGGATTCTTCGTATCACTCATTCAGCTCAGATCCTGAGGCTTCCAATATCGTGTGTGCGCCGGGCCCCTCGGAGGGGTCGGCTTGAGTAGCTTCGGTGCCGCGATAAGAGCGGTAACGAAGCCAGCGGTTCAGAAAGCCGTCGCTCCCAGCACCCGCGACGAGGGCAGCATGTATCACACCTGACCGGCCTAATGCCAAATCCAATTCATCATTAGACAGCTCTTGGACGACCGGAAAGCTTGATATTGCCTCGCCGAGGCGCTTTCGCAACTGGTTTGCCAGCTTGCGCCGCCCGTCTTCCGCCGCTTCTGCGGCATGAATAAGGGCAACGAGCGGCTTTTCGACGATAGCTGATTCGATCTTCGTGAAGCCGGTGATCACATTACCGGCCTTATTGGCCAACGACAAGCTCTGACGCAAATCCTGCCGCAACACTTGATCGATATCTTCGGCGAGCGTCGGCGAAGTCGTGGCCTCGGTTTTGAAGGCGCGCGCGAAAAGGCGGCGCTTGACCGCCTCCTGCACCTGTTCGGCGTGCGCGCTCACCCAGACGCCGCGTCCCGGCAGTTTATGCCGCAGATCGGCCACGACCTGGCCCTCCGGTCCGAGGACGAACCGGATCAGGTCCGACGAATGCCGGACCTCGCGGGTAACGATGCAGGTGCGCTCCGGTTCATGCCGCGGCACGGGTGATATCCTCGCCTCGTCATCGCCGTCAGAGCGGAGCGTTGCCGGCGATTGCCGGCACACCCGTTCCAGAGCTGGTTGCATGTATGGTCATGATCGTTGGACCGGTTCCGTTTCGCGTTACGAGGGCTGCGCCTCGGTCTCGGCTTCCTCAGCCGATTCCTCGGTTTCTACCGGCGCCTCTATCCAGCCCGCCTTCACGCGGGCGTCCATGATCATGGCCTCCGCTTCGGCGCGGGAGATGTCGAAGCCGTCGAGCGCGCCCTTGTAGCGGACCGCCTCGGCGCCGCGACCTTCCGTCCAGCCGACGAGATCGTCGGTGGCGCAGCCGGCCAGATCCTCGATGGTCTTGATGTCGTTCTCGCCGAAGGCGACGAGCATCGCGGAGGTGACGCCGTCGATCTCCTTCAATTCGTCGGAGACGCCGAGTTCGGCGCGGCGCGCCTCGTGCTCCGCCTCGATGCGGGCGAGATATTCCTGAGCGCGGCTCTGGATCTCGTTCGCGGTGTCTTCGTCGAAGCCTTCGATGGAGGACAATTCGGGCAGGTCCACATAGGCGATTTCCTCGACTGAGCGGAAACCTTCCGCCGCGAGGAGCTGGCCCACCACCTCGTCCACGTCCAGCGCGTTCATGAAGAGTTCGGAACGTTCAGCGAATTCCTTCTGACGGCGCTCAGATTCCTCGGCCTCGGTCAGGATGTCGATATCCCAGCCGGTGAGCTGCGAGGCGAGGCGCACGTTCTGACCGCGACGGCCGATGGCGAGCGAGAGTTGATCGTCCGGCACCACCACTTCGATGCGGTCGGCTTCCTCATCGAGCACCACCTTCACCACTTCGGCGGGCTGGAGTGCGTTGACGATGAAGGTCGCCTGATCGGGGGACCACGGAATGATGTCGATCTTCTCGCCCTGCAATTCGCCGACGACCGCCTGGACGCGCGAACCGCGCATACCGACGCAGGCGCCGACCGGATCGATGGACGAATCGCGCGAGGTCACGGCGATCTTGGCGCGCGAGCCCGGATCGCGGGCGACAGCCTGGATCGAGACGATGCCGTCATAGATTTCCGGCACTTCCTGCGCGAACAGCTTCGCCATGAATTGCGGATGCGTGCGGGACAGGAAAATCTGCGGGCCGCGCGTCTCCCGACGCACGTCGAAGAGATAGGCGCGGATGCGATCGCCGGGGCGGAAGGTTTCGCGCGGGATCAGTTCGTCGCGGCGGATGATCGCTTCGCCACGGCCGAGATCGGCGATCACGTTGCCGTATTCGACGCGCTTCACGGTGCCGTTCACGACCTCGCCGATGCGGTCCTTGTATTCCTGGTACTGACGGTCGCGCTCGGCATCGCGCACCTTCTGCACGATCACCTGCTTGGCCGATTGCGCGGCGATGCGGCCGAAATCGAACGGCGGCAGGGTTTCGGAGATGGCGTCGCCGACCTGCGCTGCGGGATTGCGCTTGCGCGCTTCCGAGATGGTGATTTCGCGCGAGTCGTTCTCGAACGCGGCATCCTCGACCACGAGCAGGTGGCGCGAGAGACGCAGCTCACCGGTCTTCGGGTTGATCTCGGCATGGATGTCCGTTTCCGTGCCGTAGCGCGAGCGTGCCGCCTTTGCGATTGCATCCGACATGGCGTCGAGCACGATCTGCTTGTCGATCACCTTCTCACGCGCGACCGCGTCGGCGATCTGCAAGAGTTCAAGCCTGTTGGCGCTGATAGCCATCGACGTTACTCCTCTTTAAGTTTCGTGTTCTGCGGGCCGCGCGGCTTTTGCGCCGGCTCCGCTTCACTTTCGGTGTCGTCATCGGCCGCGACAGGCGCGGTGCCGCGACGAAGCGATTCACGCACCAGCTCATCCGTCAGAACGAGCCGGGCTTCACCGATGCCCGAGAGGGGAATGCGCACTATGCGCTCCAGACCCTCTTTGACATCCGGCAATTCGACGATGGCGTTTTCGTCTTCGACGCCGCGGATGAAGCCACGAAAGCGCTTACGGCCTTCCAGCGGTACGGCCATCTCGATCTTCGCATCGTGGCCGCTCCACCGCACGAAATCGCCGGCGCGCACGAGCGGGCGGTCGATCCCCGGCGAGGAGACTTCAAGATAATAGGCTTGGGAGATAGGATCTTCCAGGTCGAGGATCGGGGAGACGGCCTTGCTGACCGTTTCGCAATCGTCCACCGACATGGTGCCATCCGAGCGCTCGGCCATGATCTGGACCGTGCAGCCGTTGGTCGACGAGATCTTGATGCGCACAAGCCGAAAGCCGAGGTCCTCGATCACCGGCTCGATAATGGCTGCGACCCGCGCCGCCACGCCGGATTCGACGATCAATCGCTTTTCATGCTCGTTCGACATCGCTCTCCACGCGCCCGTTTCGGGCCATCACTCGGTATTCACCACTAGGTATTCACTTGGCGTTCGGGCAATAAAAAAGAGCGGACCCGGCGGGGCCCACTCTGACCAGCAGCATGACGCTGCAACCAGAACTGACAGACACAAGATAGCGGCACGGCCCGCGAAATGCAAGCATTGCTGCTGGCGGGTCGTCACTCAGTTTGATGAGGATAGAGGTACAGGCATTCCTTCCCCTTGCTGGGAGGGATGAAGGGTGAGGGTGGTCCGACCGGGTGAAACTTTCAGACGTCTGGCGCTGTAGTAGCCTTCCTGCTTATCGGATCACAGGCAACGCTCTGACTTTTCAACCCCCACCCCTACCCCTCCCCGCAAGGGGGAGGGAAGAGCGCGGACCAAACTGAATTATCACCTGTTGGCGTGAGCGGAAGGTCAGACGATGTGGAAGTCTTTTTCCGTCACCTTGGCCTTGTTGGTGAGCATGGCGAACAGAATCGCGGCACCTTTGCCGGAGCCGTCGGGATCGTAATAGAGCGCGCCGCTCTTCTGATTGTAGATCACACGGTCCGAAGGGTCGTGCGCTTTCGATCCGGTCCAGAAGGCGTCCAACGACAGCGCGCCTGTCGGCAATGCTTTGAAGACCGATTGGGCGAGCTTGATCGCGTCGTCCTTGGCGTTGAAATCGGTGATGAAATCGACATTGGCGCGGGTCTTGTCGATCTTCGTGGCGAAATAAAAGATATCCCGACCCTTGCCGCCGGTCAGAGTGTCGCTGCCCAGCGTGCCCTTGATGGTGTTGGCCCCGCTGTTGCCTTTCAGGACCAATCCGGTCGTGCCCGAGCCGATCAGTTTCTCCAGCCCCCTGCCGAGGGTGCAGTTCACCGACGTGATGACCCGGTCGATGCCGGACAGGTCGACGATCGTATCGAGCGTGTCGTCCACGATATAGGTGTCGCTGCCCGAGCCGCCTTCGAGGGTATCGGCGCCAGCTCCCCCGAAAAGCGTGTCGTTTCCGGCGTTGCCGTAGAGATGATTGGCGGCCGCGTTTCCCGACAATACGTCATTGCCCGAGCCGCCCTTGGCGTTCTCGATCAGGGAGCGGGAATCAGCCTGATATTGCAGGGCGTTATAGACGTTGCCTTTGGCACTCACGTTGTAGTCGAGCCGCGCCAGCTGGTCGAAGCTGAAGGTCGAGGACGCGCCGGGTTTCAGGTCGATGCGCAGATTGGACCGATAATTGGACAGATCGTAGATATCGATACCGCCGCCGTCCCAGATCGTCTCGAAAATGCGGTCGGCCTGTTCGCCGACGGTCGCGGGGTTGCCCGGATGGCCTTGGCCCTGCCCGTCCACGAAAGCTTCGCCCGTGAGCGGATTCCACTGGTAGGTGGTATTGGACCGACGGAAGTCGAAATTCGCGCCGTACAGATATTGCAGGGAGGCGATATCGCCGATCATGTAGGTCTGCGGCAGACCGTATTGCTCGTTGGTATAGCCGAAATCGGTGCTTCCCACGTAGGAATGGTAGCTCATCACGCTGTATTCGAGACTGTCCTGCCAGACCGGGAGCGTCGCGAGGTCACCGTCCGCGCCGGATTCGTGCGGGTGCTTGAGGCCGAGTGCGTGGCCGAGCTCATGAATCGCGGTCTGGAAACCCCAGGTGCCGACCGCGGCGGCGTTGAAGCTCGGGCTCTTGCCGAACCAGACATCGCCGGCGATCGTGCCTGCATTCGGGACGGGATAGTAAGCCTGGGCAGTGCCGGCCTCCGAGGTCGAGCCGATGGCGATGTCGGCCCAGACTCCATTGGTCATGGAGGTTTCGACAAAAGAGAGTTTCGTGAAGCCCACGAGCGGCGTGAGCGTCATCTTCGCGCCGCCGGCATAGGGGCTGGAGCCGAGAATGATCGATCGAAACGCCTGCTGCATGGCGAACGAGACGGGACTGAAATTGTTGGCGGGCTCCGAACCGTAATTCGGCCCGTAGGCGGCAGCGCTTGTCGAAAAACCGAAACTGACCGTGCCGCTCCACGTGTAGCCGGAAAGGAGCGCGTCGATGCTCAGGTTTCCCGACAGTTTACTCGTGGTGGCAATTGCCATGCGTCCTCGATCACAGGCATCCACGCACGACCCTACCCGGGGCGGATTGCGTGGAGCTTGCATCAACGCGATTACCTTACGTAAGGTTCACAGAAAGTCAGAGACGCAAAAGAGTTAAATAGGAAGGAATACGCCCTTCGCGCTTGGCCTTGGCCTCGTAGCGGGTGCCGGGCCAGCCCGGATAGGGCGTGCGCCAGTCGTCGGCGCGTTCGGCGGTCCAGCGGAAATCGGGGGACCGCATCGCCCGGGCGAGAACCCAGCCGATATAATCATCGATATCACTGGCAAAGCGCAGTTCGGCGCCTTTTTTCATGACGCGCGCCAGCATGGTCAGGGTCTCATCCGAGACGAGACGGCGCTTGCGTTGTCGGCGTTTCGGCCACGGATCGGGATAGAGAATGTAGACCCGGTCGAACGAGGCATCGGGGAAGTGCGGCAGAAGATCGGTCACGTCGTCGTCCCAGACGCGGACATTCTTCAGGCCTTCCCGCTCGACGGTGGCGAGAAGCTTCGCCATGCCGTTCACGAAAGGCTCGCAGCCGATGATGTTGACGTCGGGATGCGCGTGCGCCTGTGCGGCGAGGTGCTCTCCGCCGCCGAAGCCGATCTCGAGCCAGGTTTCGCGTTTCGAATCGGGAAACAGGCTGGAGAGAGGTGCTTCCGGTGTCACGCGTAACGCCGGAAGCAGGTTCTGGATCAGGTCGTCCTGACCGGAGCGCAGCTTCTTGCCCTTCCGGCGCCCGAAGAAGGCGCCGGTCTGTTCGGAGGCTGCGTTCATTGCGATTTAGGCCAGAGCCGACTTCAAGGTGTCGACGAGGTCGGTACGCTCCCACGAGAAGCCGCCATCGGCCTCGGGGGCGCGGCCGAAATGGCCATAAGCCGAGGTGCGGGCGTAAATCGGCTTGTTGAGCGACAGATGCGTGCGAATGCCGCGCGGCGACAAGTCCATCGCATCCCTGAGAAACGCTTCGAGCTTGCCCTCGTCGACATTGCCGGTGCCGTGCAGATCGGCATAGATCGACAAGGGCTTTGCCACGCCGATGGCGTAGGAAAGCTGCAGGGTGCAACGGTCGGCGAGACCGGCCGCGACCACGTTCTTGGCAAGATAACGGGCGGCGTAAGCGGCCGAACGGTCGACCTTGGTCGGGTCCTTGCCGGAGAACGCGCCGCCGCCGTGCGGAGCCGCGCCGCCGTAGGTGTCCACGATGATCTTACGGCCGGTGAGGCCGCAATCGCCATCGGGGCCGCCGATCACGAACTTGCCGGTCGGATTCACGTGCCAGACCGTCTCGCCGGTGACCCAGCCGGCGGGAAGCGTCTTGCGAATATAGGGTTCGACGATGGTGCGCACGTCCTCGGACGAGAGGTTCTCGTCGAGGTGCTGCGTCGAGAGCACGATCTGGGTTGCCGCGACGGGCTTGCCGTTCTCGTAGCGCACCGTGACCTGGCTCTTGGCGTCCGGGCCCAGAAGGGCGGCGCCGTTTTCCTTGGCCTTGCGGGCGGTGGTGAGGTTCTGGAGGATCTTGTGGGCGTAATAGATCGGCGCGGGCATCAGCTCCGGCGTCTCGTTGCAGGCATAGCCGAACATGATGCCCTGGTCGCCGGCGCCTTCGTCCTTGTTGCCGGCCGCATCAACGCCCTGGGCGATGTCGGCGGATTGCGCATGCAGGTGCACCGCCACGTCGGCGGTCTTCCAGTGGAAGCCGTCCTGCTCGTAGCCGATGTCCTTGATGGCTTCGCGGGTCAGTTCGACGATCTTGTCGTGTGTGATCGAGGAAGGGCCGCGAACCTCGCCCGCGATGACCACGCGATTCGTGGTCGCCAGGGTTTCGCAGGCCACGCGGGCCTCGGGAAGCGCCGCCAGATAAGCGTCGACGACGGTATCGGAAATACGGTCGCAAACCTTATCCGGGTGTCCCTCGGAGACGGATTCGCTCGTGAAAAGATAGCTCGAACGACGCACGATGAAAGTCCTTGAATGGAATAAGGGCACGCCTCTGGGCGCAACGGGAGCTTCGCTCATGCCGCAGATACCGGAAAAGGTCAAGGAAATCGACGAACGCGTTCGTTATGCCGAACGCTCTTTAGGCTTCCGACGCCTCGGGGGAATCGGCCAGCACCGTGACGAGTTGTACGATGCTCTTGCGAACCTTGGCGTTCTTGATGGAGGCGAAGGTCCGGATCAGATGCAGACCTTCAGGGGTCGACATGACCTCGGAGGCGTAGGACGGGGAGGCGTCCTCCGCGAAACCGGGATTGCCGCGGCCACTGCGCACGCCGTCAAAGAAAAAGGGAATTTCCACCCCGAGGATCATGGCGATGTCGACGAGGCGACCGACGCTGATCCGATTGGTGCCTTTTTCGTATTTTTGGACCTGCTGAAACGTTAAACCCAACATTTCGCCGAGCTTTTCCTGGCTCATGCCGATTGACATACGGCGCATGCGAACGCGGCTGCCGATTTCCTTGTCGATCGTGCTGGTCGATTTCTTCATGGTCTAAGCTTCTCCCCCAGACCCGGCACCATTCGGTGTCCGGGTTGATACCCGAAAGTTGTCAGAAATTCCGCCGCCGACGCCGTAAGACCGGAACGATGCAGCAGATCACAAGCGTAGCAGTTAAAATCAGCAGGTTGTACCCTCTATAAACAGGTGGGGTAATTGCAAGAGGCAATTGCGCGTCAAGTATCCCTTCAGCGCCCAAAGGTAAACTTTTTACGACCCGACCATAAGGATCTACTACGGCTGAGATCCCAGTGTTCGCTGCACGAACAAGAGGAATACCTTCCTCTACGGCACGTAGCCGTGCCTGCGCGAAATGCTGATGAGGACCTGGCGTTATGCCGAACCACGCGTCATTAGTGACGTTCAAAATCACATCCGGACGCGGCCCGTCGGGCAGAATCTCGCCAGGAAAGATTGCTTCGTAACAAATCGTGGCCGCGACGGCAGGAAGGCCCGGAACGTTTAAAACGCCTCGTTGCGTGCTCGATTCGAAGCCGCCCGGGACGTGAACGAATTGCCGGAGACCCACCATCTGGATCAGTCGGTCCAGAAATTGAGGAACATATTCTCCGAACGGAACAAGGTGTACTTTGTCGTAAACGCCAAGGATCGTGCCCTGACTCCCGATCACCTGAATGCTGTTGAAAAACTTCCCAACGGCTTCCCCCGGCAAAGGATCGTCCATCCGCGCCGCGCCTGTGATGAGGACGGAGCCCGGCCTCAGGAGTGCGGCAATTTGCATCAGCGATTCGGGATCCCGATGGAGCAGGAAAGGGAACGCCGATTCGGGCCAGATCAGATGGGTCGCGTCCGCCAGGCTCTGTCCATCGCTTCCCCGCCCGGCGCTAAAGGCGAGATAACGCCGCATGATCGCCTCGCGATTGCGCGGGTTGAACTTCGCATCCTGAGGCAGATTCGGCTGCATGATGCGGAGATTGACGTTCGGGACCGTCGGCAGGGGGGCGGCGGGAACCCGTAGCGCTCCGAAAACGGCCATGGTCCCAAGAACGATTGCTGCCAGGATCGGGGAAAGCCAGCGGGCGCGCGGCGTCCGGCCGGTCCAGAGGGTCGCGGGAGCTGCGCCGATGAGCGTTGCGAGGATCGTCAGACCATACAATCCGACGAGGGAGGCGCTTTGCATGAGCCAGAGATTCTGGCCGAGCGCCATGCCGAGGTTGTTCCAGGGAAAGCCCGTGAAGAGATGGCCGCGCAGCCATTCGCACACTGTCAGCCCGAAGGCGAAAGCGAGGATACGGGTGCCGTCCTTGGTCCAGATCAGGCGCGCGAGAGCAAAACCGAAGGCGGTGAAGAAAGCGAGAAGGGCAGGCAAGCCGAGCACACCGAAGGGCATGGCCCAGGCGAATTGGTCCGCTTCAACCAGAAAGGCGGCCCCGAGCCACCAGAGCCCAGCCACGAAATAGCCGAATCCCCAGAACCAGCCGGTTACGGCGGCCGCCCGGAGGGCCTTCCGATCAAAGGCTGTTTTGACGTCCCCGCAGCCGTCGAGCAACCAGATGGCTGGGGTCAGAGAAAGAAAAAGGGCGGGCAAAAACCCGAAGGGCGGCATGGCGAGGGCGCCGATGGCGCCCGCAGCGAAGGCCGAGAGCCATCGACGCCATCCGTTCAAACGGACGACGTGGTCGACAAGGTTCGTCATTCGGCCGCTTTGCTTTCCGGAGGAGACCCATTCGCCGGAGGCGGCAGAAGAGGGGGCGTGTCATTCCCGTTGCCGTTGGGCGTTTCCGCGTCCCGGCGATGGATTCGCACCCGCTTCAGGCGGCGCGGATCGGCGTCCAGCACCTCGAATTCGAGGTGGCCCGGACCCGCGATCAATTCGCCGCGCAAGGGCACGCGTCCCGCCAGGGTCGCAATGAAGCCGCCGATGGTGTCGATATCCTCGGCATCTTCTTCGTCGGTCAGATCGATGCCGAGCGCTTCCTTGACTTCGTCGAGGCTCGCGCGGGCATCGGCGATGAAGGTGCCGTCCGCACTCGCCATGATGGTGAGCGTCGTGGCGTCGTCGTGCTCGTCCTCGATATCGCCGACCACCATCTCCACGAGATCCTCGATGGAAACCAGGCCGTCGGTGCCGCCATATTCGTCGATCACGAGCGCCATGTGCGTGCGCGTCGCCTGCATCCGCACCAGAAGGTCGAGGGCCGGCATGGAGCGCGGCACGAACAGGACCGGGCGCAGGATCTGCGCCGCCGAGAGCGTCATGGACAGATCGACCCGGATCAGGCTCGGGGCCGCGGCCACATTTTCGTCGCCGGTCTTAGGGCGACGGCGGCTCGGCCGGGCATCGGAGCGCGCGGCGAGATAATCCAGAAAATCCCGAATGTGGATCATGCCCCTGGGGTCGTCGAGGGTTTCCCCATAGACCGGCAGGCGGGAATGGCCCGCCGTGCGGAACAGGTTGAGCAACTCGCCGAGATTCGTCTCGGCAGCCACGGCCACGATGTCCGCGCGCGGCACCATCACGTCGTCGACGCGCAGGCGGTGGAAGCCGAGCACGTTTTTGAGCATCGCCCGTTCCTGGGGCGAGAAATCCGTGTCCTCGACCACCTCCGACAGCACGTCTTCCAGATCGTGCCGGATGGATTCGCGTTGTTTCAGGCCGAGCAGGGTGAGGAAACGGTCATACCAATGGTCGCGAACACCCTCCGTCTCCGGCGTGGACCGGAGGGGGCGTTCGTTGCGACTTCGATCGTCATTCATTGTGTTTGAATTTCAGCCGAACGGTTCGCGTTCAAGCTGCCATATCACGGTAAGGATCGTCGATGCCGAGTGTGGCCAACGCCTTTACCTCCAGGGCTTCCATAATCTCCGCGTCCTCCTCGACCTCATGGTCATAGCCGAGAAGATGCAGGACACCATGGACGATCAAATGGGCATAATGATGGGCAAGAGGTTTGGCTTCCGCCTCGGCCTCCCGCACCAACGTTTCATAAGCTAAGGCAATATCGCCGAGATGGCGAGGGCCAAAATGCTGAGGCGGCTCAGGAGCGGGAAACGACAGAACGTTGGTGGGCTTGTCCTTGCCGCGAAAATCGCGGTTCAGCTCCTGGATTCGCGCATCATCCGTCAGAAGAAGGCTGATCTCGAAATCCTCAGCCTCCTCGTCGGCCACGGCGGCCGCGGCCTCACCGGCCCGGGCCGCCAAGGCCTCCGCGTCGGGAAGGCGGGACCATTCCCCCCCTTCCGTCATGATGTCGAACTCAATCACGCCTGCGGTCCTGAACGTCCTGGTTTGTGCGTTGCGCTGCGTCATAAGCCGTCACGATGCGGCGCACCAGATCGTGGCGCACCACATCCTGCTCCTTGAACGTGACCCGGCCGATTCCCTCGACGCCGTCCAGAATGCGGACGGCCTCGATCAGGCCCGATTTCTGGCCGGGCGGAAGATCGATCTGGGTCGGGTCGCCGTTGATGATCATGCGCGAGCCTTCGCCGAGGCGGGTCAGAAACATCTTCATCTGCATGGAAGTGGTGTTCTGTGCCTCGTCGAGCAAGACGACCGCGTTGGTGAGCGTGCGCCCGCGCATGAAGGCGAGCGGAGCGATTTCGATCATGCCGGTCTGCAGGCCCCGGTCGACGAAGCGCGCTTCCATGAAGTCGTAGAGGGCGTCGTAGATCGGGCGTAAGTAAGGATCGACCTTCTCGCGCATATCGCCGGGCAGGAAGCCGAGCCGTTCGCCCGCCTCGACGGCGGGGCGGGAGAGAATCAGCCGCTCGGCCTTGCCCTGTTCGAGAAGCGAGACGGCGTAGCCGACCGCGAGCCACGTCTTGCCTGTCCCCGCCGGGCCTTCGGCGAAGACCAGCTCATGCTGCTTGAGCGCCTTGATATAGGTGTTCTGCGCGGCGTTGCGGGCGCGCACCGGCCCGCGCTTGCGGGTGGCGATGTGGTCGAAAGTGGTGAGACCGGGAATATTGGGCTCGTCGGTCGGGAAGAGATTGCCCTGGAGCGTGCTCTCCTGAATGGCCCCGTCCACGTCGCCGGGAGACAACATGGCGCTCTGGCGCGCCCGTTCATAAAGGCTTTCCAAAACCCGCCGCGCCTGTTCGGTCGATTCGGGCGATCCTTTCAGGCCGACCCGGTTGCCGGTGGCGACCGCCACGACCCCGAGACGGCGTTCGAGATGGGCGAGGTTCTGGTCGTATTGGCCGAAAACAAGCCCCGCAAGGCGGTTGTCTTCGAAGGTCAGGATGATTTCGGCCTCTTCGTCTACGCCGGGGTGGAAGCTCGTGGTGTTCCGACCCTTTTGCGCTCGTGCGGTCACGCTGTCCGCTGGCCTCAAATGACGTCTCCCTTTCAGGCGGCTTCGCGGCCGCGGGTCCCGGTCAATTCTCCAAACAGGCTATTCGTGCTCTTCCCGGTGATTCGGACCGTCACCACCTCGCCGATCCCCGCGGCATCGCTCTCGATCTGCACCGGTTGCAGATAGGGAGTTTTGCCGTTGATCTGACCCGGATGGCGGCCCGGTTTCTCCAGAAGAACGTCCAGAGTCTGGCCAACGGTTCCGAGATTGAAAGCCTGTCGTTGGGTTTCCAACAGGTTTTGCAGCCGGGCGAGACGCTCGGCCTTCACAGGCTCGGGCACCTGCTCCTCATGATCCGCCGCGGGCGTGCCGGGGCGGGGGCTGTATTTGAAGGAAAACGCGCTGACGAAGCCGATATCGGCGATAAGCCGCATGGTGTCCTCGAAATCCCGGTCCGTCTCGCCGGGGAAGCCCACGATGAAGTCGGAGGACAGCGCGATATCGGGTCGCGCCTGGCGCATGCGCTCGATAATGCGACGGTACTCGTCGCCCGTGTGCTTGCGGTTCATGAGGTCGAGAATACGGTCGGACCCGGACTGCACCGGCAGGTGAAGATAAGGCATCAGGGCCGGTAGGTCGCGATGGGCCGCGATCAACTCCTCGTCCATGTCGCGCGGATGACTGGTGGAATAGCGCAGGCGTACGATGCCAGGAATTTCGGCTAACCGGTGCAGCAGCCGTCCCAGGGACCAGACGGAGCCGTCCGGACCTTCCCCATGATAGGCGTTCACGTTCTGGCCGATCAGGGTCAGTTCGCGCACGCCCGCATCGGCAAGGCGCAGGGCTTCGTCCACGATGCGGCTGACGGTGCGCGACACTTCCGCGCCGCGCGTATAGGGCACGACGCAGAAGGTGCAGAACTTGTCGCAGCCTTCCTGAATGGTGAGAAACGCCGACACGCCCCGGCTCAGGATCTTGGCCTTCGAGGGTATGGGCAGGTGGTCGAACTTGTCCTCGATGGGGAATTCCGTGTCGACGAGGGGCGCTAAGCGCGCGCGCTTCAGAAGATCCGGCAGGCGATGATAGTTCTGCGGGCCGACAACCACGTCGACAGCGGATTGGCGGCGCAAAATCTCCTTACCTTCGGCCTGCGCGACGCAGCCCGCCACCACGATCTTGGTCTCGTACCCTTGCGCCTCTCGCTCTTCTTTCAATTCGCGCACGCGGCCGAGTTCGGAATAGACCTTGTCGGCGGCCTTCTCGCGGATGTGGCAGGTGTTGAGGATGACAAGATCCGCCTCCTCCATGGCCTTGGTTTCGCTATAGCCTTCGGTCGCCAGCACGTCCGCCATGCGCTCGGCATCGTAGACATTCATCTGGCAGCCGTAGGATTTGACGAAGACTTTTTTCACGAGGGCGGGCCTGTTCGGTGGTTTGGAGGGGCGATTAAACGTCCTTTTAAGCCTTTTGAGGCCGCAAGAGAATAGTACTGCGGATCAACGACGCGCTACCGGTCCCCTCCCCCCCTTGTGGGGAGGGTTAGGGTGGGGGGTTTGGCGCTAACTGAATCAGTGTCGCGCCGCACCCCTCTCCAACTCCTCCCCACAAGGGGAAGGAGGGTTCCGTTGCGCTTATTGAAGCGAAACTCGGGCAGGCCCGCGATTCGTGGAGAGGAGTGCTCGGTCGAGCCTACGTCATTGCCAAAGCTTCCGCTGCGACCTTAATTAGGAAGGCTCACCCGTCGGGTGAGTGATGATCTCAGGGCGGGGTGAAAGTCCCCACCGGCGGTGAAAGGGTCTCGGCCCTCAAGCCCGCGAGCGCTCTCCGATGGAGGGGTCAGCAGATTCGGTGTGATTCCGAAGCCGACGGTTACAGTCCGGATGAAAGAGATCGGTTGTCGCGATGCCGCGCATTTTTGCGCGCGTGTCGCTGCTTCCGCATGCCCTGATTCATGGTCTGGCCAATTTAAAGGAAGCCAACGTGGATCAGTTTACAAATCAACAGCAGAAAATCGCCTTCATTCAATCGTCCTGGCACAAGGAGATCGTCGACCGTTGTCGCGATGCTTTTGTCGCCGCGATGGGAGAGAGCGGTGTGAACCGCGTGAGCATCGACCTCTATGAAGTTCCGGGAGCCTTCGAGATTCCGCTCCTCGCCAAAAGGCTCGCGAAGAGCGGCCGCTATTGCGCCATCGTCGCATCGGGCCTCGTGGTCGATGGTGGAATCTATCGGCACGAATTCGTGGCCGACGCGGTGATTTCCGGTCTCATGCAGGTGCAGCTCGAAACGGACGTTCCGGTTCTCTCAGCGGTGCTGACGCCGCAGCATTTTCACGAGCACGATGTGCATCGCGATTTCTTCACGGCGCATTTCGACGTGAAGGGGCGCGAAGCCGCAGCGGCATGCCTGGCCGTGACGAGCGCGTCTTATGCGCTGCCTGTGATGGGCTGAGTTTCATCCCAATGCACCGCGCTCATCCCCTCCCCCTTGTGGGGAGGGTTAGGGCGGGGGTGTTGGCGCTGGGTTGAATCAGTGTCGCGCTCACACCCCCACCTCCAACTCCTCCCCACAAGGGGGAGGAGGGAGGCGCTGGGGCGAAGCTCCAGCGTCATTCCGGGGTCCGACAGCGGAGCCCGGCCGAGGCCGCTGTACTTCTTCCGGTATCATCAGTGTTTATGGGTTCCGGGTTCGCCTGCGGCGCCCCGGAATTACGGTGTTGAGCGTCATTCTTTCCTCTTGAATGTCCTTCGTATTCGCCGTCGATTTTACGCTCGAACAATACGCCTTCTTGCCGCGCTAACGCCGCAGCATGCTCGTCGGACAATACGAGTTTGATTGTCCCGAGTTTCATCGGTTTGCGACGGCCCACGACATCGGAGTTCACGCCGATCTCATAGGCACCGGGCTCGAAAACGTACGCATCTTCATGGACGGACAACACGAAGTGATGATTGGCTGCCAACCCTGTTCGGCTGATCTGCAATCCGCTGCCGGGAGAGAGCTTGTTGTTCTCGCCGTAGCCCCAAAAGCGGAACACCCGTTCCCGGCCGCAATGGCGAACCGTTGCGTACATACCCTCAATGATCTGTCCGCGTGTCGCCGTGCTGTACAACAAGGTCCGCAAAAACACTTTGGGCGTGGGTTTGGGGACCGTATCGAATCCGAAGAACACTATGGTCGGCTTTGTCATACGCAACCGTCCGCGATCCACGAACGCCAGCCAGAATGTACCGAGTGAAACCGTCAGCGATACAAGTGATATAGGAATGCTGAAGTAATCCATGTCGTCTTATAGCATGGGTGAAAAAATTTATTGCGAACGCTATTGCAGCTTGCGCGGCGCGCTCCCTCTCCCTGAGGAAGAGGCGGGCTTGCGTCTTGTTCGGGACCCCACCGAGTCATCGGCTTTGTCGATGCACGCTCTTCCCCTCCCCCTTGTGGGGAGGGTTAGGGTGGGGGTGTGAGCGCCAACCTTTGAAACCGTCGCGCCAACACCGCCACCTCCAACTCCTCCCCATAAGGGGGAGGAGGGCTCCGTTGCGCTTGATCGCAAGCAATCTCACCCCGCGCGATGAATCGCGCGCCTCACCGCGATCTCCGCGGCGGTGGTGGCTTGCTTGCGGTGGCCGTCGATGGCGATGGAGGGGCCCCATGTCACCACCACGTCGAGCGGGCCGCCGGTCAAGATTTCCACGAGGTGCGGGGCGAGTTCCATGTCGCCGTACCAGGCGATGAAAGGCCGGTCGCGCCGGGTGATGGGCAGGCCGTTGCGGCGCGTATAGGCGATGGCGAGCGGTTGCAGGTCGAGGGTGTCGACGTTCGGATCGCTCAACGCCGCTTGCGCTGCACCGACGATGGAGGAGCGGAAGGGCAGAAGTCTTGTGCCGTCGCCGGTGGTGCCTTCCGGAAACAGGACCATCACGTCGCCCTTGGCGAGGCGTTGCGCCACCGCGCCGTTCACCTCCACTGTTGCCTTGCGGCGCTGGCGGTCGAGAAACACGGAGCGCTGAAGCCTCGCGAACAGACCGACCACCGGCCAGGTCGCCACTTCCGACTTGGCGATAAAGGAGAGCGGGCGCAGCGAGCCGATCACCGAGATGTCGAGCCAGGAGACGTGATTCGCGAGAACGAGCGTCGCCTTCCGTTTGTCGGGTGGTGAGCCGTGTTCGATCACGCGGATGCCGAAGAGGCTCAGGAAAACCCGATGAAACATCGTCGGCGCGTGATGCATGAGGCGCCACCCGAAGCGCAAGGCCAGCATCTGCAACGGAATGGCGATAGCGGCGAAAAGCGCCAGGAGCGCAAGCCTCGCCGCGAGCAGGATCCGGGTCACGTCTCGTCCTTATCGATAGGCACCGCGTAGAGTTCGAGGCGATGATACACGAGCCGGTAGCCGAGCTTTCTGGCGATCTCGGTTTGCAGCTTTTCGATTTCCTCCGAACGGAATTCGATCACGTCGCCGGTTTCGAGATTGATGAGATGGTCGTGATGCTCGCGCGCGGCCTGCTCGTAGCGGGAGCGTCCGTCGCGGAAATCGAGCCGTTCGATGATTCCCTGGATCTCCAGCAGTTTCACCGTCCGGTAGACGGTCGAGAGCGAAATCCGGTCATCCACCACCACCGCACGGCGATGCAGTTCCACCACGTCCGGATGGTCGTCCGCCGCATCGAGAATCCGCGCGATGACACGGCGCTGCCCCGTCATGCGCAGGCCTTTCTCGCGGCAGGCGCGCTCGATGGCGTCGGACCGCTTTTGGGTGGTGCTCGTTCTGGACCGTACTGCCAAGATCGTCTCCTTAACCCTGCTTATAGAGCACGATCCTGTTTCGTCGAAACAAGACCTCGCATGGTTACAAGGCGAGGCTCATGGTCAGAGCCGTGGCGCGGCCGCCATCCGATTTACGATAATAGCCCTCGCGCCGTCCGATCTCCTGAAAGCCGAGACGCCGGTAGAGCGCAAGGGCGGCGAGATTGCCGTCCTCGACCTCCAGATGGACCGTCCGCACGCCCCGGCGCTCCAGATCCTCGAAATGGTGAGCGAGAAGCGGGCGTCCATAGCCCTTGCCGCGCGCCTCCGGCCCCATGGCCACGGTCAGGATCTCCGCTTCGTCGAGGACGATTCGCGAGAGCACGAAGCCGGACGGTGCATGGGCCGTGCCGAGAAAGAGCCCGTTGGCCGAGGTGTTCTGCTCGCCGAGCAGCCGTTCGAATTCATGCACGTCCCAGGGCCGCGCGAAGGCACTTGCATGGAGAGCCGCGAGACGCGGGGAGTGGCCCATGCCCACTGCGTCGAAGCGTGCGGAAGGCGGTGTGCGAAAGCGATCGAGAAAGCTCATCGCCAAGGCTCACCGTCTGGCGATTCGCGCCCCGTCCTGCGGCTTGGCATCCGGTCCGCGTAAGTAAAGCGGCTTCGGCAGGGCCTGGGCGGGATCGGCGAGAGCCCCGAGCCGAGCGACCCAGGTGATTTCGGGTGCGAGCGGTGTTTCCGTGATGGTGGCGTCGATGCCCTGCGCCCAGGCTTCCGCTGCGAGGATCGGCGCGGCCGAGCCGGTGAGCAGAAGCGGGCCGGAGCCGAGCAGACGCAATGCGTCGCGTAAGCCCATCAGGCTCGAGGGAATGATGGTGCGCCCGCCCGCCGCGATGGCTTGAATATAGACGTGGCCGTGTTTCGCATCGACGGCGGCGGTGAAAAGGCCACGCGCCTCGCCGGCCAGCATCGGGGCGAGAAAGGCCGAGAGGGTCGCGACGCCGACCACCGGAATTCCAGCCGCGAGCCCGATGGCGCGCGCGGCGGCGATACCGACGCGCAAACCCGTGTAGCTGCCCGGTCCGACGGTGACGGCGACCCGGTCGAGGCTCTTGAAGCCGCCCTCCACATGGGAGATCAGCCGGTCGATCAACGGCAGCAGCGCCTCCGCATGGCCGCGATCCATCGGAATCATCTCGCGAACGAGCGGCTCGACCTTGTCGATATCGAGAACGCAAGCCGAGCAGGCGCCGAGCGCCGTATCGATGGCAAGAACGCGCAACGTTAGATCTCCATCACTCTTGCGCTCTCTTTAGAGCATGATCCGGACAAGAGGGAACCGGTTTTCGAGCACCGTCATCCCGGACGCCCAAGGCGATCCAGGATTGCATGACGAGATTGGCGCTTTTCGCGGCGCGCGATCCCGGGTTCCGCTTCGCGGCCCCAGGGTGACGGGACGGCGCTTATTTTCAAGCGATCTGGCAAAATTCCTCGAATGCCAGACGCGCCGCGCGCGGGCGCAACCCTTCCCGGTCGCCATAGCCGAGATTGATCAAAAAATTCGCCTTGATCGTACCGCTCGGAAAAAAGGCTTTTGCGGCGCCCGCATTGTCGAAGCCGGACATCGGCCCGCAATCGAGCCCGTGGGCGCGGGCGGCAAGCATCAGATAAGCCCCTTGCAGGGACGAGTTGCGAAGGGCTGTTTCCTCCACGAGTTCGCGCGGGGCATTGCGCCAGAAATCCACATTCGTCCGGGGGGAGAGAACGGGAAACTTTTCGTAGAATTCCATGTCGTAGCCGACGATGACGGTGGCGGGCGCGCTCATGGTCTGGCGCACATTGCCCTCGTCGAGATGGGGCTTCAGGCGCTCCTTGGCCTCCGGCGAGACCACGAAGACGAAACGGGCCGGGCAGCAATTACCGCTCGTCGGGCCGAGCTTCGCCATCTCCGCGATGTCGCGTAGGAGATCCGCGCCGATAGGCTTGTCCTGCCAGTGGCGCAAGGTGCGCGCGTTGCGAAAGAGTTGATCGAGGGAGGCGTCGTCGAGCTTGTCCAAGGATGACTCCTGAAAAGAAAAAGCGCGGCGCTCGAAAGTTCGAGAACCGCGCCTGATTCTAGAGCTTTCTCGTCAAGCTTAAACAGCCTGCACCTCGCGCACATCCGGCAGGAAGTGGCGCAGGAGGTTCTGAATGCCGTGACGCAAGGTGGCTGTGGAGGACGGACAGCCCGAGCAGGCGCCCTTCATGACGAGGTAGACGACACCATCCTTGAAGCCACGGAAAGTGATGTCGCCGCCATCGCCCGCGACAGCGGGACGGATGCGGGTTTCGAGCAGCTCCTTGATGGTCTCGACGGTGGCGGCATCCGCATCGTCGAAGAATTCCTCACCGTCCTCGTCGGAAGAGGCGGTGCCGGTATTCAGAACCGGCGCGCCCGCCATGAAATGCTCCATGATGCCGCCGAGAATCGCGGGCTTCAGGTGCTGCCATTCGCCGTCGTTCTTGGTGACGGAAATGAAATCGTAGCCGAAGAAGACGCTCGTGACGCCGGGCACGGTAAAGAGCCGCTCGGCCAAAGGTGAGGCCGTGGCGCTCTGCGCATCGCGGGCCTCAAAGGTGCCTTCCGGCATGACGATGCGGCCGGGCAAAAACTTGAGAGTGGCGGGATTGGGAGTCGCTTCAGTTTGAATGAACATCTTTTTTGTCCTCAGCGCCGGTTCAAGGCCGGCCGAGTGGTCGATGGAATGGTTCTAACAGGTTCCGTATCAGATGTGGAACGGGTTTGAGTGGAATCCAAGAGTGCGACCTGTTCTCGCCTTAGCCGTCATACCGGGGCCGCACAGCGGAGCCCGGACCTATAGCCGCCGAGGATGATGGAGAGAGCACAACGATGGCCGTCGTTTCTTATGCGGCTATCCAAGCGTTTATAGGTTCCGGGTTCGCGCCGATGGCGCGCCCCGGAATGACGGAGGTGGCGATCACATCTTCACTTTGGCAATGGCCCGCACCAGCTCCAGCGCCTGGCGCCGCAGGTCGGGGGCGATGGCCGTGAAGGCCTGGAGCAGGGGGAGGCTTTCCGGCGTGTCCAACATGGTCGTCAGCGACCCATCGGCCTGATCGTCCGCGTCGTAGAAAGACGCGACCGGAACGCTCAGGACCCGCGCGATCTCCTGCAGGCGGCTCGCGCCGATGCGGTTGGTGCCCCGCTCATATTTCTGGACCTGTTGGAAGGTGATCCCGAGCGCCTGGGCCAGTTTTTCCTGGCTCAATCCGATGGCAAGACGCCTCAAGCGGACGCGCTGACCGATACGCTGGTCGGCAGCGTTGGGCGATTTGGCGGCGTTTGGTTGGACGGCGCTTGGCGCTCTGGCGCGGTCGGACGATCTGCTCATAAAAACTCCCCCTTGGCGGTGAAGGCCACCAGCGATGGGCTGGCGGCCGGGAGTTGATAAACCGCCCATAGACGGCCGCATTGACCTTTAGGCTTTCGCCCTGGACATGCGCCAACACCTCCCGGCCATAAGGCGAGGGAGGCATCGTTAGCGGCCGATGCCGGCCGCTATGGGAGGGGTTATCAAGCCCCAAAACCGGCTGCGGCCGGCTCCGGCTACGAGATAACACGTGAAGGGGGGAAAGGGTCAATGGCACGCCAACACCTCTCCCGTCATTCCGGGACTCTCCCCCCCGTCATTCCGGGGCCGCACAGCGGAGCCCGGAACCTAGAGCCTCCGAGGGTAGTGGAGAGGGCGCAACGATGGCCGCCGTTTCTTATGCGGATAAACCAGCGTTTATGGGTTCCGGCTCTCGCTGCGCTCGCCCCGGAATGACGGTTGGGGGGATACGAGAATCACCCCGCGAGGGCGTCGATTTCCTCGTCGCTCAAGGTGCCGGGCACCACCACGATGGGTATGGGGAAGGTGGAGGCGACCTTGCCGGCGAGGCTCGAGACGAGAGGTCCCGGGCCGTCCTTGCCTGTTCCGGCGGCCAGAACGAGGAAGGAAATGTCTTCGTCCTCGTCGATCAATTCGATGATGGCGTCCGCCTTGTCGCCGATCCGAATCACCCGCTCGGGCTCGACGCCTGCCGAGGTGCGAGCCTCGCGGGCGGCTTCATCGAGGCGTTTCTCGGCGTCGTGCTGGGCGTCCTCGATCATGGCCTCGCCGACCCCGATCCATTCGAAATTGGCAGGCGGATCCACGATAGCGAGCATGATCATGCTCGCTCCGGTACGGGCGGTGCGGCGCGAGGCGAAATGGATCGCGCGAGCACATTCGGAGGTCTCGTCGACCACCACCATGAATTTCGGCCGATGCCCGGCCTCGTAGGATCGACGCTTTCCGCTCAAGGCTTTTACCTCCGCGTTTTACCTCCGCGCGAGCCTTGGATGCTGACCCGGTCGTGCGTATTTCGCAAGCCGGTCGCTTGGCGCACCCGCTCATGCCGCTGAGGCACAAGCGGATCCAAAGACCTTCCCGGATTACGAACGGACGAAGCCGACGATGTCCTTCACGGCGTCGATGGTCGGTTGGGCGAGAACCCGGGCACGGGCAGAACCGTCCGCGAGAACGGCGTCGATATGGGCCGGATCGGCCATCAGACGGCGCATCTCGTCCGCAATCGGCGCAAGCTTTGCCACCGCCACGTCCACGAGCGCCGTCTTGAAGCCCGAGAACTGCGAGCCGCCATGGTCGCGCAGCACGTTCTCGGCCGTCGCGTCGGTCAGCGCCGCATAGATCGCCACCAGATTTTCGGCCTCGGGACGGGTCTTTAGGCCCTCGACCTCGCTCGGCAGCGGCTCGGGATCGGTCTTCGCCTTGCGGACTTTCTGGGCGATGGTGTCGGCGTCGTCGGTCAGATTGATGCGCGAGTAATCGGACGGGTCCGATTTCGACATCTTCTTCGAGCCGTCACGCAGCGACATGACGCGGGTCGCCGGCCCCTGGATCAGCGGTTCCGGCAGCGGGAAGAACGCGTCTCCGAAGCCGTTCTCGGCAATCGAGGCGGCAAAGTCGTTGTTGAACTTCTGGGCGACGTCGCGGGTCAGTTCCAGGTGCTGCTTCTGATCCTCACCCACCGGCACATGTGTGGCGCGGTAGAGGAGAATGTCGGCGGCCATCAGATCCGGATAGGCGTAGAGGCCGACCGAGGCGTTCTCCCGGTCCTTGCCGGCCTTCTCCTTGAACTGGGTCATGCGGTTGAGCCAGCCGAGACGGGCGACGCAGTTCACGACCCAGGCGAGTTCAGCGTGGCCGGAAACCTGGCTCTGGTTGAAGATGATGCTCTTTTTCGGATCGAGACCGGCGGCGATATAGGCGGCCGTGACCTCGCGGATGGCCTTCTTCAGCAGGGCCGGCTCCTGCGCTACGGTGATGGCGTGGAGATCCACGACGCAATAGATGCAATCCTTGGTCTTCTGGAGTTCAATCCATCGGATCATCGCGCCGAGATAGTTGCCGAGATGCAGATTCCCGGTGGGTTGCATCCCCGAGAATATGAGCTCCTTGAACTGCGCCATGATCTGTTGAACTCCAAAGCTTTACCGGGCCGCGTTATGACAGGGCGGCGCGGCGATGCAAGCCTTCAGCCGGTGAAAGTCTCAAGATTTGCGGATCAGCTGCGCGATCTCAGCCCGCGTCACCGCGCCACACATCCAGGCTGCCAAGCTGTAGAGGCTAAGTCCGCCCACGCAGAAGAGGGCAAGGGCTGGAATTCCCGGCGCGGGAATCGCTTGTGCGACGACCCAAAGGCCAAGGGCCATGATCAGGCTTGCGACAGCGATCCTCAGGACACTGAGACCGAAGGCCCGATCAAAGCTCCACAACCCCGCCAGCCTCAAGAGCGTAGCGAGCGCCGTCACATGCGCCGCACATCCGACGGCGACCCCGAGGGCGATTCCGGCGACGCCGAAGACTTCGCCGAGTCCCCATCCGGCAAGAAAGGTCGCGGCAAGGCCGACCAGCGTGGCGATGAGGGTGCTCCGGAGCGAACCGCTCGCGAAAAGCGTTTGCGAGAGTACCTTGCCCAGAGCCGCGAAGGGAAGTCCGGCGCTCAGGCTCGCGAGAACCTCTCCGGTGCCTGCCGCGTCCTGCGGGCCGAATGCGCCGCGTTCAAACAGGACGGTGGCGATGGGATGGGCGAGGATGGCGAGCGCCACGGCGGCGGGCAGCGCCAGAAGCAGGGCGAGTTCCATCGCCTTGTTTTGCGCGGCGACGATGGCAGGGGTTTCTCCCGCGCGGTGGCGCAAGGCGAGTTCCGGCAACAGCACGGAGGCACCAAGCGCGCCCATGAGGCCGAGGGGCAATTGCATGACGCGCTCGGCGTAATAGAGCCAGGACACGCCCGACGGCCAGAAGGAAGCGATCTGCGTCGCCGCGAGAATGAAAAGCTGCACCGCGCCACTGGCGATCAGCGCCGGAAAGACCGCGAGCAGAATACCCTTCAGGACGGGCGTCCAGCGCGGTTTGCGAAACCGGATCGGGCGCGGATCGCCTCGGCATAGGGCAAGCGCGACGATGGCGAGTTGCACGAACCCGACGATGCTGGCGGCAAGGGCGAGCCATGCGGCCTTTGTTTGCAACGGCATATCGTTGGTCAGCGACAGTGCGAGAAGCACCGCGATCAGCGCTCCGTTCACCACAAGCGGCGCCATGGTCGCGGCGGTGAAACGGCGCTGCCAATTGAGCAAAGCCGCGCCGATGGAGGCGAGTGTCACGCCGATGACCGAGGGAAAGCTGAGGCGTGTGTAGAGCGCCACGAGATCGAGCGTATCCTGATTCTCGAGACCGGGTGCGAGGACGAGAGCGAAGAGTCCGGCTCCGAGCAGGACAAGCCCCGTCAACGCCGTGATCGCCAGCGCGAAAACGCTCATCACATCGCCCGCGAAGGGTGCGGCTTCTTTGGGATCCATTCGCCCGAGGGCGGGAATCAGCGCGGGATTGAGACCGCCCTCGCCGACCACGCGGCGGACCAGGTTCGGCAGCCGGAAGGCGGCCAAAAAAGCATCCGCCACCGGCCCCGCGCCGAGCGCCTGCGCGAACAGAATATCCCGCGCGAAGCCCAGGATGCGTGACGCACTCGCGCCGAGGCCGACGAGAAGGGATGAGCGGACAAGCGACATGGCGAACTATTCGGACAGCCGCGTTCGAGAAACGATGTGGCAGCTTTAGCGGGGGCGGAGGGTTTTGTCTAAGCGGCCGCGTTTCCCGCGAGGACGGAACGATACCCCCCGAGTGTCATTCCCGGCCGGAGCGAAGCGGAGGGGAAGGGAATCCATAGCGCTGTGCCCGGCCGTGGATCCCCTTCCCTCGCCTTTGGCTCGCCGGGGATGACACGGGAAAGCTTTTCCGGCTCGTACTCGGTCTCACCCCCTCGCCCGCGCAATCGCCTCGCGTTTTTGCGCGAGCGTCATGCCTCCGACATAGGATTCCGTGCCGACCAGGAAGGACGGTGTTGCGATCAGACCGAGAGAGTTGCCGAGGCGAAAGGCCTTCTTCATCCATTCGGTCGTTTTCGGCGCATCGGCGATTTCGATGAGTTTTTTCGGATTGGCTCCGAGCCGTTCGGCTTCCGCCAGCGCGCGCTGACCGGTGACCGGGCCACGCAGGCCGAACAGGACGAGATGCAGCGGTAGATACTTTTCCGGCCCGTAAAGCTGCAGGAAGCCGAGCGCCACCCGCGTCGTCTCGACAGACGGTGCGCCGAGCACCGCGAAATTCACGAGCATGTAGGAAAGATCGGGCTCCGCTGTCAGGAGCTCGGGCAGGTCCTGCGCCGAGCGCTTGCACCAGGGGCAGTTGTAATCGAAATATTCGACCATGATCACGTCCCCATGGGCGTGACCGAGTTTCACGATGGACGCCAGATTGAGCGTGTCCTCGACAAGCTCGACCGGTACTTTTTGCGGCTCCGGTGCGTTTTGCGCGAAGGCTGGCACGGTGAGTTGCGAAGCGGCGCAACCGGCGAGGAACGTGCGGCGGGAGAGGATCATGACAAGCTTTCGAATCGAGGCTTTATTGCTGCGCCTCGACCGAGACCTTTTCAAGTGCGGAACCTGCGCTTTCACGCCCTCGTGAAGGCGTCGGGGCTCAACCCTCGTCGCCCGTCACGCCCGCCGCATCCTGCGCCTTCAACACGTCGGGGCGCGGCATGGAAATGATGTTGTAGCCGGAATCCACGTAGTGGATTTCACCGGTCACGCCTCGCGACAGATCGGAGAGCAGATAAAGCGCGGAGCCGCCGACGTCCTCGATGGTGATCGAACGGCGCAGAGGAGCATGCTCTTTCTGATAGTTGAACATTACGCGCGCATCCGAGATGCCCGCGCCGGCGAGCGTGCGCACGGGGCCTGCGGAAATCGCGTTGCAGCGGATGCCCTTCGGTCCGAGATCGGAAGCGATGTAGCGCATGCTCGCTTCCAAGGCGGCCTTCGCCACGCCCATCACGTTGTAGTTCGGCATCACGCGTACCGAGCCGCCATAGGTCAGGGTGAGCAGCGAGCCGCCGTCCTTCATGCGCTTGGCCGCGCGCTGCGCGATTTCCGTGAAGGAGAAGCACGAGATCACCATGGTGCGCGAGAAATTCTCGCGGGTGGTGACGTCCACATAGGAACCCTTGAGCTGCGACTTGTCGGAGAAGCCGATGGCATGCACCACGAAATCGATGGAATTCCAATGCTTGTCGAGCGCCTCAAACGCGGCATCGACGGAAGCGATGTCTTCCACGTCGCAGGGCACGACGAGGCTGGAGCCGAGCGATTGCGCGAGCGGCGTCACGCGCTTGCCGAGCGCGTCGCCCTGATAGGTGAAGGCCAGCTCCGCGCCATGTTCCGCCAGGGCCTTGGCGATGCCCCACGCGATGGAATGATCGTTCGCGACGCCCATGATGAGGCCGCGCTTTCCTTGCATCAGACCGTTCACTCGAGTCCCCCTGTGCGCCGGCTCGTTTCGCCACTGCTCATTCGCGTGGCAGTTCGCGGCGTGTGGTGCCGTTTTGGCAATGTCGGTAAGCATGTCCATGTGAAGGTCCCCAAGATTGGCTTGGGGTTCGCATGAAGATGTTCAGTGATGTGACGTTCGTTTATCGAGGACTTTTCCAATCCAAAGATCGAAAAAAGTCCTCGATGGTTCCGTTACACGCATGATCTTATCGGAAAGCCGGTATCCACCTTTCCGGATCATGTTTTTATGCCGCGTAACGGCTGAAGACGAGCGTAGCGTTGGTGCCGCCGAAACCGAACGAATTCGAGAGAACCGTGTCGATCTTGGCGTCGTCGATACGTTTGCGCACGATGTTCATGTCGGCGAATTCGGGATCGATTTCGTCGATATGCGCGCTCTCGCAGATGAAGCGGTTGTTCATCATCAGAAGCGAATAGATCGCCTCCTGCACGCCGGTCGCGCCGAGCGAGTGACCGGTGAGCGATTTCGTGGCCGAAATCGGCGGGCACTTTTCGCCCGCGCCGAACACTTCACGGATCGCCTCGATTTCCTTCTGATCGCCGACCGGCGTCGAAGTGGCGTGCGGATTGATGTAGTCGATCGGCGCATTGACGTTCTGCAATGCCATGCGCATGCAGCGCACCGCGCCCTCGCCCGACGGCGCGACCATGTCGTAGCCGTCCGAGCTCATGCCGTAGCCGACGATTTCGCCGTAGATGCGCGCGCCGCGCGCCTTGGCGTGTTCCAGCTCCTCGAGAACCAGCACGCCCGCGCCGCCGGCGATCACGAAGCCGTCGCGGTTCACGTCATAGGCGCGGGAGGCGACGGCCGGGTTCTCGTTGTATTTCGAGGACATGGCGCCCATGGCGTCGAAGAGGACGGAGAGCGTCCAGTCGAGATCTTCGCAACCGCCCGCGAACATTACGTCCTGCTTGCCGTACTGGATCATCTCATAGGCATTGCCGATGCAATGGTTCGAGGTCGCGCAGGCCGACGAGATCGAATAATTCACGCCCTTGATCTTGAACCAGGTCGCAAGCGTCGCCGAGGCGGTCGAGCACATGGCCTTGGGCACCGCGAAGGGGCCGACGCGCTTGGGACCCTTGGTCCGAGTGATATCCGCCGATTCGACGATCGCGCGGGTCGAGGGGCCGCCCGAGCCCATGATGATGCCCGTGCGCTCGTTGGAAACGTCGCCTTCCTCGAGACCTGCGTCGCGGATCGCCTGATCCATGGCCACGTGGTTCCAGGCGGTGCCGCCGCCATGGAAGCGCATGGCGCGGCGGTCGACCATCTCTTCGACATTGATGTTCGGCGCGCCATGAACCTGGCAGCGGAACCCGAGTTTCTCGTAATCCGTCGCCTGGACGATGCCCGACTTGGCTTCCCGCAAAGAGGCCAGAACCTCCTGCGTGTTGTTGCCGATGGACGAGACGATACCCATCCCGGTGACGACGACGCGCCTCATAACCTACCTCTTCATAGGACTTCGATGCCGACCCCTGACGTAAGATCGGCATCCCGTATTCTCAACCTTCGGCGGCGTGTTTAGCCGCCAGCCGGTGTTTCCGCCTGGAACAAACCGACCCGCAGGTCCTTCGCTTCATAGATGCGGCGGCCATCGGCCTCCAGCCAGCCATCGGCGATGCCGAGCACCAGCTTGGAGCGGAAAACCCGCTTCAGGTCGACGCCGTAGACCACCTTTTTGACATTCGGCAGCACTTGATCGGAGAATTTCACCTCCCCGACGCCGAGCGCGCGGCCGCGGCCTGCCGACCCGAGCCAGCCGAGATGGAAGCCCACCATCTGCCAGAGCGCATCGAGCCCCAGGCAGCCCGGCATCACCGGATCGCCTTTGAAATGGCAGGGGAAAAACCAGAGATCCGGCCGCACATCGAGTTCGGCGACCACGTGGCCCTTGCCGTATGCACCGCCATCCTCGCCAATGGAACTGATGCGGTCGAACATCAGCATGGGGGGAAGAGGCAACTGCGCATTGCCGGATCCGAACAGCTCTCCGCGCCCACAGGCGAGAAGTTCTTCGTAATTATAGCTCGACTTGCGGGCCATGCCGGATGCCGATCCTTTCAATCATATACGTCCATAGGGCGGGAGCGCCGCGGCGTCACCGCCAAGGCTCCTGGGTGCGCCCTCGTAGCACAGGCGCGCCATCCCTCAAAGAGGCGCATCCGAAGCCCAATTTTCGCCAAAGTGCAAGGCCCGGCGCAAGGCCGCCTTGCGGCAACCCTCTCGCCTTCCTATGATTATGGTGATAAAAGCCGCGTTTCATCCTTCAGTGCCCGAGATGACCGACACCCTGTCTTCCCTCATCGACCTCAAGTCCGCCCCGCATTATCGTCGCGGCTGCCCCCTTTCGGAGCTGCGCGACAAACTGCGCCGCGTGGGTTTGCGCCCGACGAGGCAGCGTGTTTCCCTCGGCTGGCTGCTGTTCGGCAAGGGTGACCGGCACATCACGGCCGAGGTCTTGTTCGATGAGGCCTCGAAGGCCCGCGTTCCTGTGTCCTTGGCCACGGTCTACAACACACTGCACCAGTTCACCGAGGTCGGCCTCCTGCGGCAGCTCGCCGTGGACGGCACCAAGGCCTATTTCGATACCAACCCGACCGAGCACCATCACTTCTTCCTCGAAGAAGAGGGGGAACTGGTGGACATGCCCTCCACCGGCATCACGGTCGCCGACCTTCCGGCGGCGCCTGAAGGCATGGAGGTCGCGGGCGTCGAGGTGATCGTCCGGCTGCGCCGCAAGTCCACATAATCACTGACTGGCTCCTTCATGCCGCTCGGCCACAGCCTCTTCGCCATCGTCGTCACGATGATCTGGGGCCTGAGCTTCGTCGTCATCAAGCTCGGTGTAGGCAGTACGCCGCCACTCCTGTTAGCGGCGCTCCGATTCGTCTTCGCAGCACTACCAGCGGTTTTCTTCATCCCACGTCCAAAGACCGATTGGCGCAACGTTGTTGGATACGGCTTTTTCCTCGGCGTTGCCCAGTTCGGGTTGCTGTTTGCCGCCCTTGCGCTCGGAATGCCGGCGAGCCTTGCCTCCGTGGTCATGCAGGCGCAGGTCTTCTTCACGATCCTCTTCGCCATGATGATCATGGGTGAGAGACCTGGACTCCACCAAGCGGTGGGAGGTCTCATCGCCTGCTTCGGGCTCGCTTTGATAGCCTGGCCGCGCCTGACCGGCGGAGGCGCCATTCCCTTCCTCATGACGGTCGCGGCCGCTGCGTCCTGGGGGGTGGCGAACATCATATCCAAGCGCGCGGGCCGCGTAGATATGTTGGGCTTCATCATCTGGGCGAGCCTTGTCGCGCCGCTTCCCCTTCTGGGGCTCTCGCTTTGGCTCGACGGCCCGGCCCGGGTCGCTACTGCCTTGGCGGAGATGGACGGTGGCGCCATGGCCGCGGTGGCTTATCTCGCCTATCCGAGCACGGTCTTCGCCTTCGGAATCTGGGCCTATTTGCTCTCTCGTCACCCGGCGGCGACCGTAACGCCCTTTGCCCTGCTCGTGCCTGTGGCGGGGATTTTAGGTTCCACCCTGATTCTGGGCGAGGCCCTGCAACCCATCGAGGCTGTCGGCGGTGCGATCATCGTGCTGGGGCTTTTGCTCAACGTCTTCGGTCTGCGTATTCTGCGGCGTTTGCAGCCCGCCTGAACCGCATTCACCAGGAAGCCATCGGGGCCATCGGGCCGTTCAAGCCTGTCGTGCCTGTACGAGCGCGTGACGCGCGGATGCGGGCCGAGAGATTCCTGCCGTCAGCGCAGTAGGCCGAAGCCCACGAGCGCGTAGACAATCAGGAAGATCGCCACGAAGATGTTGAGAAAGCGCGGCGCGATGAGCGAGCCGATGCCGAGGATCAGGGCCAGGATTGGCAGAAGCTTTGTGAAACTCAAGGAAAGCGTCATTTCAGTCGGTCTTTCGTTGGAAAAAGGCAATGAGAGAAGAGCGTTGCGGGTCCGCTATTCCACCTTCTCGTTCGGATAAACGCCCCAGAGTTTGTCCTGGCGGAGATAGCCGTCCACGTCGCGGGAGCGTTCCAGAGCAATCAGGATACGGCACCAGGTACCGTTGCAATCCTTGATGTTGGCAATCACGCCGGGCTGGAGCTGAGCGACGACATCGCCCTTGTCGTCGGGCTTGCTCAACAGCGGAATCGGGGTGCGGTCCTTGGCCCAGGGCATGACGAGCCCGGTGCGGCGTCCGGAAAGAAGCGAGTGCAGCACCCAGCCCTCCGTGCCTTCCGAATCGCGGATGCGCCGCCAGGTTTCGTATTCGGCGATGATTTCGACGGGCAGGCCCGCGCGCTGGAACACCCAGGCCGTGCGGTGGTCCTTGGAGGGGCCCTCGCGCAGGTTCACCCGGTCCGTCTTGAGGCTGACGTAACGCGGAACCGGTAGCCCCGTGCCCTTTCGACCGCCCGGCGCTTCCTGTGCCGTCACGGGCGCGACGCTCATGAACGCGAGAAGCAGAATGGGGAGGAAAATTGTAAAGGCGGTCTTGCGCATTGGGCTCTTGCACCGGGTTTGTCTAACGTCGCGCCTCTGGTAGAGAAGCTTGACGGGCCGCGCTAGGCGACGGCTCGCCGCCTGGGCATGATCCGGAAAAAGGAAATCCGGTTTTCCGGAGCGATCATGCAGAATCAACATTCCAGGATCCGGCCAAGCTCTTGAGAGAAGCGCGATCGGGTCCTAGTTGCCGAATTGTGGTTAAAGGCGCGTGAAGATGCGCAAACCTCTCTCGGCTTTTCGACATCGGGGGCCTTGTGATGAAGAAAAGACCTGTCGTCGTCGTCACCCGTCGCTTGCCGGACGCCATCGAGACGCGTCTGCGCGAATTGTTCGACACCCGGCTCAACCTCGAAGACAAGGCCCTCACGCGGGAAGCGCTGGTGGAAGCGGTGAAGACGGCCGATGTGCTGGTACCGACCGTCACCGACGAGATCGATGCCGGCATCATCGCCGAAGCCGGTCCGAACCTGAAGCTCATCGCCAATTTCGGCAACGGCATCGACCACGTGGACGTGGCGACCGCCCACGCCCGGGGCATCACCGTCACCAACACGCCCGGCGTCCTCACAGAGGACACGGCGGATATGACCATGGCCCTCATCATGGCGGTCGCCCGCCGTATTCCTGAAGGCGCGCAGGTGATTCCGGCGGGCGAATGGGCCGGCTGGTCGCCGACCTGGATGCTCGGCCGCCGCATCACCGGAAAACGCCTCGGCATCGTCGGCATGGGCCGCATCGGTCAGGCGCTGGCCCGCCGCGCCAAGGCCTTCGGGCTCCAGATCCACTACCACAACCGCCGCCACGTGCCGCCCAGGATCGAGGCGGAACTGGAAGCGACCTATTGGGAATCCCTCGACCAGATGCTGGCGCGCATGGATATCGTGTCCGTGAACTGCCCGCACACGCCCGCAACCTATCACCTGCTCTCGGCCCGCCGCCTCAAGCTCATGAAACCGACCGCGATCATCGTGAACACCGCGCGCGGCGAGATCATCGACGAGGCCGCGCTGACGCGTCTCCTGGAGAGCGGAGCCATCGCTGGCGCGGGCCTCGACGTGTTCGAGGAAGAGCCCGCCGTCAATCCGCGCCTCGTGAAACTCGCCAAGCAGAACAAAGTGGTCCTGCTGCCCCATATGGGCTCGGCCACTTACGAGGGCCGTATCGATATGGGCGAAAAGGTCATCGTGAACATCAAGGCCTTCATCGACGGCCACAAAACACCGGACCGGGTGCTGCCGAGCATGTTGTGAGGCTGATTCTTTCCCATCGATCCATTTTGCTCGACGGGAAAGAAGTCATTTGAGTCAGCCCCCAGCTCCATCCGGCCTCACGTTCTGGTTCATGCGGAAGAGGTTCTGCGGATCGTAGCGTCGCTTGATCTCGACGAGCCGCCGGTAGTTGTCGCCATAGGCGGCCTCGACGCGGTCGGGCTCGTCTTCCGGCATGAAGTTGATGTAGGCGGTGCCGGCGGCATAGGGCTTGGCGGCTTCGAAGATTTTGCGTGCCCAGCCGATGCACGCCTTGTCCATCGCCGGTTCGCGCCAGCGCGCATGAACGTTCATGACGAAATGCGAATTTCGCTGCGGGAACGCGGTTGCGTCCGTCGCGATACGGCCGGCGGCGCCGCCGACATGAGCGAGGAATATCTCGCATTCGGGTCCGGGCAATTGGCGAACCGCATCGATCAGGATTCCGATCGCCGCGTCGGAAAGATCCGTGAAATCGAGGCTCTTCCAATAGTTGCGGGCGCCGGGGGTGAGCAGAGGATCGAAGGCCTGCTGCCAGCCGGCGAAAGGATGGGGGCCGACAACGTCGACGATGGGCTTGCCGATCGAGCGCAGCTTGGCTGTCGCCTTCTCGCCGGCCGCCATATCACCGCTATAGCACATGGCGAGAATCAGCACCGGCTTGCCATGCCATTCCTGCGGGATGAACGGCAGCGGCGGGGCCTGTCGCATCACCGTCCAGCAGGTCAGCTCGTCCGGTGCCGTCTCGAGGGCCTGTCGATATTGCTCGAGAACCATCGGGGCATCGGCGAAGGGATGCACCACCAGTCCCGAGAGAACTTCTGGGCCAAGTTCGTGAAGCTCGAACTCGAAAGACGTGACGATGCCGAAGTTCCCACCGCCGCCACGCAGCGCCCAGAACAGGTCGGGGTTTTCCGTCAGGCTTGCGCGCACCAGTTCGCCATTCGCCGTCACGATGTCCGCGGAAAGAAGGCTGTCGATGGTCAGGCCGAACTTGCGCGTGATCCAGCCAAACCCGCCGCCGAGCGTGAGCCCGGCAATGCCGGTCGTGGAGTTGATGCCCGTCGGCAGTGCAAGCCCGAAAGTTTGCGTCTCCCTATCGACATCGGCGAGCGTCGCCCCCGGCTCGACCCATGCCCGTTTCGCCTTCGCGTCCACTCGCACCGATTTCATGGGCGACAGGTCGATCATGAGACCGCCATCGCAGACCGCGTTGCCGGCAATGTTGTGGCCTCCGCCACGCACCGCGACGAGCAGCGCGTTGTCGCGGGCAAATCGCACCGCATTGACGACATCTGCGGCCTCCGCGCATCGCATGATCAGTGCCGGCTTGCGGTCGATCATCGCGTTCCAGATGACGCGCACTTCGTCGTAGGACGCATGGCTCGCATCCAGCACGCTGCCACGCTGTTGTTTCGCCAGCGCCGTGATGGCCATGGCGTCGATCGTGGTTTTTCCCGATTGCAGATTCGTGAGGCTCATGTCGTTCATGATTCGCTCCTCCCAAGCCGATGGTGAAGCTCCCCGCGACGGATTTTTCATGCTTGCTCGATGCAACGACCCAAGCGACGCCCGGTTCCGGCGTGCACCGGCTTTCATCCATGGTGCGTGCCGCGGCGAGATTTTCTGCGAGCAGAAACCGGATCAAGAGGTCAGGCGTCGATCTTAAGCCGCTCCGCAACCTCCCCGGCCACCCGCGTCCCTTCCTCCCACGCGCCGCCGACCGTGCCCCATTGGGCGCGGGAGAGGGCCTCGCTCGCAAACCAGAGCCTGTCATCGACGGGAGCCTTCAGCGCATCGCGAATGCTGACGAGACCCGGCGGCACGACGGCCCAGGAGGCGCGTGACCATGGATCGTGCCGCCATGTGGTGGCGGCGCAGACACTGAGATCCCGGATGGCCCGGTGGCCGAAGTGGTCGCTCAAGACCCTGCGAACGAACCGCGCTGGGGCATCTGCGTCGCGGCCGTCGAGATGGGCCGCGTGCGGCTGGTCGAGCTCGAAGAAATGGAAGGGCGTGCCGTCGATGCGGCTCAATAATCCCGGCGGCTCGGTGTGGCCGCCGATCAACTGGCTCAGCCGATCCGCGCCTTGAAAGGGGGAGCCTGGCCAGTGCAGCACCACGTGCTCATAGACGCCCTGCGTGAAGCAATGAATCGCGTTCTGGAGCGCTTCGGGCAGACGGGTCGAAAAGCGAATGACACCCTGTTGCAGCACAGCCATCGGCGTGGTCACGACAACCGCCCTGGCTTTCAGCGTTCCGGCGGAGGTTGTGATGCGCACGCCCTCTTTCGACCAGGCAATGTCTTCGACCGGGGTGTTCAGCGCGACCGGCAATCCGCTCGCGAGGCGGGCGATGTAGGCGCCGAGCCCGCCCGCGATGAAGAAATTGTCCCCGTAATCCATGTCGGGCACGTCATGCAGACTCACCTGATCGAAGGGACGGCCGGAGATGAGGCCGTGGATCTTGGTGACCTGCCGGCCATAAAGCCCCAGGGACGGAAGCGCCTTGGCGGCGGGCAGATCGGGGCCTTGGCGCGCCGCGTTCCTCAGGGCTCTGTCGGCGATGGCGAAGGCACGGCCGATCAGGGCGCCGGGCAGGCTGCCTCCCGGTCGCCCGTCGATGAACAGGTTTCGCTCCTGCGGCGCGAGGCGCAGGCGTTCGCGCCTCTCCCGGGCAAGCCGCACCAGTGGATTGATCGGTCCGTTATGGAGCCAATGCGCGCCGAGATCGAGGGGATGGCCCTTGATCGCGCTCGTTACCGCTCGCCCGCCGACGCGGGAGCGCGCCTCCAGCACCGCGACCCGCGCGCCTTGTGCGATCAGGTGGCGCGCGGCGGCGATGCCGGCGGTGCCCGCGCCGACGATCACCACGTCCGGGTCGTTCGGCAGGGGCGTAAGGGTAGGTGCGAAAACTGGCAGCATGGCGAAACCTCCCCCTCGCCTTGCGGGGGAACCGTTCATATGTAAAGTCTGCGTGATCTCAAAAAGGCCGTGGCCGCGCATTCCGCCACGGCCTTTCGTTTTGAGGATGGAGGAGCGATTGCTGATTCAGGCGGCCTATGCGGCGTGGCGACAGGTGTTGTCGCCCGGCTTGCGGCGCATCTTGTGGAAATCGCTGGCACTGACCGCAGCGCTCCTGGCGCTGGTGTGGTTTGGCCTCACGCGCCTGTTCAGCGTGTTTCTCGACCAGCATTCCCTGAGCGCCACCTATCCGATCCTCGACGGCCTCGCGTTCTTCCTCGCCGGGGCCGGGCTTTTTATTGCGCTCGCTTATCTGCTCCCCTCGGTCTCGGCCATTGTCGCGGGCTATTTCCTCGACGATGTGGCGGAGGTGGTCGAAGGTAGCGATTTTCCGGCCGATCCGCCGGGGCAGGCCCTGCCGCTCGGCCGGGCGCTTCTCTACGGCCTGCGTTTTGCCGGGCTCTCGCTTCTGGTGAATCTCGCAGCGCTTCTTCTGTTCTTCATCCCCGGCGTGAACATCGCGGTGTTCTTCATCGTCAACGCCTATCTGCTCGGTCGGGAATATTTCGAACTCGCGGCGGGCCGCTTCCATTCGCTTCCCGAGGCCGCGCGGATGCGCGTTGAGAATCGCGGCACGGTTTTCCCGGCGGGCGCGCTGATTGCGGGTCTCGTGATGGTGCCGATCTTGAACCTGCTGACGCCGCTTTTCGGCGTCGCCATGATGGTTCACGTGCACAAGCGCCTGGCGGCGCAGGCGCGCCTGAACGTGCGCCCGGCCGCTTCGCGGATCGAAGCCGGGAACGGCTAACCGTTCTCGGCCATCCACGTCATCTCGGATGAAAACCCTCAGGCCGCCGTGTTGCGCTTGAGGTCGAACTGGCCGGTCTTGCGGAAGCGTATCAGATAGGCGGGGACGATGGCCTCGATGGCCGTCGGCGTGATGCCGAGGCCTTCGAGCGTGCGCCCTTCGCGGATCGCCGCCTCGGAGACCGCGTTGTCGCGTTCCAGCAAAATCGCCTGGTCGCGGGTCATCACGAGTTCGTCCGGCAGAAGGCCGATGGTGAGCTTGTCGAGGAAGCCCAGGACACTGCCCTGAAGCCGCGCAACGGCGTTCGGCAGAGGCAGGATCAGGCGGGTGCGCTCGGTCACGTCGAGAACATATTGCACGAGCTGGCGGAACGTCCGCTTCTCGGGGCCGCCGAATTCGTAAATCTTTCCGCCCGGCACGGTGCCGTCCACGGCCTTCGCGATAGCCTCGGCCACATCGCCCACATAGACCGGCTGCAACCGGGTATCGGCTCCCGCGAGGGGCAAAACCGGCAGCATTCGCGCCAACGACGCGAAGCGGTTGAAAAAGCTGTCGCCCGGCCCGAACATGAGCGAGGGCCGCACGATGATCGCGTCGGGCCGCAAGGCGTGCAGGCCCTTTTCGCCTTCGGCCTTCGAGCGGGCATAAGCCGATTCGGACTGCGCGTCGGCGCCGATGGCTGAAATGTGGATGATTCGCGTCGTCGGCGCGGCCGCCTGGGCGATCCGCGCGGGGCCCTGCGCTTGCAGAGCGTCGAAAGCCTGACGACCGCTCTCCTGCAAGATCCCGACGAGGTTGATCACCACATCAGCATTCTTCACGGCGGCGGCGACGGAAGCCGGATCGCGCAAATTCGCCTGGACGGCCTGAATCTGGCCGACCGTGCCCAAAGGCTGGAGGAAATTGGCGAGATCCGGCCGGCGCACCGCCACTCTGATGCGATAGCCGCGCTTGGCAAGCGCCTGCACCACGTGGCGGCCGAGAAAGCCCGAGCCGCCGAAAACCGTGACCAGTTGCTGGGCGGGCGTGCGGATAGCGCCGATCATGAAAAGCCTCCTGGGCCTGCTCAAATGTCGAGTTTCGGACAAACACCGAATTTTGAACGTCTCTAGTCAAACGTTCGAGCCCTGTGAAGAGGTCAAGCGGTCCTGAATGCAAGAAGGTCCATTTTCAACGATTGACGGAAAGCCCGGCGCACCGTAAACGGATCCCGCCGTAAGGCATGCCCAGGTGGCGGAATTGGTAGACGCACTGCTTTCAGGTAGCAGCGGGTAACACCGTGGAGGTTCGAGTCCTCTCCTGGGCACCAACAACACCCTAAGGTGTTGATCCGCAAAATAATCCAGGTAAATCAAAGGCTTCGAGCTGCCCGAGTGGTACACACGGGTAGTACACATGGCCCTTTCGATGTCGCGTCCCTGGAAGCATCCCAAGACCGGAATTTATTGCTTCGCAAAGGCGTCCCGGACGACCTCCGATCCATCATCGGCAAGCGCGAGATCAAACTCAGCCTCAAGACCTCCCCCCGTAACCCGCTCGATTGAACGTCTTTGCAGGGATGGTCGGCGGGCCACGTGGATGGGCCTGGCAGGTGAGGCGTTTTCTGCCCGCACCGGCAGCGTCCGACCGGGGCTGCGCTATTGCTATGCCGGCAACACGATCACCTTCGTCTTGACCGGCGTCCGTTCGTACAGATGCATCATGTCCTGACTAAGCAGACCGACGCAGCCGCTTGTGATGCCTGTGCCGATCGATTCGGCGTCGCTGCTGGCGTAGATCGTGTAGAGCGTGTAAGCGCCGTTCTGATAGAGATAAAGCGTGCGGGCGCCGAGCGGATTGTCGAGGCCACCCGGCATGCCGCCGGCGTATTTGGCCGCCTCGGGCTGGCGTTTGATCATCTCCTTGGGCGGGGTCCAGGTCGCCCATTCGGCCTTGCGCCCGATATAAGCCTCACCGTTCCACCGGAACCCGTCGCGGCCGACATTGGCGCCATAGCGGGTGGCGGTGCCGTCGTCCTCGATGCGGTAAACGTAGTAATTGCCGGGATCGACGATAATCGTACCGGGCGCCTCTTTGGTGTCGTAGCGAACGGTCCGGCGATAATATTTCGGATCGACCTTGCTGACATCGACCGCCGGGATCGGGAATTTTTCCTCGGGCACCGGCCCGTAGACCCTCGCCGCTTCGGCAAGGCTCATGCCGTCAGATGCGCAGCCGGCCAGCCCCAGCGCGCCGATACCGACAGCCGAGCCGACCAGAAACGACCGGCGGGTGAGAAGCCCAGACCGAAGCCCTAGCAAAGCGGCCTCGTCTGTCCCTCCAGTATTGGCATTCTCACGGTCCATGATCATGATTTGGCGGTTTCCCATGTCCTATTGCCCGACGAGAAAATACTCCGGCATACACCCGCTGAACGTTTTGCTGAGCTTAAGATTGCCGTCACACCGCTCGCTTGGCAAGCCCGGGCCTTCGCCCGCCGCGCGGGATGGCTGGGTCGGCTCGATTCCGATCAATCCTATGATCTGGAGCATTCTACCGAACAAAAATCGTTCGAGCGACTTTCACTTAAGCTGAAAGAGCAACAGCCGGAAGACGCACGGATGCGTTCGCGCACGCGGTGATTTCCGACAAGCGCCGGCATTGCAAGCTTTCGCGTGCCAAACTCGGAGGATACGGATCATGTGTATTGCAAGAAGTATCGCGTTCAGCGTACTCGCACTGTCCGTTGCGTTGATGGCGGCGAGCCCGCAAGCGATAGCGCAGCAACCGAAGAAGCCCAACATTGTTGTGATCATGGGCGACGATGTCGGCTGGTTCAACATCGGTGCCTATCATCAAGGTATCATGGCAGGAAAGACGCCAAACCTCGACAAGCTGGCGTCCGAAGGTATGCGGTTCACCGATTATTACGCGGAAGCAAGTTGCACCGCGGGCCGCGCCAACTTCATCACCGGCGAGCTGCCGATCCGCACTGGATTGACCACCGTGGGGCAGGCTGGGGCCGACGTCGGCATCCCGGATCAGGCCGTAACGATAGCAACCGCCTTGAAGGAACAAGGCTATGCCACCGGGCAGTTCGGCAAGAACCACCTTGGCGACCTGAACAAGTATCTCCCGACCGTACACGGCTTCGACGAGTTTTTCGGATATCTGTACCACCTCGACGCCATGTCCGATCCGTACTGGTTCTCGTTTCCATCCGACCAGGACTTCTACAACAAATACGGGCCGCGCAGCCTGATCCACAGCTACGCGACAGACACGGATGATTCCACGGAGATGCCGCGCTGGGGCAAGATCGGCAAGCAGAGGATCGTCGACGAAGGCCCGCTGCCGCCGTTTCCGGACATGTCGAACGTGCCGAACATGCACGACTTGCCGTTCCTGAAGGCGAAGTACGACATGACGACCTTCGACGAGGTGTTGGTCAAGGCCTCCAGCGACTTCATGGACAAAGCCAAGAGGGACAGCAAGCCGTTCTTCATCTGGCACAACACGACGCGTATGCACGTCTGGACGTTCCTGTCGAAGAAGTACGCGTCGCAGCAGAATAGCCAGACGGGTTACGGTCTCGAGGAAGCCGGCATGGCGCAGCTCGATGACAGCGTCGGCGCGTTGCTCAAGCATCTCGATGACATTGGCGAAGCCAATAACACCATCGTCATCTTCACCACGGACAACGGTGCGGAGGTCTTCACGTGGCCGGACGGTGGCATGACACCCTTCAAGAGCACCAAGGGGACCGTCGGCGAGGGTGGTTTCCGGGTGCCTAGCATCATCCGCTGGCCAGGCCAGATCAAGCCGGGCACCATTGAGAACGGAATATTCTCCGGCCTCGATTGGTTCCCCACGCTGGTAGCGGCGGCAGGCGATCCCACCATTGCCGATAAACTGCTGAAGGGCGTCAAGCTCGGCGACCGGACTTACAAGAACCATCTCGATGGTTACAACCAGATGGATCTGCTCACCGGCAAGGGCCCATCTAAGCGCCACGAGTTGTTCTACTTCGGAGGCCCGGCCCTCGGTGCGGTTCGTCTCGATGACATGAAGTTCACATTCTTCGAGCAGCCTTGGGGATGGCCGGGGGAAAAAGTCACGACCGACATGCCAACGCTCGTCAATCTTCGCTGGGATCCTTTCGAGCGCACGCCCCAAAATCGCGGTCAGTCGACGAACACTGGCGCGCCCGGCTACATGAACGATTTCTTCGCTCGGGAGTTCTGGCGCTTCGTCATGGTGCAGCAATACGTCGAGCAACTGGCGCAGACGGCAATCGAGTATCCGCCGATGCAGAAACCCGCCTCGTTCAATCTCGATGCGGTGAAAGAGAAGGTCAAAGAGATGGTCCAGTCCCGCGAAGGTCAGTAACCGAAATCCCCTACCGGGAGTGCGTGGCGCGCGCACTCCCGGGCGTCGCCAGGCGTGTCGTGGCGAATGTATTTACGACAACGCCGTCTCGATGCTGTGGAGCCCGCTCAAGAGCGGCAGCCGCCGCTCGATATGTCGGTCGTCGGAGCTGCGTAACCAAAAGTTTTGTAGCGAAAGCTCGCCATATTGTTTGTTCCGTTCATTGGATCGGCATGTCGAAAGAAAATAGGCCATTCGCTCAGAGACCGGTCAACTGCTCCAGTTTTTCTGGGTAGCGACGAGCACGGACATGTGTTGGGAAAGTGATGCGGCGTGGGGCGCGGCCAACCGTCACCCGGTCTTTGAACCAACTTCGTATTGCTGGTCGGTGACATGCTCCATCCAGTCGACGGCTTTGCCGTCCAATGCCTCCTGAATGGCAATGTGCGTCATCGCCGTGGTCGGCGCCGCGCCGTGCCAATGCTTCTCGCCAGGCGCGAACCATACTACGTCACCCGGTCGAATGTCCTCGACCGGTCCGCCCTCGCGCTGAGCCCGGCCGCAGCCTGCCGTGACGATCAGGATTTGGCCGAGAGGGTGGGTATGCCATGCGGTGCGAGCGCCGGGCTCGAACGTGACCGCGTTGCCGGCTGCGCGCGCCGGAGCGGTTGCCTGGAACAGCGGATCGATGCGCACGGTCCCGGTAAACCAATCCGCCGGCCCCTTGCCGGAGGCCTGAGAACCGCTTCGCTTGATCTCCATCGTTCTTCTCCTTCGGATCGGAATTTGAGGCGCCGCGCGGCTGATGAGGCGCGGGGATGATATTGCCGACGGCCGTCTCATCCATGTGCTCGCCGATTGGTGTCCACCATTTTCAGGCTATCATCTCTATTACCCGAGCCGCCGCGTTACCGAGGCTGAAAACGAGGTTTCACAGTAAGTCTCATCTTGCTTTGTAGTTCCGGACGCGGGGTGGCGCAAACGCAGTCGTGAACTTAGCCACTTAATGCTATCTCACACGGTCTTGGCTCAGCGAAAAACAGATATAGAATCTTTCCCTAGAGCATGATCAGAACAAGTGGAATCCGGTTGTTCGCCCGGATCATGCGGCATCAAACTCTGGTGCTTTGCGGAGTCGGAGGATGTTTGAAAGACTGAAGCGTCTGCAGCGCCTGCTCCAGTTGGAAAAACTCGGAAAATTCCAACGACGCGTGTCCTTTGGGGATCTGCTCACCGACCGTTGGGAGAATGCGCGTGAATACGGCTTCGGAAAGGGATCGTCCTGTTACGACAACGTCCTGATCCTGGGAGACGTCGCGGTGGGGCAAAACACCTGGATCGGTCCGAATGTGGTTCTCGATGGCATGGGCGGGCTCCGGATCGGCGATCACTGCGCGATCTCATCGGGTGTTCAGATCTATTCCCACGATACCGTTCGGCGCAATGTCACTCTTGGTCGGGAGCCCATCGCGCGTTCACCGACCGTGATCGGCAACGGCGTCTATATCGGCCCCAATACGGTTATCGCGAGGGGGGTCTCCATCGGCGATTCCGCCGTCATCGGCGCCATGTCCTTCGTGAACAGCGATGTACCGGCAGGCAAAAAGGTTTGGGGATGCCCCGCGCGCGTCATGGGCGATGTGGAACCCGAAGAGCCGTAGCTCTCGCGCACTGCCGGTGCGCCCTCGTCGTCTTGCCGCAAATTTCGGAACCCTCTGCAAATACGATGAGTTTCCGTTGCACGCGCTGAAGAAACTCACCGACGGTTATGAGGATGTACGGCATGCTCGAAATCTGGCTTTGGCAGTTCCGCCGTCGATCTGGCCGATTTTCACTCCTGCAAAAGAATGGGTTGGCCTTGGCCGTCGGTATTCTCATCGTGGGGCCTGCTTTCGCGCAGACGGCTGCGCAGAGCGGCTCTCCTTCTCCCCCTTCGGGCTTTCCCGATGCGACAAATACCGGCGTTCCCGCCGGAACCAAACTGACGCCGTCCGGAGCGTTGACCATCAGCACGCCGGGAGCGGTCATCGATGGGCTCGACATCAAGGGTGTCGTGACCATTAATGCTTCGAACGTCACGTTGCAGAACAGCAGGATTGCGGCCGCCAACTGGACCGTGATCGATATCCGAGGCTCGGGCGCGACGATCCAGAACTGCGAGATCGACGGTCTGGCTGCCGAGGGCGTGCGCGGCATCAGCGGCGCGGGAACCTTCCTGCGAAACAACATCCACAATGTCGAGGATGGCATCTACGTTGCGGGATCGCAAACGTTGATCCAGGACAACTACATCCACGACCTGAAGTCCGACTGGTCGGGCCCGCACTATGACGGCATCCAGATCGACGGCAATGTTTCGAACGTCACGATCCGGCACAACACGGTCATCAACGATCACGACAATACGTCCGCGATCATGATCGATAATTATTTCGGACCGATCACGAATATCACGGTCGACAACAACTATCTCTCAGGCGGTGGCTACACGATCTATTCCGACGGGCAGTTCACCGGTGGCGCGGTCACCGGCGTCTCCTTCACCAACAACTACGTCGGCAAGGGTCGCTGGGGATCTTTCTCGATCAACAAGAATACGCCCCACATGGCAGGCAACGTCGAGGGCGCTCCCTCAAAGCGCTGACGACTTCATTGCGTGCGGATCTTGACCGACGACAGCGTTCTGGCGATAGCCGAATCGTGGATCGCGATGATGTGGCGGGCAGGCCATGGCCTGTGGTCGAGAACGGATCTCTCGTCGAACGCTTTCACCTCGTAGAGCGATCTTTCCAGCGGATGGTAATAGAAAAACCGGTAGCCATGCCGGGAGATCTTTTCGTACCAGGGAAGCGACGGCAGCCCCAGGAGGAGGATCAGGATGTCGGCCTTGCCCTCCGCCAGGAAAGGTTCCGCTCCCTCCAGCACCTGTGGCTCGAATCCGGCGACGTTGACCTTGAGCACCGAGAGATGGGCGATGCCGGATCGTTGAAGCTGATCAGGGAGCGTACGGACGGTGACGACCTCGCCGTTTTCCGCCGGTGCGTCGCTCAGACGGCTCATCCATGTGTGTCCGGTCGTCTCGAAGATCGACTGGCCGTCCGCATTCGACAAAGCCAGTTGATGGATCGTCACGCGCTCGAGAACGCCATTGCGCGCGAGGTTGCGCTGCAGCGTCGCCACATTGGCGCCGCTCGGCTCGAAGGCATGTACGGTTGCCGCGGGTAATCTTGCCGCAAAGACCGTGAATTGACCGATGGCCGCACCCACATCGGCAATCACCCAGTCGGGCCGGGAGACTTCGCGTAGAAACGCATATTCGGGATCAATCAGATCGCCGAACATCACCAGCACCGGCGGGAACTGGCTCGGATAGTCGAATTCCAGGACGGGACCTGAGCGCAGCGCGACCATGCTGCGCGGCGGCCGCCGCAGACGAAGCGTCATCAACCGGGCCGCGCCCCGGATCGTCTCCGCGACGCCGACGGCGCGCATGCCCCAGCGCAATTTGTGCGCCGCCGATTGCAGGCGGCCCGCTGTTTCCTCGAACCGTCGTTGGGCGGTAATGGACGGCATGTATTCGCACCTCACCAAAAGAACGATCGAACGTCAGGCCGACGCCTCCTCGACAACCATCGCGTGGCCGCGTGTGGCCGCTCGGCGATGTCGCGGACGATTCTGCTCTGCGGCGTCACCCTCGGGCTTTGCATCCAGGAGCCAGACTCCGCTCCCCAGAAGAAACAGGAACAGCACATAAGTGGCGTTCCAGAAATGAACCGTCCAGCCCACGAGGAAGAATCCGGTCATGGAAAAGAGAAACGCGTATCTGTAGTCGACGAGCTTCGCGTTCAGGCCCTTCTTGAAACTGACGCTCGTGAAAATCGACGAGAATGCGAGCATCATCATGAGCCCGGCTGGCAGGCCGTACATGATGGCATGGATCAGCCAATACATGTCGATGCTCGCCGGCATCCAATCGGGACGCTCCCATTCGTTCATCCCGACGCCGAAAAGCGGATGGTTGACGACGGTCGTCGAGCCATAGCGCCAGATCAGCACGCGATAATACGCGGATCCCTCGTCGAACGAGAAATGCGTCATGAAGAATTCCGGGACCGATTGGTTCGATGCGAGTTCGACGAACACGTAGAGCGCCAGCACCATGCCCCAAAGGAGTTTCCAGCGTTCCTTGTAGTTTCCGAGAACGCGATTCCAGGTGAGGAGGAGCGCCTGTGCGGTGATCGATGTCACGGGGCCCGCCGACATGGAAAGAAAAGTGGCGGCTGCCACAATTCCCGTCTTCACCGACCTTTTCAGGAGAGATTGCCGGTAGCCGAGAACCAGATACACGGGGGCGAGAATGCTGGACATGACGACACCGAAAAGGATCGGATGTTCGAAATAGCCCTGCACGCGCCGCAGGCCCCAACGGGGATCGTAGTTGGTGTCGCGCGGAGTCGGGAGAACCTGGCTGAACAGCTCCAGCAGGACGTTGCGGTTCGAGATGGATTCGACGATCGCGAACGGCAGGGTCACGACGACGATTTTGAAAAGCAGGGAAATGACATTGTAATAATCGTCCGCGTCGCGAACATAGCATCGCGCGAGAAAATAAGGCCCGGCCGTCTCGATGAACAGAATGCCGCTGGGCTGAAGCGCGAGACTGAAGCCGTGGTTCACCGCAAGACTGAGCGCCCCCCAGAGGGAATACAGCAGGAGGGCGATGTCGGCAGTCCTGATCTTCCCCGCCTTCCCGCTCGCCCACATGAACAACGTCGGCAGGAGAGTGGCGAGCAACACGATGCGGTAGACGGACATGCGTGTCGGGCCGATCTGGATGATCCAGGGGATGACCAGCGCAAGCAGAAACAACGCCACCGGCCAGGGCAATCTCTTTCGGCGGGATCGCTCAAGTCGGGGATCGGCGGGGACGTTGTCGTTTCTCGAAGCGCCGATGCGACGGCTCGTCTTCGGCGCCTGCTCCGGTGGATTACGGATCAGCGGGGAGCCTTTGCCTCTCCGTTCGATCCGAGTTCGCATTATGCCAGGGCGTCCTTGAGCGCGGAGACGACCTGGTTCTGCATGTCCTCCGTCATTTGGTGGAAGAGGGGCAGGAGAAGGCTGCCCTTCTGCGCGCGCTCGGATTCAGGCAGAGGGAAGCGCGGTTTCGTATCCGCGTAGGCTGGTTCGAGATGCACGCACATGATGCCGCGCCGGGTAGCGACGCCCCGGTCCAGCATCTTCTGCATGATCTCGATCTGAGGTGCGCCCTCGGGCAGACGGACGCAATAACTTTGCCAATTGGTTTTGGCCCATTCCGGTTCGTCGGGAGCCGATACGCCGGGGATGGCGTTCAGCATCTCCCGGTATGCGCCTGCAAGTTCGCGCCTGCGAGAGACGATGTCGTCGAGCCGCTTGAGTTGCGCGCGCCCGATGGCGCCCTGCACGTCGGTGAGACGGTAATTGAAGCCCGGTACCGGATATTCCTCGACGATCACGGTCTGGCTTTTGTGGCGGACCGTGTCCGGCACGCTCATGCCGTGCTGCCGCCACAAACGGAAACGCTGATCGAATTCGGCGTTCGCGGTGGTCAGCATGCCACCGTCGCCCACCGTGAGGAGCTTACGCGGGTGCAACGAGAAACAGGCGACATCCCCGAGCGGCGATCCGATCGGTTGCCATTCGCCTCCAATGAAGATCTCGGAGCCGACGGCGCAGGCCGCATCCTCGACGACGGCGAGCCCGTGGGCGCGCGCCAACGGCAGCAGAGCCTCCATGTTGCAGGGCATGCCCATCTGGTGGATACACATGAGCGCCTTGGTGCGCTCGGTGATCGCTGCCTCGACCAGCTCCGGATCCATATTGAAAGTCGTGGGGTCGATGTCGACGAAAACCGGAACCGCTCCGCACTGACGCACCGCGTTCGCGCAGGCGATGAAGGTGTGGCTCGCCAGAACGACTTCGTCACCCGGCCCGACGCCGACCGCGAGGAGGGCCAGATGCAGGGCGACCGTGCAATTCGAGACAGCGCAAGCGTAATCGGCGCCGACCGCCTCCGCGAATTCCTTTTCGAAAGCGGCGACTTCGGGGCCTTGAGAGAGCCAGCCGGAGAGCACGACGGCGGAAGCCGCCTCGGCTTCGCTCTCACCGATGAAGGGAGCGATGATCGGGATCATCACGCGACCCCCCTCTCTTCCTGTTGAACCGAGCGGCTGCGCCACCATTCGACGAGCTCAGTGAGGCCCGCATCGGCATCGAGACCCGTCTTGAAGCCGATCAGGCGCTCGGCGGCGTCGGGATCGCAAAGACGGCGGGGAACCGGGTTCACGGCGCGCTCCGCCTCGTGGATCGGCGCGAGACCCGGACAGTCCATCGCTTTCGCGAGACTGCGCGCGAGATCCAGAAGGGACGTCTCCGTTCCGCTTCCGATATTGAGGGTCACATCCGTCGCGGGCGATGTGGCGGCAAGAATGTTGGCCCGCGCCACGTCCCGCACATGCACGAGGTCCATGGTCTGCAAGCCGTCACCGAAGATGACGGGCGGCAGGCCCGCATTGAGCCGCTCCATCCAGCGGATCATCACTTCCGTATATCGGCCGTGGATATCCATGCGCGGGCCGAACACATTGAAGTAGCGCAGCGCCACATAGTTGAGGCCATACATGTCGTTGAACGAACGAAGAAGACCCTCCCCGAAGGTTTTGGCCGCTCCGTACAGCGTGCGGTTGCCATAAGGGTTCTGACGTTCCGTCGTGGGGAACTCCGTGGCCATTCCGTAGACGGAAGCCGAAGAGGCCATGACGACCTTGCGCACACTCTCTTCCACGCAAAGCTCGAAGAGATCGAACGTGGCGTCGACCATGACTTCCATGGCGGTGCGAGGTTCTGTCGCGCAATGGGTGATGCGCAAAGCCGCCTGGTGGAAAACCGTGTCGATGCCTTTGACGGCGTTGCGCACCAGGTCCTTGTCACGAATATCACCGACGATGAGCTTCACGCGGCCGCTTGCGAGCGAATCCTCCAGATTTTCCGGCCGGCCTCGGATCATGTTGTCGATCACGACGATTTCGCTGCACCCGGCCTCGACCAGAAGATCGACGATATGCGATCCGACGAATCCCGCTCCGCCTGTCACGAGAGCGCGCTTTCCGGTCAGCGAAGTGTGAAACGACGTCATGACGACCTCCGGTGAGAGCAGCAAAGCAGTTGAATTCAAACGCTCGTGTCAGACCGTCTCCACACGACGCTCCTCGACCGCACGAATCAGCCCGTCGACCACGAAGTCGGCCTGCCGCTCTGTCATCTCGGGGAAAATCGGAAGCGACACGAAATGCTCGGCAAGCCATTCGGAAACCGGAAACCGGGGCGGACCGGAGACGAGCGCCGAATAGGCCGGCTGCAAATGGACCGGGCGCGGGTAGTGAATGCCTGTCGCGATGCCGGCTTCCGCGAGCTCGGCCCGCACCTGGTCCCGCCGTTCAACACACACCGCATAGACGTGATAGACGTGATCAAGACCAGCGGGTTGCGGCGCGCGCACCGTTGTTTGCGCCAAAAGACCGTCATAGAGCGTCGCGACCCGTTGCCGGGCCTCGGTCCATGCAGGAAGAAACCGGAGCTTCACGTCGAGCGCCGCCGCCTGCAGCGTATCCATCCGGTAATTGAACCCGTGGCGCACGTGGTTGTATTTTCCCTCCTGTCCCCAATCACGCAGACAACGGAGCGTCGCGGCGAGGTCCGGATCGTCGGTCACGATGGCGCCGCCCTCACCGCACGCACCCAGATTCTTGCCGGGGTAGAAACTGAAGCAGCCCATCGCCCCGAAGGTGCCCGCTTTCCGTCCGTCCAACTCGGCGCCATGAGCCTGCGCCGCATCCTCGATGACGAGAATGTCGTGCCTGCGCGCGATCTCGCAGATAGTCTTCATGTCTGCGAGGCGCCCATGGAGGTGAACGGGCATCACGGCGCGGGTGCGCGGCGTGATGGCAGCCTCGAAGGCCTTCGGATCCATGGTGAAAGTATCGGGGTCGACATCGACGAGGACAGGCGTCGCACCCGCATAGAGGATAGCGGCGACGGTCGCGACGAACGTCATCGGCACGGTTACGACCTCGTCGCCGGGGCCGATCCCAGCTGCCAGAAGCGCAAGGTGGAGGGCTGACGTTCCGCTGTTGAGCGCTATCGCTTCCTGGGCACCGCAGAACGTGGCGAAGGCCGCCTCGAATTGTCTCACGGGATCGCCGAGCACGTAATCGCAACTCCGCAAGGCGTCGAGCACGGCTCGCTCAAGCGGATCCTGAATGGCGCGATATTGGGCCTTGAGATCGAGGAATGGGATCATGATGCGGCCCTCATGCCAGCAAGTTCCACGGGTTGGCCACGCCTTCCAAGGGATTGCGTTGCCCCTTCAAGAAGCGTCACGACGCGCAGTCCGCTCGAACCGCCCGTCATCGGTTTTGTGCCGTTCTCGATGCATTGCGCGAAGTGCTCCATCTCGGTGAGCAGCGCTTCCTTCACGGAGAGCTGCGGAGTCCAGATGTCGCCCATGCGATAATTGAGCCGCAGCCGGTTGAGTTCCTCCTCGGCTCGCGGAAGGTCCGCCTCTCCGTCGACGGAGACGCCACGATCATAGACCTTCACCTTTTCGCTCGGCTCGACGTCGTCGTAGACGATCATGCGACGACTTCCACCGATGAGAGTTCGGCGGACCTTGACCGGCGCGAGCCAGTTCACATTGAGATGTGCTGTCGCCCCGCCTTCCAGGTAGAAGGTGAGATGAGCCATGTTCTCCGGGCTGCCCGTGATATGCCCTGCTCCAGTGGCTGAAACGGCGAGCGGGCTGGCATCCATGACGAAATCGAGAATGGCGAGATCGTGCACGGCGAGATCCCAGACGACATTCACATCGGCTTGGAAGAGACCGAGATTGATGCGTGTGGAATCGTAGTAATAGATATCGCCGACGGCGCCGCTCGTGATGAGGTCCCGAATTTTTTGCACGGCGCCTGTGTAGACGAAGGTGTGGTCAACCATCAGGACAAGGCCGCGCCTCTCCGCCTCTTCGATCAGGATGCGGGCTTCTCGCGAGGAGGAGGCTATGGGTTTCTCGACGAGCACATGCTTACCCGCGTGAAGTGCCGCGAGAGCGAGCTCGAAATGCCAGCGGGTCGGGGTCGCGACGATGACCGCATCGACCTTCGGATTGGCGATGAGACTGCGCCAATCCTCTTCGATGTCCGCCGAAGGGTAGCGCTGCGAAGCGCGCCGGCGGGCCGCCGGAGAGAGGTCCGCGACCGAGGCGAGGTGACAGCCATCCGCCTCCGCCGCGCAGCGGGCAAGGTTCGGGCCCCAGTATCCGTAACCGATAATCCCCACACCGATCATTCCCGCCACTCCCTCAGCCGTTTCCGACAGCGCTTGCGCGCGAATTGTCCGTATGCGGCTTGGCCCGGTCACGAGCGTCGCCGATGACGCGAGCGGGAACCCCGGCCACGATGGCGTGGTCGGGAACGTCGCGTGTAACGACGGCTCCGCATCCGATGATCGCTCCTTCACCGATCACCACGCCGCAGAGGATCGTGGCGTTCGAGCCGATGGAAGCGCGGCGCCGTACGATGGTCGGCACCAATTCCCAGTCCTGGTCCGTCAGCATCGCACCGGATTCGCTCGCGGCGCGTGGGTAGAGGTCGTTCGTGAACATGACCCCATGCGCTATCATGACCTCGTCCTCGATGGTCACACCCTCGCAGATGAAGGAATGAGACGAGATTTTGCAGCTCTTGCCGATGCTGCTGTTCTTCTGGATTTCGACGAACGGACCGATTCGCGTTTCGGAACCGATGGAGCAACCGTAGAGATTGACGAGATCCGGGTGTGTGATGACGACACCATCGCTGAGCGTGACGTTGACTACGGGCATTCGGTTCACCCCAGGACATCTTGCTGCGGTTAAAGCTAGTTCGCCGACGCGCCGGAGAAAGCATTCATGCGGCTTACTCACTTTGGGGGCGATGACGCCCTGGAAATCTCACCCTTAGGTAGTAAGGCGAGCGTCTGCTATTAACACTGGTTTTAGAAATCGCGTGACGCCGCGCGTTCGAGATGCCTCTTACCGAATCGCTTTCAAGACGATCGTTATCGAAGCTTGACCACAGCATCGCGCGCGGAACGCACGGCTTGCCATCTCTCGAAGCCCAGCATGCGTTTGCAAGCGAACTTTGCCCAGGGCACCGAGCGCTTTATGTCGGGACAGACGGCAAGCGAAAACTGAGAAAGCTTCTCCGAGAGTTCCAGATTGCCTTCGTTGAACGCAAAACTCGCCTTGCCCACGGCGATGGATCCAAGCGCCCTGTAGATTTTACGCTTCAGTCGATCCGCATTTGGTAAATTCGCGCCGCTCGTTTGGAAAAAGTAATCGAAAGTGGCCTTTCGTTGCTGAATGTCCGGCAACATGCCATCCACGCTGTACATGAGGGACATATTCTCGTCGTGACGCCTGTAGACCGCCTGACACGCGTCGACAAACCCGACCGAGGCATGTGCTGCCAAGCGCAACCACATCTCCATGTCTCCGGTATGAGGCATGTCCGGTCGGTAGCCGCCCAGACGCTTTTGCAGCTCCGTCCGAACGATCGCCGTCGGTGCCGGAACGATGTTCGACCCGCCGCTATATTCGATGAATTCCACGCCGCTCATGACGCGGTCACCGGCCTGCGGCGGCCCTTTCTTGAAAGGATCGATTTCAGCGGAAGAGTTGTCTTCCTGCAGTTGGATGACCTTGCCGAAGGTCAATCCAATCTCCGGGTGCCGGTCCATCAGCCTCGCAGAACTCCCTAAAGCGTCGGGTAGGAGATAATCGTCCGCCGAAAGCAAAAGCGAGTAGTCTGCGCTTGTCCATTCGATCCCTTCGTTGAAGGTCGCTATATGCCCCTTGTTCGTGGCGTGGCGCACGAATGTGACATTCCCGTTCGCGCGCGCGAGGTCGGCCGCGACTTCAGCGGTGTCGTCTTTGGAAGCATCATCAAGAATCAGAACGCGAACCTCTACCGACGCTTGGGACAGAACGCTTTGGACGCACTCTTGCAGGAAATGTCCGTAATTGTAGCAAGGAATGATCACATCGACAGAACTCATCGCACGGACGCTCCCTTCAAAGGACGACATGTATCGAGGACGCGGCATTCGAGCTTTCAACGTCGTTACGGAAGACTCCGATTATTCGACATGAGCGGTAATCATTCGTGATCGGCCTATTGCGCAGTTGATAAGTTTATATCGGCAAAGTCCCGGCGGTCCAGCGAAGCAGTTAACTCTAAGGTGTTACTGGAAAGCCAAGATGTTGGTATCGGCGCGCCTCTTTGACGAAGATCGGATTCGGCTCTCTAGGTCCGTGTGACTCGCCTAAAAACTTCATCCACACGGGCCCCGGCATCATCCCATGTCGCGGAATTTACGCTTGCCGCCGCGGCACGCGATAAAGAATCGAACGCAGGTTCACTCACCAACGCGTCCAGTTCCGCCGCCAGGGCCTCAGGAGTCGGTTGTGCATACCGGACAAACGGATTGTCGAGAACGATGCGGTTGTGCTCCGCGTCGTTGACGACCGGAATGCATCCAGCGGCGAGCATTTCGTGGGGCACGAGGGAGACATTCGTGAGCGAAAGGCTCAATCCGGCAAAGCATTTGTTGTATATTTCGTTGAGCCGATCCGGGTTCACGACCCCATGTTCCACGGTTTTGAACGGGAGCGTGCCGATTTTGTCGCCGTAAATGTGAATGTCGATGTCGGGTTGTCTTCGGGCAAAGATTTCGAGCGCCATGACGCCGAGCTCGAAACCCCGGCGTGCGGCACCGGGGCGCGCGTAATACGCGATCCCGCCCCGTTCGAATCCCGAGCGGCGCTCATAGCGGGATGTGTCGCAGCCGAAGTCGAAAGGGTCGGCGTCCATTCCGAATTCGGCGCGAAGCTTTTCCGACAGCCATCGGCCGGCGGTGATGGCGTGAAAACCCATTCGATATGTATTTTCCGCGAGAATGCTGGCCGTGCTCACCGGATGGAAGTACGGCTCGAAATCCTGAACGAAATAAAAGCGCTTGCCTGCGCATCGTGCATTGAAAACCGGATAAGCCGTCGGCCAACTGGTGGCGACCACAGCGTTGCCGTCCGCCATTGTCTCGCCGACATTACCGACCGGGCCGGCGAAGCCGTAATAGGTGCGGAGGACGGATTCATAATACTGATGATCGCCGAGATAAGGATCATAGAAGTAGACGCGATTCCTGTATCCGTGGCTTTGCAGGTAGTTGATGATACGGAAGATGGTGGTATGCCCCCCCGATCCGGGACTGGGTGGAAGCATCACCCAATTGACGGCGATGGGTTCCCCTTGCTTTGCGCTCGGCATCGGCGGTTGGAACGGACGCGTCAGATCCGCGGCGATGACATCGGCAGGGAGAACGGGCGATAGGGCCGTCTTGGGCCTGATCTGTTCGGCGAGAACCGTGCGCGCTCGACGACTGATGCCCTCCGGGCCTTCGGCGAGCCACACACGCCGGACTTGCCGCAGACGGCGTCCGATTTGCGAGGCAGCGCGATTGATCATGGGCACGTCTTCCCGGACCGGGCGTACTTTGCGGCGGCCGCACGCAACACGTTGGCGTGTCCGCTCAAGGCATGGTCCGGGTGGAACCGCTCGGCGGATTCTGTCTGCAAGACGCTTCGCCGCTCAGTCCAAAGATCCCGCTCCTCGATCATGCGGGACATTGCGCTCACGAGCGTGTCGCGGTTCAGTTGAGGCGAATAAAGCGAATTGCGGATGGTGTCCCAGTTCACCGCGAGAGCATCTCCGATGGGATTGTCGACGAGATAGCCGCGTTGGCCGGTTGCGCCGACCTGCTCCCGGGCGCCGCCCACATCGCTCAGGATGACGGGCAATCCGGCATAGAGGGCTTCCATGGAAGCAAGCGACCACCCCTCGAAATAGGAGTTCTGAACAAAACCGTCCGCCGCCGCCAACAGCGCTGACGGCCAGGGAGCATGGTCGCGAAGATGAACGCGATCGCGGCACGACATGCGATCCCGCAGCCGCAGCAGCTGTTGGGCGTAGAGGTGATTGTCGGGGCGGCCCGCGATGAGCAGATGCGCTTCCGGATGAATTTCCGCAACGACCTCGAATGCTGTCAGAAGCCCATAATTGTTTTTCTGAAAGGAATGCCGAGCGAGGGACAGGAACAAGAATTCGTTGCCGAGGTTCAACCATTCGCGGGCCTTGTCGCGATCGATCCGCGGCAGGCGGCCGGGATCGACGCTGTTGGGTACGGTGATGACCCGTTGCGGATCGATGACCCGGTTTCCGTTGATATATTGCCGCCGCACCAACTCGCTGACGGCAATGATCGCTGTCGCCGAAGAGCTGCGCTCAGCCTCTTTCGCCCAGTCGGTATCGAAGAACGAGTGCATGCCGTGGAGGGTTTCCACATAAGGTACTTTATGCGCGGCAGCGAGGCGCAGCCACCAATCCGGCGCGCCGTGGGCGCTGATGATGTCGGGTCGATAGCGAGCGATCAAATCATTCGCCGATCTCTCCGTGACCTCCTCCACCTGGACGCCCTCGCGCCGAAGCATGGTTGGAAGGCGACCGCCGGCGTGTTCTTTCGAGATGACGCTTCCCGTATGGACGACGATCGTGTCGATGCCGTGTTCGGGAAGACGCCTGCCCAAAAACGCAACGACCTCGTCACTTCCTCCGACGTCGAGGACGCCCGTCGCGACGAGGCATTTCAATCTCGGCCCGCTTTGCGGCTGCGCCACATGGTGCGGGCTCTCGACGGTTACGGCTTGCTCGTCGGCGGCGGGGGGCGAGCCCAGCGAGACGTTCCCGATAAGCGTCTTGCTCCAGTCATCGACGGGAACCCGTTCGTGGACCAGGAACTGAAGATGCTTTGCGCCGCCGCGAAGAAACGGAGGAATACGGTAGCCATTGCGCTGCGCCAGCAACGCTGCCGCCGAAAGGGCGCGGGTAAAACGTTCAGTGGCCGTCCGAACCATGGTCGATCTCATGAACTCGCGAGGAAAGGTGCCGATTTCATTCGCCATAAATAGGTTGACGTCGACCCGCGCCCATCCGGACGTTCCAGAAAATTAGGGGTAGTCAGCGCTCGCGACATCGCGTTCCGCAAATCCATCATGCGACCCACCGCCGAATCGGAGCGGGCAAAAGATGCGGCGGACAGAACTTGAGAAGACTCCTGAGAGAATAGAGGCCACTGAGGACGACGGCCGCCAAGCCGATGCTCGTCGCCGGCCAGAATGAAAGGAACGAAAAGGCGCAGAACACGGCTCCCACCATTGGCAGGAACACAATGCCGAGCCTGAGATTCGTCGCCGACCACCGAAAACCGCTGATGCGCCGGACGATCACGTAAGTGAGGACGCTGTGCCAGACGTACAGGACGAAAAAGGCGGCTCCGGAACCGTTGAGCCCAAGCACGGGAACGAGAAGCCACGCAAGGCCCACATGGACGATAGCGGCAGCGACCTCCGTCCAGAAGAAAATCTGCTGAGCGCCTTTTGCGAGAACGACGAAACCCATCGGCCAAGCCACGACGCGGAGCATCATGCCCAGACACAGCCAGCGTAAAAGGTTCGCAGCGGCGTTGAATTCCGCCGAGTAGAAAATCGTCATGACGAGCGGTGCGAGGGTGAGCGTGGCGATCACGCCGGGGCCGGCCAGCAACATGCTGATCTCGGCCTGCTCGTTGACGAGCCGGTTGCATTCCGGGTTGTCCTGGGCCACCGCCGTCAGGCGCGGGTAAAAATCCGCGCCCAGCGCCTGCAGGATCACGCCCGTATAAAGACCCGCCAGCGCCCAGGCCGCCTGATACATGCCCGCCGCTTCCATGCCGGCCTGCCGCATCACGATGATACGGACCGCATAGGTTGCACCTACGGTCAGGAAGCCGCTCGCCATGAAGGCGACGCCCAACTTCAACAGCATCGCCGTTTCCGGCCACATCTGTGCGACCGTCATCGGCGAGGCGCTGATCTGAACTTTCCGGCTGTACCACCACGAGGTGAGAACAGAGGCGACGGCCATCGCGACGAGGGAGGGCACGATGCCCCGTTCCTGAAACAGATAGACCAGCGGAATGCTGATCACGGTGCTGAAGAAAGCCGCCAGCATGCCCATGCGGGCGAGATCCGAAATGCGGCGCATCCCTTGAATCAGTGCCGCCTGGCCAGCCGAGACCGACCTGAAGAAGACCGCGATGGCGAGGAGCGCCACACCGGCACTCTGCTGACGGTTCCCGAATGTGAATTCAGAAATCGGCCCGGCCAATCCGGCGAGAAGGAGGGCGCCGAGAAGGCCGAGGAGGATCGACATTCGCCGAAGCACTGTGACGGTCAAGGCGATTTTATTTTCATCGCCGGAACCCGCCGCCACCGCGATCTGCCGCACGCCGCTGCTCTGAATTCCCAAACCGCTCAGGTTTTGCGTGAGGTCGGCGATGGAGCTGTAGAGACTCATCAGGCCGACCCCGGCCGGACCGAGCAACACCGCGATGGCTTTGTTCCGAATGATGCCGAAGGCGATGTTCACGACGGACGATCCGCCGATCTGTGCTGTCGATTTCAGGATCTGGACGTAAGTCTGCCGACCGGAAACTCCGCCTTCCGGGGGCGTCGAGGAGCGTATCGCCTTTTCGATGTCGCGAACCCTCAAACCGGCGCCCCTCCGGTGTTGGACGCAATCTCGATGGGCGGTCGCGACGGCGTCAAGGCCGCGTGCAACACGGCGCGGTGGCTCGGTCCCAGCATCGAGCGCATGGCGGCGCCCACCACGATGCTGAGCTGAAACAGGGCCGTCGCGATGGGCCCGTGATGACGGCGAAAATAGCGGATCCGATTGCGCGCCAGCAGAGCGGAGAGCCGAGGATTCTCCAGATAATCGCCACCGATATGGACCATCTCGGCCTGGGGAACGCAGACGACGGAGAGCCCGTTTTCGCGCACTCTGCGAAGATAATCGACCTCCTCGCTATAGAGGAAGAACGATTCGTCCCAATCGCCGGCAAGGCGGCGTGCCCGCGCTGAAACCGCCAGGGCCGCGCCTGTGGCCCATTCGACTTTCCCGCCCCGCCGATAGAGCGGAGGATCGTCGATGACCTCGCTGAGGCCCATGCGGATCGCGAGCTTTCCCAGAAGAGCCTCGGACCAGCCCGTCATGATCGAGGGTTCCCGCCGCAGCGAGAGAGCAATGGTGCCGTCCTCGTTCACGATGCGCGGCACGGCGATGCCCATCGTCGGACCGGCAAGCTCGTCGACCAGCACGCGCACCGCTCCGGGCCGAAGGCGGATATCCGGGTTCAGGATCAGCACGGTGCGATCCGGATCGATGGTATCCGTGGCGGCGTTGATCCCGGCCGCATAACCGGCATTGCGGCCCGTCTCGATGACCCTTGGGCGGATAGGATGAGCGTTCGCAATGGCCACGCATTGGTCGCGGGAATCGTTGTCCACCACGACGATCTCGAAATCGCCGATGCCTTCGAGCCCCGCCGACAATGAATCCAGAAGCCCTGGAAGGACGGAATCGCTGTTGTAGGTGACGATGACAACCGAAACCGGGGAGCGTTCACGTGGCTCCCGAGGCGACGAAAAGGCCTGACGCTTCGTCGACACGACGACCCCCCTTTTGCCAAAGCCGATGGGACAGTAGAAAAATCGTATCAATGGGCGGTCTTAGAAGTCCAGAACCATTCCGGGCTAGCGCCTGTCTCGTGATCGGCGTGCCTCAGCGGTGTTGTGTTCCGGCTCTAATCCCGATTCCAACTCCCGACCATGCGAGTCGCATCTCGTCTCAAACACAGCCCCAGCATCTTTCGGGCGCGGTAGAGACGAACGCGGCTGACGCATGTGAAAGCAAGCCAGCGTTCCCGCAGGTTGGAGACCTTGTCCGAGCGTATGATCGTGATGGTTTCAGCCAGGGGCGACGCGGCCATCACTGCACTGCGCGCAATCCACTTGGCGATGTCGAGCGGATGATCGCCGACCTCGTCGAATTCATGAGCGATGTGCCGATCCCAGCGTCGCGTGAGTTCCGGAAAACTCTTGCAGGATGGTGTAAACACACGGACCTCGGGCACGTAGGCGATGCGGACCCCCTGTGCCGTCGCCCGCTGCCCCCAATCCCGGTCTTCCATGGTGGCGATACCGCCAAAAGGGCCCACGGCATGAAACGTATCCCTGCGGACCGCCATGTTGCCGGTTGCCGCGTAGTGATCGCGTTCCACGTAGAGCTTCACACGATAACTGAATATGCTCTCGAAGGCTTCGATAGCGGTTGGGCGAGCAGGATCGGCGTGGGCGATGCGGACATCGCCGGCAAGGCAATCCACGTCCGGATTTCGATCCAGAAACTCGACGATGCCGCGGATCCAGCCGTCATCCGCCACGCAATCGGCATCGACGAAAGCCAGAATCGCGCCTCGCGCGACACGGGCTCCGTGGCTCCGTGCGGGACCGGGGCCAGGCGTCGGCTCCAGCTCCAACGTGACATCGGTGCAGACCGCCTTGGGCAGGTGGCGAGAGCCGTTGTCGACCACGATGATCTCGAAGGGAATCCCGTCGACCTTCTGCGCGTTCAACGCGTCGAGGCATCGGCGCAATTCATCGGGTTCGTTGAGATGGGGGATGATGACGCTCACGCGGGGATAAGGCGGCATTGGACCCTCAGCCATCAGAGCGCGCCGAATTCACGAATGGAAGATCCCACGCGATCATTGCACGGCCTCTGTCGAAGCGCCTGCCGCCTGCCGCCTCGTCGGCTCGCTGATGGCAACCTTCACCACATCTCCCGGCAAGAGAACCGTCGATTCCGATGCGGCGATTTCCTCGGCTTTTTCCGGCGTCTGTCTGACGATTGAAAATGAAAGGTCCGGGTCTGGTGAATTCTCGTTCCGGCGCTCATTGGAAGCGGGAGAAGCGTCGCTCAGAATCAGGGTCTTCTTGAGCACGTCTTCCTTGATCCGCGCCCGTTCGAGATTGGCCTGCGCGTCCTGCAACTCGGTGGAGACATCCGTCTGATGCTTGTCCCGAAGGGATAGAGCACTTCGCGTTGCCTCGCTCAGGTTCTGGCGCGCCCTCATGACGGCGGTTACTTCATCGAGGCGGTTCGATTGAAGATTGGCGACGGCAAATTCCAGTTCCGACCTTCGCGAGACCGTCGCGATGCCGCGCTCGACGAGGGATTTGACGCCGGTCAGTTCATCGCCCACCACCTTGATGCGGTTGTCGAGCGCCTCGGTCTTCTTTCCGAGCACATCGATTTCCGCCGTGAACAGATTGCGCAGTTCGGTGAGATTATCGAGTTGGCGTTGCAGGGCGTTGGTACGCGCTTCAAAAATGACGCGCTCCTGAGAGATGATCTCCGCTCCGGTTTTCTTGTTCGGACCCCCGGTCAACTCGGTGGGAAAGCTGATCTCCTTCTTGCCTGCGATTTCGGCTTGCAAGCGTGCGATCCGGCCTGTGGCCCGCAGGATATCCTCGCGCAGGCTCTGCCACTCGCCGAGCATGCCGAGCTGGCCTTTCGTGCCGTTTTCAATGTTCGGACGGTATCTGCCACCGCTCAGCGCCACAGCCTGAAGCACCGTCAATCCCGGGCGAAACTTGTGTTCGCCGGGCGAGGCCACGCTTCCTACAACGTAGATTGGTGGGTACTCCAGAATTTCCACCGTTGCGTCGGGAATATTGATCAGGCCGGTTTTATTCTTCAGTTGCTCGGCGATCTTGGCGGCAAGTTCGGTGCCGTCCAGATCCGCAACGGCCATCGATCCGACCAGCGGAAGCGCGATTGTGCCTGTGGCGGAAACGGTGAATTCGCCGCCGACCGCGTCCCATCGCTGGTATTCGCCCTTCGATGGAATCCATTGCACCACGGTCACGCGCAGCTTGGTCTGCGGCGCGAGTGGATAACGGTCGGCGTGGGCGGTGACCGGGAGTGCTAGAGCAAGCGTAAAGGCAGCGCACGCCGACAGCAACGCACTCGCGTGCTTCCACCTCGTTCCATGTGCTTTCGACATATCGATCGTCATCTGCCAATACTAGGTTCGCAGATGCATTATCGGTCGAGAGATTCTTTTGGCAACTGCACCAAGGGCGTCGATTTCGAAAGGAAGACGTAATACTTTCGCGCCAATTGCTTAGCTAGACTTGCAGATCTTCGCGGGTATAACTTTATTCGTCAAAGCTAAGGGCGGCCGAAGACATCGTGGCCTCGCAGAGTGAATCCGATGGCGCTTCATCTCACGCGGCTCGCGGCAGCGTGACCGGGGAACGGGAAAAGTATCTGCAAGTTATGAACGGGTGACTTGGTTTTCGAGTGACTTGATTTTCACGTGGGCGAGTGAACGTGCAATGGGCAATATCGACATTCGCTTCTACCGTTCGATCTTCATTCGGCGGTTTCCCTATTTTGCAGCCATCGCGGCCGTCGTTTCAACGCTCGGATTAGCCTTCGCCTATTCTCTGCCTCCCGTTTATCGAGCGGAGGCGCGGATCATGGTCGAGTCTCCGATGATCTCGGCGGATCTCGTGCGTTCGACTGTTCCCGCCGAGATCGTCAAGCAGCTTCAGCTTATCGAATTGCAGATGATGACGCGCGCCAATCTACTGGCGCTCGCCAATCGCTTCGGCCTTTATAGCGACCGGCCAGGGGCTTCCGAGAACGATATCGTGGACGATATGCGCTCGCGAACCGCCGTCGATCAGCTCCGATTCGACACGCCGCGCGCCAGCGATGCGGCGACAGCTTTTTCTGTCTCGTTCAAGGCGCAGGATCCTGTCCTTGCCGCCGATGTCGTCAATGAGTTCGTCAATCTCATTCTGCAAAAGAATGTTCGCCTGCGCACCGAGCAGGCCGGTGACACCCTGCAGTTCTTCCAGCAGGAGACGGAACGTCTGGGCGGGAGGCTCAAGCAGCTCGAAGGCGAGATCCTGGACTTCAAGAACCGCAACAAGGATTCCTTGCCGGAGAGCTTGAGTTTCCGGCGCAGCCAGCAGATCAGCCAGCAGGAAAGACTGATGCAGCTCGCCCGAGAGGAAGCCTCTCTGCGCGATGGACGCTCCAGGCTCGTGCAGCTGTTCACCAGCACAGGCCGCGTGACCAATGCCGCGATGACGCCGGAGCAACAGACGCTCGCGCAATTGCGTCGCACGCTGATCGAACAACGAACGATCTTTTCGGATACGAGCCCCGGCATCGTCGCCCTTCAGTCCCAGATCGCGGCGCTCGAGAAAGCCGTGCAGTCGGAGCGAGCGAGCGGATCCGATGCCTCGGCCATCAAGAGCGAGCCGTCGGAGTTGGACATACAATTGGCCGATATCGATCGCCGATTGACGACAATCTCCGAGGAGAAGGTCACCATCGGAAAGAGCCTTCCGGAGCTGGCCCAGTCAATTATGGCGACACCCGGTAATGAAACGGCGTTGAATGCGCTCGAACGGCAGCATCAGAATGTTCTGGCCCAATACAACGTGGCCAATGCACGGCTGGCGGATGCTTCGATCGGCGAGCGGATCGAGCAGCGTTCCAAAGGCGAGCGGTTGACGGTTCTGGATTTGGCGACCCCGCCGCAGCGGCCCATCGGTCCCAAGCGTTTTGCGATCGCCGGCGGCAGCTTGATCGGAGGATTGATGCTAGGGCTCGGATTCATCGTCCTCCTGGAACTTCTGAACAAGAGCATCCGGCGACCGAGCGAACTCATCGACATGCTGGAAATCGAGCCTCTCGCGATCATTCCCTACATTCCCACGAGAGGGGAAATGCAGCAGAGACGACTCGTGCATATTCCGGCGACATTCCGTCGTACATTGGGGATCTAGGCGTACACCATGGATCGCATTCAAGCCGCAATCGAGAAAACGGAAAAGGAAATCGCCCTGGTCGCATTTCCAGAAGTCGGCCCACCGCCACCCGCGAACGACGCGTCCTGGACGAAGCTGTCTCATGTGAATCTGGATCGCAAACGGGTGGCCCATGGGCGCGTCGTCACCATCGACCGGACGGACAAGGCCAATTTCACCTTCGACATTCTGCGCACGAAAATTCTGAAGACGATGCGCCAGAACAACTGGACTTCCGTCGCCATCACCTCTCCGACGCCGGGTTGCGGCAAGACCGTCGTCAGCCTCAATCTGGCTTTCAGCCTGGCCAATCTGAAAGATTGCCGGACGGTTCTCGTCGATCTCGACCTTCGGCGTCCCCGGGTGGGCAGCGTTCTTGGATTGGAGAAAGTCTATTCCATGGAGCGCTTCCTGAAAGGGGAAAGCGCCTTGGAGGATACGTTCGTGCGCTGCGGCGAGAACATCGCCGTCGGCGCAAATTCCTATCCCGTTTCCTACACCGCTGAATTGCTGCAAAGTCCGAAGACGCCGTCGATCCTCACGGGGCTGAAAGACAAGCTGCAGCCGAACATCCTGCTTTTCGACTTGCCGCCCATGCTCGTCAACGACGATGTCCTGGCCTTTCTGCCCAATGTCGACTGCGTGATCCTCGTGGTGGCGGCCGAAGCGAGCACGCTCAGCGAAGTCGATGTTTGCGAGCGCACCCTATCGCAGGAGACCAATGTTCTCGGGGTCGTGCTGAACAAATGTGAGTATGGACCCGAGAAATACGGCTACTGATTTCTCTCCAGCGCTCTGCAAGGTGCTACTGTCGCGCGACAGGGGGTCTAAGCCCGCAGGGCGCAGCCGTACGCCTTTTTTTTTGCGCTAAGCGCGTTGCACGGACGGCGGCGCGGTCAACCGCGAACCACCATGAAAGACTTTGTAAGAGGGCCGATCCGTTCCCGCAACAGTTCGGCGTCCGGAAAGAGCCCACGGAGCTGGGAGGCTGTCAGGAGTTTTACTGTCTCGACCAGCTCCATCGCCGCTTCCCAATCCTTGGCGGGACCGCGAAAGCCGCGTCGGCGCTTCATGAGCATTTCCGCACGTGTCGATTCCGGCAGCCATTGAAAGCCCACAGAGCGGAAATGAGGTTCGATCGGGAACCAGTAATTCGGTGTCTGAATGTAGTAATTGCGCTGCGAGGCCCGAATGTGGTCTGCCATCGCTTTGACTTTGGGCCATCCACCCACATGCTCGATGACCGAATTCGAATGAATCAGATCGTAGTCGTGCGCGGCGTAGAGGTCCGGGGCGGTCGCGTCGCCGATGACGTACTCGTATAGATCGTCGTTCTGCTGCTCGGGCAGCGCGTCGACATTCGCGACGATGATCGTTATCTGGCGCCGCCGCGTTTTGAGATATTCCTCATTCAAGGCCCAGTAGAAGTGCGTTCCGCCGAGATCGAGAATACGGCATGAACCCCTTTTCTCGATGATATCCTCGATCAACCGATTGACCACGCGGAACCGCCGTCTCCGCATGATCGAGGGAATGGACCTCTTGTTGTCATAAGGCAGCTTCTTTTCAGGCATCTCTCCGCCTTGCGCCTGTTCTACGAAACGTAGTGAAACCCGATGATCTGTCATGCAATCCACTCGTTGGGTCGGTTCACCCAAGGCCACGTCACCAGCCGCGTGCGCGAACAAGCCTCGAGGAATTTGGAAATTCTCAGTTCAAGGAACTGTGGCTGGCGGAAGCACCGGCAAGCCTCTCGAAAGAGGTAGCCGTTCGATCCCCGTTTTTTCCCATAACGGAGTGGCGTGACGTGGGGGACCGGAGCCATCTCAGACGGTCATTATTCAATGTAACTTCCGTTTCCAGCAGTAATCCATTCCCATCCTACACGAACATCTAGGGAATGCCGTCAATGAAATGATGAATATTTGTCATGATATCGCCATTATTATAGCCGCGCTTCAAATTATCGCTCGTTCCGGCCAAGCTGGCCGCAAATAACAAAGAACTGTCTAATAATCACAAGACCAATCTTCACAGTCACGTGTATTCGGAATTACCACTTTAGAGATTTAGTCTCTTGGGGGCACTCATCGGTCGATCGGTGAACAAAAATAATTGACCGGTGCCGCTTATCAGTTGGCACCACGTCATAACAGCCCGTTCGACTCAAATCCATTTTCGGTAACCTACCGTAAGGTAAGGGATTATTATGGCTACTGTGTCTTCTGCTGCCCTTTCGGGCTTTCCAAACGCGTCGAATACTGGTGTTCCGGCTGGCGTGACTCTGACTTCCTCGGGAAGTTTGGTCATCAACACACCAGGAACGGTCATCCGTAACCTCGACATCAAGGGTACCGTGACCATCAACGCCGCGAACGTGACGTTGGAGAACTGCAAGATTTCGGCCAACAGCTGGGCCGTCATCGACATCCGCGCTGGCGGTGCGACGATCAAGAATTGTGACATCGACGGTCAGGCCGCCGAGGGCGTCCGCGGCATCAGCGGCGCCGGTACCTTCATCGGCAACAACATCCACAATGTCGAGGACGGTATCTACGTAACCGGCTCGGGAACGATCATCCAGGACAACTACATTCACGACTTGCAGTCCAACTGGTCCGGCCCGCACTACGATGGCGTCGCGATCGACGGTAACGTCTCGAATGTCAAGATCACCCACAACACGATCATCAACGACCACACCAACACCTCGGCGGTGATGATCGACAACTATTTCGGGCCGATTTCGAACATTGCGGTCGACAACAACTACCTCGCCGGCGGTGGCTATACGATCTATTCGGATGGCCAGTTCTCCGGCGGCGCGATCACCGGTGTGTCGTTCACCAACAACTTCCTCGGCAAGGGTCAGTGGGGCTACGCCTCGTTCAACAAGAACACCCCTTACATGTCGGGTAACACCGAAGGTATGCCCGGCGACGTGCCCCCCGGCGGGTCCCCGAACCCGACGCCGACACCCACCCCCACTCCCGACCCGGCGCCGACGGATCCCACGACCCCTCCGACTTCGACCGAGAAGGTCATTAAGGGTGGTTGGGGCAACGACGTCCTGACGGGTAGCAGCTCGACGGTCGACAAGATCTTCGGCTATAACGGCAACGACAAGCTGAACGGCAAGGGTGGCAACGACATCCTTTCCGGTGGCGTTGGCAAAGATACGTTCATCTTCGATACGAAGCTGAACAAGAGCACGAACGTCGACAAGATCACGGACTTCAACCCGACGTACGACACGATCCAGCTTTCGAAGGCGATCTTCACGAATCTCAAGGCAGGTACGCTTGCTTCGAGCGAGTTCAGGATCGGCGACAAGGCGCTCGATGCCGATGATCACATCATCTACAACAATAAGACCGGCGCGGTTTATTACGATGCCGACGGCAATGGTTCCGGCGCTGCGGTGCAGTTCGCCACCATCAGCAATCTCGCGAAGCTCACGAAGGCCGATTTCTTCATCGTCTAACGTCGATTCGTGAACAGGAGCGGCCCCGGCGCGAGTCGGGGCCGTTTCATTTTGGGATTGCCCGCAGGGCGACGATCCGTTCCACCAATCTTGCCAGCAATGTGCCTACCACCGCGCCTGCGGCCTTTACGGCATAATCGTGGACTTGGCCGTGGCGGCCTGGAATGATGTCCTGCATAAGTTCGAACAGACCGGCTATTCCGAGAACCAGCAGGGCGTAGCCGACATGGTGGTTGGGATAGCCGAAGTAGAATGCCCCGCCGATTGCCGCGAAGGCTACGAACCGCTCCAGATCGGCAGGAGCCGCAGTGACGGGCCTAAATCCGATCGGCAAAAGCGTGAAGGCCGCGACAGCCGCGACGAGCAGCCACGCGACCCAGCGAAAAAACACTCTGACGGTCATGTCGGACACTTGAAATGGGATCCTCGCCGCTCGTCCGCTCATTGCATCGACAATGCTGCAAGCCCGTCGAGAGGCAAGCGCTCACAGGCCGTTGGAGCGATGACGGCGATGACAGGGCGGCCCGGAGCGCTCAGACCGAGATAGCGATTCAGTTTGCTCCAATAATATTGGGCCCGCGTTCTCAGGATCGGCTGCTCGGCATAGGTTTGTCCATTGACGATGTAAAGGATCGGGTTGCCCTTGGCGACTTGCGTGATCAAGGATCGATGCCAACCTTGCGGCGCGACCGGGGCGACGAGAACGTTGCAGGAGCCTGAAACACCTGAGACCCAGCTCAGATCGTAGTCGGGAACGTCCTGCCGCACCTGAAAACCATCCTGCCGGAGAACGGTCGCGATTTTGTCCGGGATCGTGCTTTCCGTCACCGCGGCAATGTCCGCGACGCCCGGCACCTTGAGAGCAACGCTCGCTGCCAGCGCCAGTCCGAAAACCGCGCTAAGTCCGAGCCGGAAGGTCACGTCGGACTCCCAGCAGGCAAATCCCGACCGTGACTCCCAAAATGAGCCAGCTCGCGACGGCCGCGCCAATGGGGCCATGGATCAGATCGAAATGGTCACGATAGAGACCGATCAGGCTGATGCGGGTGACGTTGATGGCAATCACCGCGATGCATGCGAGCAAGACCCATCCCCCATCTCGCCACGCGCGCGGGCGTTTCAAAACTTCAGTCATCGTCACCCAGCACAGGATCGCCAGGGAGACATTCGCCAGCGAGGAACAGGCTGGCGCGATCCAGACATAGCCTGACCCGTCGGCGAACTCGATCGCATTGCCGAGGCGATGCGTTCCCACCAGCCAGCCGACGAGCGTGGCATCGCCCTGCAATATGGCATCGCTGAACACTGCAAAGAGAAGGCGCCCCCAGAACATCGGCACCGTCATCGCAAGCAGAATCCAGCCTCCACGATTGAGGAAACTGCCGCGCGGTGATGTTCTCAGGATGTGGATCGCAAGCCCAGAGATGGCCAACCAGCTCAGCGGCGCCACAGGCACGAGAAAAGCGGCAAGAACGACGGTCGCTACGACCCAGTCGGAGCGCCCAGTGGGCTGCGCCGGTTCACGTAGCAAAAATGACAGTCCGATGAGGCACGCACTCCAGACGATGACACTGATATCGAATGTGTTGAGAAGCGCGCCCACGATACCATCGCCCGAAACGCTCACCATGATGCGCTCGAGGATTCCGTTGATGAATCCGATCACGACGAGACCGGCAAAGAGTTCGTTGCGCGGTACCCCCGTTATGGCGGCACACGCATCCCTACCCACGTCTCGGGCGACAGCAGCCCCCGAGACGGAAGAATGGGACAGTCGATGATCGGCCTGCATCTCAGTCGAGTTTTTCGATCTTCTGACGGTTGCGATAACGGCGAACCAGAACATATCCGCCAGCGAGCAGGATGAAGGGAAGTCCTGCCCCCGCTACGGGACCCGGTGCGCCGACGGAACCTCCGCCCGTCCCACCGCCCGTCCCACCGCCATGGTGGTTGCCGCCTCCTTGTCCTCCGCCATTGGGGCCGCCGTGTCCCCAACCGCCTCGTCCCCAATTCCCCCACCAGGAGGAGAAGCCGCCGCTAGATGAATGTCCCGCGACGGTCGCGGCAGCCGTCAAGGCTGAAAACGCGAGTGCTGCGAAAAGAATCTTTGTCGAAGTGAACATGCCGAGCCTCCAACATGGGAGAAGCTTAAGTTCAAGGTTCGTAGACGAGTCTTGTCGTGCTGTTTCATTTTGCGCTTCGAACCGGTGTCTTCAAGACACTCAAAGGGAGTACGTTGTGGAGCATCCGGGATAGTATTGAGGGCAGGGTAGGAAAATACATCAGGCGAATGCGCTTTCGGTACCGTGAAGATTAGGAAGTGCCACTTGCCGAGCGATCCATGACTCCCTTGATCGCGCGTCGTGCGTCAGTCGGCGATCTTCCGGCCCATCGCTGGAAAGCATGTACGAAAGAGCTGACCTCAGTGTATCCGAGAAGCCAGGCTATCTGGGATATCGAAAGATCATAATTCTGCAAATATCGATATGAGAGGTCCGAACGGAGTTCATCGAGGATCGTGCTGAAGCTCAGGTCGTCCGTGGCGAGCTTACGGGATAAGGTTCGGGGGCTTAAGCCGAGATCGTTTGCAATCGTGCCCAAGCTCGCGCTTCCGTCCTGGAGACGCGGGACGATTGCGTTCTCGACGCGGGTTCGCAGCGGGTTCTCCGACCACGCCAATCGCCCCGCCGCCTCTTGGCAATATCTCACCATGAATCTGTTGAGATATTCGTCCTCCGTCACAAGGGGCAAGTCGACCGCTCGCGCATCAAAGGAGATCCGATCTCTCGGAGCACCGAACCTGATGACGCATTCGAAATAGCGCTCCATTTCGGCAGGATCGGCATCGTTCTGATGAACGAAACTCACATCGAGCGGTGTAAGCTCGCGCTTGGTCAAGAACCGTGCCGCCTTTAGAGTATAAGTGATCCAGAACATCATCTGGTGCCGATCGAGATGTCGTTCCACGCCGACATAATCGAACTCAACCGAAAATGCATTCGCTCTACGGCTCGTGATGGTCCGGATACCTTCGTTCACGACTGCGCTGTATCGCGCTGCGATGTCGAACGCGTCGCCAAGCTTCTGGGATGAGGCCATCACGTAATAGAGCGGTCCGAGTTCACGCAGATCCGCATCCCGCGCCAGGTGAAACCCGAGCAACGGGTCGTCCAATGCATGCGCGACGAGATTGAGGAAAACGATTTGTTCACGAACGTCGACGCGAACGCGTTCGTCTTTCACGAGGGTCGGAGGCAAACCAGCTTTTCTGAGTAAGGGTGAAATTCTGAGGCCCGCTCGCATAGCCTCCTCGGCCGCGATTCGCGACAGAATACCCACCGCAGTCGGAGGAGCTGCAGTGTCCTGTCGTGCGGTGAGGCCCACCCTCTCTTGCGGCATCGCCGGTCCTATCGCGTCACCGATTATCTGTCTTCACCCAGGCAGAAGGCCAGTGATCTCCGATGGTGTACCTCTCTTGCACCGACAAGGCGGCCGTGTGGACGATTGATCGGGGTCAGGCCCAACCTAGATGCCAGACGTGTCAGCATCGGGGAGTTCTTCTCGCGAAATGCGCAAGATCCTTTTTGTGTACGGCACTCGTCCGGAAGCCATCAAAGTCGCCCCGCTCGTCCAGGCGCTGGGACGATCAGCGCACATCAAACCGGTCGTTGCCGTCACCGGTCAGCACAGGGCCATGCTCGATCAGGTCAATGATCTGTTCGGCATCAAGCCGCTCCACGATCTCGACATCATCACCGAACGACAGCGATTGCAGGACATCACGACACGCGCGCTCAACGGCGTCTCGGACGTGATCGCCGTCGAGAAGCCTGACGCGGTTCTCGTTCAGGGCGACACGACGACTTGCCTCGCGGCCGCCCTTGCCGCATTCTATCAAAGAGTTCCGGTCATCCATCTCGAGGCCGGATTGCGCACGCGTGATGCCAGCAATCCGTTTCCGGAGGAAACCAACCGCTGTCTCACGACGCAACTGACGACGGTGCATCTCGCGCCGACGCCGACATCACGAGAGAACCTTTTGACGGATGGCGTGCCCGAGGACAGGATCTTCGTCACCGGCAACACCGTCATCGATGCGCTGCTCGATGTGGTGTCGCGGAATCTGCCCATCGAGAACCTCGATCTGACGAAGATCAAAGGGCGGCGTACCGTTCTGATCACCGCTCACCGGCGCGAGTCATGGGGCGACCCGATGGCGCGGACTGCACGGGCCATCGTTCGCATCGCCAAGGCCTTTCCCGAGGTCGTCTTTCTCCTGCCGGCTCACCTCAATCCGGTGGTTCGGGAGGTGCTTCTTCCGCCGCTTCAGGGTCTCGACAACGTAGTGGTCACGTCGCCGCTTGCTTATTGCGATTTCGCGCGGGCGATGAACGAGGCGACCATCGTGCTCACCGACAGCGGCGGCGTGCAGGAAGAAGCCCCGAGCCTCGGCAAGCCGGTTTTGGTAATGCGGGAGACGACGGAAAGACCTGAGGCTGTCGCCGCCGGGACCGTCAAACTGGTCGGCACGAGTGAGGACGTGATCGTCGACGAAGTCTCGACCTTGTTGACCGATATGAGTGCTCATCAAGCGATGGCGCATGCGGTCAATCCCTACGGCGATGGCCACGCAGCGGATCGATGCAAGAATGCCATCGAGCATTTCTTCGGCCTTGCGGAGCGCCCCGCCGAATTCGATCCCCTGGCAGGGCAGCGTGCCCGCTCGAAAGTTAGTCAGTTCCACGCTCCGCGGGTGTCGTAGACCACCTTGCCGCCGAGCCGGGTCCGCCCCAGGGCCTTGAACTGATCGTGCTCGACCAACAGAACGACGATATCCGCGCGCTCGACGGCTTCGACCGTTCTCTCCATGCGCAGATTCGAATAGGCTGCCAACGCTTGCGGTACGCGGTCCGCGTAGGGATCGACCACAAGGATTTCGGTGTCAGGCAGGCCCTTGGCGATCAGTTCGACGACCTCGATCGCGGGGCTCTCCCTGATATCGTCCACATTGGCTTTGAAGGTCAGGCCGAGACAGGCAACCGTCGGGGAATGGAACCGGCTGGCTTTTGCGATCACCTGCTTTGCGACGTGATGCGGCTTGTCGTCATTGACCTCGCGCGCGATGCGGAGCAACCGCGATTGAGTGGGCGCGGCCGCAATGATGAACCACGGATCCACCGGGATGCAATGCCCGCCGACACCGGGGCCGGGTTTCAGGATCTCCACCCGAGGATGCCGGTTCGCCAGCCGAATGACCTCCCACACATCGAGATGAAGCGACTCGCTGATCATCGACAATTCATTGGCGAATGCGATGTTCACGTCACGATAGGCGTTTTCCACCAGCTTCGCCATCTCGGCGCTGGCGGCGTCGGTGAGAAGAATCTCGCCTTGTGCGAACACCCGGTAGATCGATGCGGCACGCTGTGCGCATCGGGGCGTGACGCCTCCGACGACGCGGTCGTTGGTGATGATCTCGATCATGATGCGGCCCGGAAGCACGCGCTCGGGGCAGTGGGCGACATAGATTTCGGCGATTCCGTCCGTATCGTGCGGCATCTTCAGGTCGGGGCGCAACGCTCCGATCCACCGGCTCACCTGTTCCGTGGTGCCGGGAGGCGATGTCGATTCGAGGATGACGATGGAGCCGGGTTTCAGGCGTGGGGCGAGTTGCTCGGCCGCTGCCTGCACATACGACAAATTTGCGGTGTGATCGCCATTGAACGGTGTCGGCACGGCGATGATGTAGGCATCCGCTTCCGGGGTTTCGGACGACGCGCTCAGCCTTCCCATCGCCACCGCGCCGCTGACGGCGACCGCGAGGTCCGGCTCGATGAAAGGAACCTTACCCTGAGAGACGGCCGCGACGATGTCGGGGTTGATGTCGACGCCGATGACCTCGATGCCGCGCGTTGCCAACGCCGCCGCGGTGGGCAGGCCGATATAACCCAGGCCGAGAATAGCCAGCCGGCCAGAGAAAAGATCGGTCATTGCAGCGACTCCCTGTTATTCGGTGATAATATTTTTTCCGACAGCCCGCTCATCGCGGTGGTGGAGATGCATCACACCGTTGTTCGGTCGAAGCGGAGGTGACGGGTCGAACAATTCGCGAACGGTCAGCATCAGGAATTGTGTATTCGTCGTGAGATAACGCCACGCCATCCGGCGCGGCTCCTGCACCAGGCGGAACGCCCATTCCATGCCGATGCGCTGCCAGCCCAAAGGCGCCCGTTTCGTGATGCCGGCGAGAATGTCGAACGATCCGCCGACACCATGCATGATCGGTACATCCAGGCTGTCCTTGAACGAACCCAGGAAGATCTCCTTCTTGGGGGACGTCATGCCGAGAAACAGCATGTCAGCGCCTGAAGTGCGGATGTCCGCGGCGACCCTCGCGCTGTCGCTGTCGGCGAAATAACCGTCATTGCGTCCGACGATCTTCAGTCCCGGAAAGCGATCGTGCAATTTTTCTTCGAGCGCCCGGAGCACATCCGGCCGGGCGCCGAGAAGGTAGACGGACCATCCCTCCCGATGCGCGAGGCCGAGCAGCCGTTCGAAGATATCGATGCCCGCCACGCGTTCGGGCAAGGGGCGGCGGAAGAGCTTGCTGGCCCACACGACGGATTGTCCATCGGCCAGAAGCATGTCGCATTCGAGGAGCGAGGCGCACAGCACCGGATCCTTGCGCAGCTTGACGACCTTGGCCGCGTTGAGAACGCCGAGCAAAAGCGTTTTGCGTCTGGCGAGCGCATCGCGACAGCTTTGGACGACGTCCTCCATACTCAAGGGATCGATGTAGAGCCCGAAAAGCAACTGCCGGTGCTTTTGCGCTTCCGGACGGGGTTCGGTTGCGGGTGTCGCCACCCTCCGGTTCTCGCGCAATTTTTCCACCACGCCACCGGCGAGCCAGGCATAGAGAAGCCACCCGAATTCGTAGGGCCGGCACTCATAGTCGATCCGGTTCGGCGGAAAGATCGCATCGAGACCGGGCATATGCAGGCCTGGGTTCAAGCTCGTCGTGACGGCGGAGATCGACCGCGCCGCCTTCGGCGGTTCCCGGCGCGCCGCCTTGCGCCAGACGACGCTGTGTTCCTCGCAGACGAGATCATCGGCGACTTCGGGGTGTTCGACGAGCCAGCGCAGACCTTGAGCGATAGCATCTCGATAATCGCCTCCGCCCGCTTCCCTGAGATCGAGAAGCGCCATGGGCGCCATGGCATGCTGATGGACGCTATAGACGGGGTAGCCTTCGACGATACCGCCGTTGCGCGTGTCGTAATGCCACCACCACTGACCCGCGGGTCCTTGAAGCGCGCAGATCCGGGCGGCACACGCATCCGCTGCCGCCAACGCACCGGCATCGTCGAATGCCACCGAAAAGCGGGCGAGCGCCTGTATCGGATAGACCTGATCGGCAAAACAACCCACATGAGCGCGAAACAGGCCGCTCGCCTGCGCGGGAATCATGTGTGGGAAAAGCCCGGAGCTGCTTTGCGCTTTTCTCAGCCGGTTCGCGGCCATCACGCTCAGTTCGTCCGTGTCGGCGAGATGCGCGGCCGCAAGAGCTGCGCTCACGACCCACGCGCATTCCACGGTGGAGATCGGTCCGTCCGTTGCGAGCAACACATGAAGCCGTTCGAAAAGATCGGCCGCATGAAAATCGGCAACTTCCGCGGCAGCCCAAGCGGTGAGCGCGATTGCTCCCGTGTCGCTGCTCTCGTCGGCGCGCTTCAGGATGCTTCGCGCAAATTCCGCTGCGGTCCGGCCGCCCAGAATTTTGCGCTGGTCGGCATCGTCGACGAAAGCCGATCCCAGCGCCACCATGGCTGCGTAGCGCAAGTTTTCGCCCTCCGGTCGGACGGACGAACCGGTGCCGGTTTGAGCGAGGCGGACCGTATGGACGAAGCCGCCACTGGCATACATTTGCGGCAGCCCTCGCTTCGCGAGAGCGATCAGCCGCTCGGTCTGCTCACGCAGCTCTCCCGCGACGTCCTCCAAGGCATCCAACCGGTCGAGATGAATATCTCGCGTGGCGACGGACGCCGAATGCGAGCCTCGATTTGTCAACGCGTCGTGCGGATCCATGCCATGCTCTTTGAACTGACACCGAACCGCGACATTACTTCAGATTGGATCGCGCTCTGTTTGCAATTGCGACGTACCTCTATCGATGCAACCCTCGATAATGCCAAGGCTATATGCGCGGCCGCGATCGACGGGATCCGATAGGCTTTGCAACAATGGGATCTGAGGGAGGTTAGGGCACGCGAAGCTGAGCGGAAAAATGTTCAGCTGAGAGCGATGACGATGAGCGTCCAAACAAGAATGTTGAACAGAACAAAGGCGAGCAGCAGAACTCTTCGCGAGAACAAATCGGCGATAGCGCGGGGATTCCTGCCGCGCCGCCAATACGATTTCGAGAGAAGTGAGCCGACGCGAAAAACTTCGGCGACCTGTTTTGAATTTTCCATCGGTAGGGACGCCTGTTTTCCCTTCGCAAACGTTCGACTGGATCTCGGTCCGGAAAAATGGAGTGACGCGCGGTCCTCGATAGGGAGTATCGCCTGGGGGAAAACTCGTCCAGCCGGAATAATCCGGCCTTGGGTAGGCCCATCGACGCACCGCTTGGTGTGGCGTATCGGAGGTTTCGAAACGGCGTGCGTAACCCCTCGTGGGGTGACCCGCAAGACAATAATCTCAAGCGAAAATAACTTCGATTTCTCCGAACCTTAGGTCGGCGATTGCACTATCGTGCGCAGCAAATATCCGTCTAAGAGCATGGAGTTAATCCTAAATAGTTGGCTGGGCCGACGAACCGAGTCCCCTACACTATTGGTTGTTGCTGTGACCCCGCGATTTCTCGCTAGGCACAAGCTTAGTTGCGCTTTCTTGCGATGGATTGCTCCATAGTTGCACAATGAATCTCGAGGAACCGCCATGGAACCCGAACGAGCTTCGCGTCGAACAGTCTACCCCGATGTATCGTTGAAGCTGCGGCCGATCCCTCTCAAGGCTCGGCATTCGGAGAGCCGCGGTTTTTCATCCGGGTTGCCCGCCGGCATCGACGTGTCGGAGCCAAGCCGTTCCCCGAACTATTCCACCAGCCGCTCCGGAACCGACCGGCGTCTCGAGCTTGCGTTGAAACGCGGGTTTGATATCGGGGTCACTCTCGTCCTCCTGGTTTTGCTGACGCCCGGGTTGCTGCTCATCGCAGCGGCGATCAAGTTGACGTCACCGGGTCCGGTCTTGTTTCGACAGCAGCGGTATGGTCTCGACAGGAGGCGGTTCGAGATCCTGAAGTTCCGGACGATGAGCGTGCACGCATGCGATCCGAGCGGAGTGAAGCAGGTGAGCCGTGACGACATGCGGGTCACGCCGGTTGGTCGCTTCCTACGCAAATCGAGCCTCGATGAGCTGCCTCAGCTCGTCAACGTGTTGCGGGGCGACATGTCTCTCGTCGGGCCGCGCCCGCATGTTCCAGGAATGCTGGCAGGCGGCATGCTCTATGAAGAGCTGGTGCCTGAATATTTCGAGCGTCTGCGTGTGTTGCCCGGCGTGACCGGGTTGGCCCAGGTCAACGGTCTGCGCGGCAGCACGGAAGATCCCGTGGCTGCGCGCGCCCGCATCAGCGAGGATCTCATTTATGTCGAGCGCTGGTCGGTGGCGCTCGACATTAAAATCATCATCAAAACCGCGCGATCCGAATTTCTCTCGGGAACCGGTTTTTAGGCGGGGGCGCAAGGCCAGGCAGCGTATGCGCGGTCGCGGGTGACCGCGCTCTGTCTTCGTGTTGCGTCGAAGCGGCGCAAGCGTGGCGCGGAACTTCGCATGTTCTCTGTTTGTTTTAGGGCCAAGATCTGTCCCAGGAGGACGTTATGGCCTTTTCGATTCGAATTCCGGCCCTTGGTCTTGCGATGCTCGCGGCTGGCATGATGATGCCGACGAGCGGGGCCGAAGCTCGCGGCTTTTTCCGCATGGGTGGCATGGGCGGCGGGTTCCATGGTGGTGGTGGATTTGGAGGCTTCCACGGCGGCGGTTTCCATGGCGGTGGTTTCGGTGGCTTTCACGGCGGCGGCTTTGGCGGCTTCCGGGGCGGTGGTTTCCACGGCGGTGGCTTCAATCGCGCACCGTTTGCCACAGGGAGCCTCGGCTTCCGTCCCGGTTTCCACCCCGGCTTTCATCCGGGCTTTCACCCTGGATTCAGGCGCTTCAATAACTTCAACACCTTCCCCGTCTTCGTTGGCGGGCCATTCTTCGACTGGGGTTGGGGCTATCCTTACGGGTGGGGATACCCTGCTTATGGCTGGGGCTATCCGGATTACTACGGGGACACAGTGGTCACCGCCGGGTACCCGTATTATGGCGCCTATGCCGGATGCTACTGGCATCGCGTGCGGGTCGTGAACGCACATCACCACGTCGTATTTCGCAGGGTTCGCGTTTGCCGTTAAACCAGAAAACGCCCATGCGAGGTCCAGCCGCTCACACGCCGCTTCGGAAATTCGGTGTGTGAGTGCGCACGAAGCGACACCTTTACACCCTTCCACTTTCGCCACTTGCGCTCTAGCTGTTGATGCTAGCGAGCGGACAGGGTAGAGGCCCCTGTTCGGCAAAGCTTGGATTTTTCATGACAACGCGCTTCCATCGCGGCGATCTGCCTGCGGATTATCAACCCGGTCCGGCGATCGCGATCGATACCGAGACGCTCGGCCTCAACCCGCACCGGGATAGGCTCTGCGTCGTGCAGATTTCCAAGGGCGACGGGTCGGCGGATGTGGTGCAGATCCTGAAGGACGGCCCGATCCCGCACAATCTCGTGCGTGTCCTGGGCGACGAAGGCGTGCTCAAGATCTTCCATTTCGCCCGGTTCGATCTCGCAGCCCTGTTTCACGCCTTCGGCGTGATGCCCCGCCCGGTCTATTGCACCAAGATCGCCTCGCGCCTCACCCGCACCTACACGGACCGGCACGGGCTCAAGGATCTGGTGCGCGAATTGCTCGGGGTCGAAATTTCCAAGCAGCAACAATCCTCCGACTGGGGCGCGGAGACGCTGACCCAGGCGCAACTCGATTACGCCGCTTCCGATGTGCTCTATCTTCACGCCTTGAGAGAGAAGCTCGACCGCGTCCTCGCGCGCGAGAACCGCACCGGAATCGCGCAGCATTGTTTCGATTTTCTCCCGACCCGCGCACAGCTCGACCTGATGGGGTGGCCGGAGACGGATATTTTTTCCCATAGCTGATAAGTTGTCTTAAGCTTTTCAACGTAAACGCTATAGCGGTCACAACTTCGCCACGGCGACCCGCCATGGCCCCTGCGCGTGAAGAAGGATGTTGTCTCGGTGACAGGCTTGCAAGACATGGCGGTTGAGAGCGGTCGGGTGTCGATCCCGGCCTCGCGCTCGCGCGCCTTCTTGAAAGCGCGCCGCCACTCGCGGTGGGTCCGTCTCGCCAAATGGGCGATTCCATTCGGGGCTCTGTTCGGCCTGTCGGTGGTGATTCTCATCGTGATCTACGATCCGTTCCGCAACATCAAGGGTCTCACCCTGGACGCGGTCTCGGTTTCAGGGACGCAGGTGACGATGGAAAGCCCGCGCCTCACGGGTTATCGGAACGATACGCGCCCCTACGAGGTCACGGCGACCGCCGCGACGCAGGATGTCCGCAAGCCGCATCTCGTCGAGTTGAAAAACATGCGCGCCCGCCTCGCCACGGACGACAAGGGCAACACCGCCCGGCTCGAAGCCACGACGGGCATGCTCGACACCCAAAAAGAGCAGATGCAGCTCAACACCGATGTCCGCGTCCGCACCGATGCGGGACAGGAGATGCAACTGCGTTCGGCTTTTATCGACTTCAAGGCCGGCAGCGTGGTATCCAACGAGCCGGTAAAGGTTTCTCTCGGCAACGGCACCATCGAGGCAGAAGGCATCAACGTGACCGATAACGGCAAGGTCATCCAGTTCACGGGTCGGGTTCGTTCCGTCTTCGAGAACCCGAACACGGCGAAACCGGATTCCGGTGCGTCGGCCGCCGGCGCCACTCCTTCGCCTCAACCCTCTAAAGCGCGTCCATGATCATGTTCAAACAGGCAAGCCTCATCGCAGGTGCCCTTCTTCTCGCCCTTCCGGCTCTCGCCCAGGCGCCGGCCGCCCAGAAGGAGCGCGCCGCCGGTTTCGGCAATTTCGGTTCCAGCAAGGAGCCGATCAAGATCGACGCGGACAAGCTCGACGTCTACGACAAGGAAGGCCGCGCGGTCTTCTCCGGAAATGTCGTTGCCGTTCAGGGCGACAGCACCATGAACTGCTCCCTCATGACGGTCCTCTACGAGCAGAAGAAGGACGAAGCCGGCAAGAAGCAGGCTCTGCCGAGCAGCGGCGGCGATGACAGCTCGATCAAGAAGATCGATTGCAAGGGCCCCGTGACCATCGTCTCCAAGACTCAGGTCGCGACCGGCAACGATGCGATCTTCGACCGCGAGAACAACAAGATCTATCTCGTCGGCAACGCCGCCCTGAGCGACGGCCCGAACATCACCCGCGGCGAGCGGGTCGTGTACGATCTCAACAGCGGCGTCGCCAATGTGGAGACGAAACCGGGCGGTCGCGTGAAAGCCCTGTTCGTGCCCGGCAGCAATTCGGAAGCCGATAAGGGCAAGGACGCCAAGGACAAGGCGAAGCCGGCCGCCCGCTGAGGCGAAGCCGCTTCCCGCTTTCAGGATCTCCTCGTGAAACCGTTCTTCAACCGCAATTCCCAAGTCGCTGCTCCGGCCGTGGCCGTGCCCAAGACCTCCGCACTGGAAAGCGCCGCCGATGCGCTGGCCCGGCAGACATCCTTGCGCTCGGGCGGTGAGCGGGCGACCTTCGGGGGCCCCGGCATTCTCGCAGTCAAGGGATTGCAGAAAAGCTATCGCGGCCGCACGGTCGTGCATGAGGCGGCGCTGAACGTGCGTGCAGGCGAGGCGGTCGGCCTCCTCGGCCCCAACGGCGCGGGCAAGACCACCATCTTCTACATGATTACCGGCCTCGTCTCGGCGGATCGCGGGGTGATCAGCCTCGATGGCCACGAGGTCACGACGCTGCCCATGTACCGGCGTGCGCGTCTGGGCATCGGCTACCTGCCGCAAGAGGCCTCGATCTTTCGGGGTCTCAACGTGGAAGACAATATCCGCGCGGTGCTCGAAGTGGTGGAGCCGAGCCGCAAGGAGCGCGACCGCAAGCTCGACGCGCTGCTCGATGAGTTCAACATCACGCGCCTGCGCAAGGCTCCCTCCATCGCCTTGTCCGGTGGCGAGCGTCGGCGCTGTGAAATCGCTCGCGCGCTCGCAGGCGAGCCGACCTTCATGCTCCTCGACGAGCCCTTCGCGGGCATCGATCCAATTGCGGTCGGCGACATTCAGAATCTGGTGCGCCACCTGACCCGGCGCGGTATCGGCGTCTTGATCACCGATCACAACGTGCGCGAGACCCTTGGCCTCATCGACCGCGCGTACATCATCCATTCGGGTCGCGTCCTGACCGAGGGCCATCCCGACGCCATCGTGGCGAACGAGGAAGTGCGCCGGCTCTATCTCGGCGAAGATTTCCGCCTGTAACGGGCATCCTCTTCAAGGCATCGTTATCCCGGGGCCACGTCAGCGGAGCCCGGGATCGTCTTTCGGACGAGGCTCCCTTCTCGTCATACGATCCCGGATCGCCTTTGGCGTCCGGGATGACGCAATGGACGATGACGACCTTGAGTCGCTCCTCGCCCGTTTTGACGACGACCACAGCCCATGTAAGATCGGGTTGATGCAAAAAGCATGCCGGTTGGCTGGCGGGACGCCGTAATGGCCACGATGCAAAGATTGGAGCTTCGCCAGGCGCAAAGCCTGGTCATGACGCCGCAGCTTCTGCAGGCGATAAAGCTACTTCAGCTCTCGCACCAGGAACTGCAGGCTTACGTCGAGGCTGAACTCGAGCGAAATCCCTTGCTCAATCAGGACGCCGAAGGCGATGCGTCGGAAGCGCAGGGTGAACCCGTTTCGGAAGAGGCTGCATTCGGATCGGACAGGGCCGCCGAGGTGTCGGAAGCGCTCAAGGCCTCATTTCCCACGCATGAGAGTGCGCCAATATCGCGTTCGAGGAGCGAACGTTCGCAAGCGGGCGAGAATGGCCTGGATTTCGCGGCGACGCTTGCAGCCCAGACGACACTTGCCGATCACCTCGAACGCCAGTTCGAACTCGCTACGAGCGATCTGCACGAGCGCGCCATCGGCCATTATCTGATCCATTCCCTCGACGAGGCCGGGTATCTCAGGGACAGTGCCGCGGTCATTGCGGTGCGGCTCGGCGCACCCCGCGATCAGGTGGAGGCGCTGATCGCCCTGATCCAGACCTTCGATCCGCCGGGTGTCGGCGCGCGGGATCTCAGCGAGTGTCTGGCGCTTCAACTCAAGGAACTCAATCGCCACGATCCGGCCATGGAGGCTCTGCTCACGCGCCTCGATCTGGTGGCGAAGCGCGATTTTTCGGCGTTGAAACGGCTGTGCGGCGTCGATGACGAGGATCTGGCCGAAATGCTGGCCGAGATCCGGCTCCTGGAGCCCAAGCCCGGTCACGCTTTTGCACCGTCCCTGTCGGAATTCAGCGTACCCGATGTGCTCGTCAAGGAGGGGCCGGACGGTGCCTGGCTCATCGAGTTGAACCCGGACACGCTGCCCCGGGTGCTAGTCGATCAAACCTACCACGCCCTTGTATCGCGAGCCGCGCGCAACGACAAAGAGAAGACCTTTCTCAACGAATGCCTGCAAAGCGCCAACTGGCTCAAGCGCAGCCTCGACCAGCGGGCCAAGACCATTTTGCGCGTGGCGACCGAGATCGTACGCCAACAGGAGGGTTTCTTTCGCCATGGAGTCACTCATCTGCGGCCTTTGACGCTCAAAGTCATCGCGGACGAGATCGGCATGCACGAATCCACTATCTCGCGGGTCACCGCCAACAAGGCCATCGGCACCGGCCGCGGCCTGTTCGACATGAAATACTTTTTTACGGCGGCGATCGGCGGGGCGCCGGGGGCCGAGGCGCATTCGGCGGAAGCCGTTCGCCATCACATCCGACAGATGATCGAGGCTGAGGCTGCGAACGATGTGCTTTCCGATGATGCAATTGCCCAAAAATTGAAGGGCGACGGCATCGATATCGCGCGCCGCACTGTTGCGAAATACAGAGAATCGCTGCGGATCCCATCCTCCGCCGACCGACGGCGCCTGAAAAAGAGCTGACACTTTTCCGCCGTAACCGACCTCGCACTGGCGCGGTGGCGAAAGAATGATTTCAGAAGTGAAGTTGTCCTGACTGTGATCCGCAAGGGTAGAAGCCCACAGCGAAGGTCCGTCCAGGGTTGATGGTGCTCCCCGCTCTTTCGTCTAAATTGTCGCGTCAAGACTTGTTTTGAACTGCGGAAGACGCATCATCTAGCAAGAGTCACAAGTCGGCGGCGTGCGTCGGTGGCCGGGGAGGACGTGATGGCGTTGAGGGTATCCGGGAAGAATCTCGATATCGGTGAAGCCCTTCGGAGTCAGATTTCAGAGCGATTGGCCGGCGCCCTCCAGAAATATTTCGATGGAAGTTATTCGGGGCATGTGACCGTCACCAAGGACGGCATCGGTTTTCGCACCGATTGCGTTCTCCATCTCGCGTCTGGGGCTACAATCGAAGCCTCCGGCGCGGCTCAAGGGGCTTATGCAAGCTTCGATCAGACGGCGGAGCGCATCGAGAAGCGCCTGCGGCGCTACAAGCGGCGCCTCAAGGAGCGACCCCCGACCAATAACCGGACTCAAAGCGCCGAGATCGCCTATTCCGTCTTTGAGGCACCGACGGACGAATCGGCCGAAGCGGAGGCCTATCATCCTGCGATCATTGCCGAAACGACGAAGACCCTGCACCGGTTCTCGGTCAGTGACGCCGTTCTCGAACTCGATATGACGGGGGCTGTGGCCCTTGTCTTTATCCACGCTGGCACCGGCCGCGTGAACGTCGTATACCGCCGGGGTGATGGGGCGATCGGTTGGGTCGATCCACCGCCGGGACAGGGTTGAGAGCTCATGGACGAGACCTCGACTTTGGCCCGAGATTTGCTTGAACAAAGCGCGGGGCCGAAACGGCTTCACCACCAATGCGGCTTTATCGATGCCTTTGCTCGACTTTCTAGATCCCCAGGCGGTTCTTCCCGCCTTGAGGGCAACCGGTAAGAAACAGGCTTTGCAGGAGCTCTCCGCCCACGCGGCGCGGCTCTCGGGCCTGGATGAAGGCGTTATTTTCGAGGCGCTTCTGCAGCGGGAGCGCCTTGGCTCGACCGGAATCGGCGAGGGAATCGCTATTCCTCACGGCAAGCTGGCGGGCCTCACCCGCATTTTCGGCTTGGCCGCACGGCTGGAAAAGCCCATCGATTTCGAGGCTTTGGATGGCCAGCCGGTGGATATCCTGTTCTTGCTCCTGGCACCGGAAGGTGCTGGTGCCGACCATCTGAAAGCGCTCGCCCGTGTTGCCCGCGTCCTGCGCGAGCCAGGCGTCGTCGAGCGCGTGCGCGCCACCCGCGACCGGGAAGCCCTCTATTCGGTTCTCACCGAAATTTCCGCCCCACGCGCCGCGTAGGCAAGAAACGTCATCCCGGATGCCCAGGCGATCCGGGATCGCAAGCCGGATTAAAACCCTACTCTCGTCAGGCGATCCCGGGTTCCGCTTTCGCGGCCCCGGGATGACCGTATACCTTACGACTTCGGCGCGATTTCCCAGACCAGCTGGACATTCGCGTTGTAACGAAGGGTCGCCGGCGGAACGATGGGGATTGCTTCCGAGCCGGCCTTCCCAGCCGAGAGACTCATGCGCATATCGGCCTGAGGGCCGCCATAGGGCTGCGCCGAACCATCTCTGATTTCCAACAACCGGCCGATCCCGACGCCTGCAGCGGTGGCGAAGACCTCGGCCTGCCGCCTCGCGTCGCGCACGGCGGCCTGGCGAGCCTGATCCTCACCCTCTTCCTGCCGGTCGAGGCCGAACGAGACCGATTCGAAGAGCATGTCGCCGCTGGCAAGAATTTCGCCCGCCAGCTTACCGACGCCCTCGAGGTCGCGGGTCGTGATTCGCAACTCATGATTCGCCGAGAATTTGGGCGTCTTGATTTCCTTCCCATCCGGACCGATTCGCGGAGAGGATTGGAAAACCTGGAAATTCAGGGTGCGGATGTCGTCTTTCTTCACCCCGATCGCCTGCAGGCGAGCGAGCACCTTCTCGGAGGCCGCCCGATTCGCCTCGGCGGCTTGCGCGACCGTGTCGGCCTGGGTGGAGACGGCGACATTCAATCGGGCGAAGTTCGGCTTCAGCTCCGCCTCGCCCGAGCCCATGACGCTGATGGTCGCCGGAGGCGTCCGGTCGTTCTGGCTGAGAGCGGGAGAAGTGAGGGCGGGAGAGGTGAGGGTCAGTGCGGCGAGCGTTGCCGCCATGGCCATGCGCATGTGTGTTCCATCCGTTGAGGCACGAGCCGGCTTGTCCGGCCATGCGGTTTACAAAAAAGGGCATGGCCGCTTCATGCAGCCATGCCCGAAAGCAGCTCCAATGGGAGCAGGAAGCTTATCGTCCGGTTTTCACCTTGGTCCACAACCGGGTGACCGTGCGCTGGGCGCGGTCATCATAGGCCGTGTTGGTAAAGAGACGCTTGAAGGTCGCCTCATCCGGATAGATGCCGGGATCGTTGAGGATTTCCGGCTTCACGAATTGCTTCGCGGCGAGATTGCCGGAGGCATAGGAGACAAAATTCGTGTTCATCGCGGCAATTTCGGGGCGCATCATGAAATTGATGAATTCATGGGCCTCGGCAGCATTCTTGGCATCAGCCGGAATGGCGAAGCTGTCGAACCACATCAGCGCGCCTTCGCGCGGGATGATGTAGGCCACTTCGACGCCGTTCTTGGCTTCTTCCGCGCGCTTCTTCGCCTGGATCATGTCGCCCGAATAGCCTACCGCCACGCAGATATCGCCGTTGGCGAGCGCGTTGATGTATTCGGAGGAGTGGTACTTCTGAATGTTGCCGCGCACCTTGAAAAGAGCATCGCCCGCCTTGTTCAGATCCTCCGTCTTCTTCGAATCCGGGTTGAGGCCGAGATAGGCCATCACACCGGGAAAGAGGTCTTCCGGCGAATCGAGCATGTAGATGCCGCAGGCCTTGAGCTTGGAGGCGATCTCGGGCTTGAGCACCAGATCCCAGGTGTTGAGCGGCACGTCGCCGAGAATGGCTTTGACCTTCTTGACGTTGATGCCGATGCCCGTGGTTCCCCACATGTAGTTCACGGCGAACTGGTTGCCGGGATCGAACACGGCGAGGCGCTGGGCGATGTCGGGCCATTGATTGGCGAGATTCGGCAGCTTCGCCTTGTCGAGCTTCTGGAAGACTTTGGCGCCGATCAGGCGCTGGAGGAAGGGGCCCGACGGCACGACGATATCGTAGCCGGATTTGCCGGCCAGAAGTTTCGTCTCGACGATCTCGTTGTTGTCGTAGGTGTCGTAGACGACCTTGATGCCGGTCGTTTTCGTGAACTCGTCCAACGCTTTCGGGTCCACATAGTCGGACCAGTTATAGACATTGACGGTGCGCTGCTGTTGAGCGCTGGCGCCGGTCACGAGACCGAGGCTGAGAGCGATTGCGACGAGAGGACGAATCATCGACGGCGGACCTCCGCTGGGTTGGTGTAACAATTCGCGAAGCTAGGAAATTCCATTCCCCGATACAATCGGCAAAACCGGCCCGGGCGGACTTCCCTTGTGCATGATCAAGCCGCTTTTTTAGCCACCTTCGCCAGACGCTCCAGCCCGGCATCAAGGGTGGCGTCTTTCTTGGCGAAACAGAACCGCACAACATTCTTCACCGCCCCTTGCGCATAGAAGGCCGAGACCGGAATCGCGGCGACGCCGTGGTCGGTGACGAGGCGGCGACAGAAGGCCACGTCGTCCGTCTCTCCCAACGGCGCGATGTCGATGTTGAGGAAGTACGTGCCCTGGCTCGGGATGACATTGAAGCCGAGCGTTTCCAGCCCGGTCGTGAAGCGGTCGCGGCTTTTCGCGAAATCGCGCCGCATGGTCTCGAAATAAGTGTCTTCTTTTCCAAGCCCGTAGGCCACCGCCGTCTGGAGATTGGGCGGCGTGGTAAAGGTGAGGAACTGGTGAGCCTTGGCCAGCACTTTCATGATATGGGGCGCGGCGCAGACGAAACCGACCTTCCAGCCGGTGAGGCTGAAGATCTTGCCCGCGGAGCCGATCTTTACGGAACGGTCGCGCATGCCCTCTAACCCGATCACCGGCTGGTGGCGGCGGCCGTCGAACACCACGTGCTCCCAGACTTCGTCCGAGATGACGATGGCGTCGAACTTTTTCGCGAAAGCGGCAAGGAGCGCCAGATCTTCGCCTGAAAAGATCGTCGCGGTGGGGTTCAGCGGATTGTTGAACACGACAGCCTTGGTCTTCGGCGAGAAGGCCTTGGCGAGCGCCTCTTCCGTCAGTCGGAAATGCGGCGGCTGCAACGTCACGAATTTCGGAATACCGCCGGCGAGCCGCACCAGCGGCAGATAGGCGTCGTACATGGGCTCGAACAAAACGACCTCGTCACCCGGCTCGATCAGCGCGAGGATCGCACCTGCCAGAGCCTCCGTCGCGCCCGACGTCACCATGACCTCGCTGTTCGGATCGAGATCGAGACCCTGCCAGCGCTTGTAATGGGAGGCGATGGCGCCGCGCAGATCGGGCAGGCCCATCATCGGGGGATATTGGTTGTAACCGTCGAGCACGGCCTCGGCCGCCTTGCGCCGCACATCCTCCGGCCCCGGATCGTCCGGAAAGCCCTGGCCCAGATTGACCGCACCGGTTTCCCGGGCGAGCCCCGACATCACCTCGAAGATGGTCGTCGGGATATTGGCGAAGATCGGGTTCATGCCGCGCTCCGGGATTGGGTGTTCGTCGGTTGAGTCGGTTCGTAACACGGCCCGAGGACAGATCGAACCGCCATCTTGCCTCTTGTCGCTGAAGGAAGCTCAGATGACGAACGCGGCGGATGCGTTATTTAGGGAACGAGGAAGCGCTTCTCGATGCCACGTCCCAGGGCGCAAAAGTCTGGCCTGGGATCATGAAGGGATTTTGCCGATGTCTCTGGAACTACATTTTCATCCGTTATCCTCGTTCTGTCACAAGGTGCTTATCGCTCTCTACGAGAACGAGACGCCCTTCGAACCCGTCATCGTGGATCTCACTGACGCCGATTCGCGCGCCGCTTTCGAGGCCATCTGGCCGATCCGCCGTTTTCCGGTGCTGAGAGATCGGTCGGCCGGTCGCACGATCCCTGAAACGAGCATCATCATCGAATATCTCGATAGGCATCACTCCGGAGCAGTGCGGTTCATTCCGAGAAACGATGACGAAGCTCTCCGCACGCGTCACTGGGACCGCTTTTACGATCTCTACGTGAATGTCCCCATGCAGAAGATCGTCACCGACCGAATCCGGCCGGAAGGGCACAGCGATCCCCATGGCGTCGCTCAGGCGCGTGCTTTGCTGGACACGGCTCTCGGCATCGTCGACGCGGAGATGGCGGGGGGAAGCTGGGCGGCGGGTGAGAATTTCGGCATGGCCGATTGCGCGGCCGCGCCCGCGCTGTTCTATGCGGACAAGCTGAACCCCCTCGCCAAGGCCTACCCGAACGCTGCGCTGTATCTGGCCCGCCTGATGGAGCGACCTTCCTTCGCGCGGGTTCTGGCAGAGGCTCAACCCTATTTTGCCCTCTTCCCCAAGGAAGAGAAATCCGCGCAGCAAGAAATGGCGGGGTGACACTCGGCGGGGCTGTTGCTATCGCGTGGGAAGCAACAAAGACCGCAACCTTATGCATTTTCCCCGCCGGCCTCTCATTCCCGGCCTTTCGATTCTCGTGGCGCTTCTCGCCGTGGCTTCCCTCGCCATCGGCCCGGCGCCCCTCGGGGCCTTTTCCGCATTGAAGGCTCTGGTATCCGATCAGGGTACGGCCAGCATCGTCGTGCGGGAGATCCGCCTGCCGCGGACATTGCTCGCGCTCATGATCGGCTGGGTTTTCGGGCTCACGGGCGCGGCCTTGCAGGGGCTGTTGCGCAACCCGCTCGCCGATACGGCGGTGTTCGGCGCACCGCAAGCGGCGGCCTTCGGGGCGGTTTCGGTCCTCTATTTCGGTCTTGTCGGAGCATTGTCGTGGGCGCTTCCGGTCGCGGCCATCGCAGGCGCGCTGTTGTCCATCGCCCTCGTGGTTCTGGTGGCGGGGCGCAGCACGACCATCGTCGTTCTGGTGCTGACGGGCCTGGCAGTGGGAAGTCTCGCCGGCGCGGCCACGTCGCTCGCGATCAGCCTCTCGCCGAACCCCTTCGCGGTGACGGAAATCGTCTTCTGGCTGCTCGGCTCGCTCGAGGACCGGTCCAGTGTTCATGTGATGCTGGTCTTGCCCTTCATTGTCGTGGCAAGCGCGCTTCTCCTGGCCGCCGCTTCCCCGCTGCGGGCTTTGTCGCTGGGCGAGGATACGGCGAAGAGTCTCGGGGTGAACGTGAGCCGGTTGCGGCTCATGATCGTGGGAGCTGCCGCCATCGGCACGGGAGCCTCGGTCGCCGTTGTCGGCTCCATCGGCTTCATCGGGCTCGTCGCGCCTCATCTCGTGCGCCCGTTCGTCGGCTACGATCCCGCGCGCACGCTGTTGCCGTCGGGGCTTGTCGGGGCGGCTCTGTTGCTTGCGGCCGATTGCGCGGTGCGGCTCATTCCGACGAGTGCGGAGGTGAAGATCGGCGTTCTCACCGCCATGCTCGGGGTGCCGTTCTTCCTCTGGGTCATCTTCAAGCGCAAGGCCGAACTCGCGGAGACGCCCGCATGACGAGCCTTGTCGCCCAATCCCTCAATGTTACATTGCGGCGAAAGCCCGTTCTCAGCGATATCGATCTCGCCTTCACGCCGGGGCGGCTGACCATGGTGCTCGGCCCGAACGGGGCGGGGAAGACTACGCTGCTGCGGACCCTCGCCGGGCTCCTCGCACCCGCGACAGGCTTGGTTCTGTTCGACGGTCGGCCGGTCGCCCGGGTGAATGGGCCGGAGCGGGCGCGCGCGATTTCCTATCTGCACCAGAGCGGTACGGTCGCCTGGCCCATTTCCGTCTTACATGTCGTGGCGCTCGGGCGCTTGCCCCATGGCGAGGAGCCTGATTCCCTTCCGTCTCTGGGGCGGAATGCCGTCGTCGAGGCCATTGCGGCTGTCGGGCTGCAGGGGTTCGAGGACCGCCCCGCCACGGAGCTTTCCGGCGGCGAGCGGGCGCGGGTGCTGCTCGCCCGGGCGCTCGCGACGAAGGCGCCGGTCCTGCTTGTCGACGAACCCATCGCCGCCCTCGATCCGCGCCATCAGCTGCGCGTGCTCGACGTCCTGCGCACCTATGCCAAAGCTGGAGCCATCGTGGTCGCGATCACCCACGACCTCACCCTCGCCGCCCGCTATGCCGACGAGGTCGTCTTGATGGATCGCGGCACGGTCCGCGCCCACGCGACGCCGGAGGAAGTGTTGACGCAGGCCAATCTGGCGGCAAGCTTCGGTGTCGAGGCCCGCATCCTGAATGATGCGGGTCGGCTCGTGATCGTGGCAGAAAACCCTCTTTCTTCAGCATCTTAGATGGCTCTTCGAGACCCCTGCCCGGCAAGGGGCACAAATCGGCCCCAGGCCAAGGTATTTGACAAAGGGCCGAGCCCGGCGGATACCCGCCCCAGCATGCGGCAGAGCCTATGAATCGACAGCTTCTCAAGAAAACGCTGATCATCGCGCACGACCTGATCATGACCGCGCTTGCCGTGGTCGCGACTTTTTCCGTGCGCTTCGAGGGATGGCAGCTCGAAGAGCGCCTGCACTACCTGCCCCGGTTCCTGCCGCCATTCCTGGTCCTGGCGGGTCTGGTCTACTGGTTTTTCCAGCTCTACCGTTCCAAGTGGCGCTTCGCGTCCCTGCCCGACCTGTTCAACATTTTCCGAGCGACCACCGTTCTCGCGCTGGTGCTTCTCATCACCGATTACGTCCTGGTCTCGTCCCAGCTTTCCGGCTTCTTCTTCGGCAAGATCTCGATCGCCCTTTACTGGCTGATCCAGATGTTCCTGCTGGGCGGTCCGCGGTTGGCGTTCCGCTATTTCAAATACGCGCGTTCGCGCAACGTGCTGGAGCGCGATGCCAACGTGCCGACGATGATTCTCGGGCGCGGCACCGATGTGGAAGTGATCCTGCGCGCCATCGAATCCGGCACGGTGAAGAAAATTCAGCCGAAGGGCGTCCTGTCCTTCCGCTCCGACGATCTCGGACAATCGATTCGCGGCGTCCCGGTGCTCGGCACCTTCGTCGATCTCGATCAGGTCGTGCAGGATTTCCAGGAGCGCGGCACGCCGATCCGCCGTCTCGTGGCGACCCCGAGCGCGCTCGCACCCGAGGCGCATCCCGAGCAACTGATCGCGCGCGCGCGCCGTCTCGGCCTGCCGCTGGTACGCGTCACCAGCATCGGCGAAGGCATGCGCGATGCGGAACTCGCGCCGCTCGAGATCGAGGATCTGCTGTTGCGCCCGACCGTGCAGATCAACCGCACGCGGCTTGAAAACTTCATTCGCGGCAAGCGCGTCCTCGTCACCGGAGGCGGCGGCTCCATCGGCTCCGAGATCTGCACCCGCGTCGTCGCCTTCGGCGCGAGCGATCTGATGATTCTCGAAAGCTCGGAGCCTTCGCTTCACCACATTCTGGAAAATCCGACGCTGCTCAACAGCGACACCAATGTGGATGGCGTCATCGCCGATGTGCGCGATCGCGATCGCGTGCTGCAGGTGATGAAGGATTGGCGTCCCGACGTGGTTTTCCACGCAGCGGCGCTGAAGCATGTGCCCTATCTCGAAACCAACTGGACCGAGGGCATCAAGACGAACGTGTTTGGCACGGTGAACGTGACGGACGCGGCTGTTGAAGCGGGTGTCGGCGCCATCGTCGTCATCTCCACCGACAAGGCCATCGAGCCGGTATCCATGCTCGGTGTCACCAAGCGTCTCGCGGAAATGTACGGGCAGGCGCTTGATGCGGAATTCATGGGTCGGGGCGGCGCGACCCGCATCATCGCGGTGCGCTTCGGCAATGTGCTCGGCTCCGTCGGCTCCGTGGTGCCGAAGTTCAAGGCGCAGATCGCGCGTGGCGGTCCCGTCACCGTCACGCATCCCGACATGGTGCGCTATTTCATGACGACCCGAGAGGCGGCGGATCTCGTGCTCACCTCCGCGTCTCACGCGGACAATGAAGGCCGCGCCTTGGCCGAGAGCGCCAACAGCGACGAGCGCGCGTCGGTCTATGTGCTGAAAATGGGTCAACCGGTGCGCATCTACGAACTGGCCGAGCGCATGATTCGTCTCGCCGGCTACGAGCCGGGCGAGGACATCGACATTCAGGTGTCAGGCACGCGCCCCGGCGAGCGCCTGCACGAAATTCTCTTCGCCCGCGAGGAGCCGCGTACTGAGATCGGCATCGATGGCGTCATGGCGGCAAAGCCGGTCTTTGCGGATCGCGCCAAGGTGCATGAATGGTTGGAAGGTCTTCGTCAGGCGCTCGCGAACCTGGATCGCGCGGCAGCCGAGCGGGTGTTCGAGGATGCGATCCCGGAATTCAAGCGTCGTGCGCAAGCGATGCCTTCGCCAGTCGCGCCAGCCCTTGCCGCGTCGCAACAGACGGTGACCAGCCGAAGTGCATGAGAGCGTTCGGGCTCGCGACCAGCGATCCCGCCAGACGCTCATAGGCCTCGCCCCGACCGGTCAGTTGGGCGGCCGCTTTCAGCAAGGAAGGCGGGAACGGGATCAAGCCGGGTGCACGGCCGAGGCCTTGACGCAGGGCCGCGATCATCTCAGGAATCGTCACAGGCTCGGGGTCCGCCACGATGAAGGGGCGTCTGATCGAGCCTTGTGCTTTCAGCACGGCTTCCACCGCACCGGAGAGATTATCGAGGGACAGGAGCGAGCGGCGGCTCTTCAGGCTGCCGAGAGGCAAGGGCCAACCGGAGCGCGCGAGCGAAACAAGCGAGGCCATGTTGCCCTTCACGCCGGGCCCGTAGACAAGCACCGGGCGCAAGGCGACCCAGTCGATTCCCAACTGCGCCAGACCCTGCTCCGCTTCGAGCTTCGAGCGGCCGTAAGGATCGGTCGGCCCGGGAGCCTGTTCTTCCGTCAGCACAACATCGGAGACCGGGCCGCTCTGAGCGCGGATCGAAGACAGAAACACGAAGCGCTTCACGCCCGCGCGCTCGGCTCCTTGAGCCAGTGCCAAGGTGCCTTGCGTATTGATGGTCCGGTAATCGTCTTCCGGGCGACCCGACATGGCGTGGGCGAGGCCGGCCGAATGGATCACCGCGTCCACGTCGCGCAAAGCGGCGCTCATGTTCTGCGGCGAGGCGATGTCGCCGATCACGGCACTCGACGCTCCTTCCGGCACTTCGGACGGGCGGCGCAACAGAACGCGCACGCGAAAACCCTGTCGCGGCAATTCACGCAGGAGATGCCTGCCGATGAAGCCGGTGGCGCCGGTTAAAGCGATCAGAGGCGCATTCATCGGGCGATCTCCAGACGCGGTTTCGAAAAACGGATCAGAAGAGCGCAAACCAGAACGATGCCGACGAGAAGACAGATGATCTGCACCACAATCGAGGGCTGAGCGATGGTGAGCGCGGCCAAGCCTGCGAGCAGGATGTTGAGTGAAAACACATGCGCGCTGACGGCGAGCGCCGAGAAGCCGTTATCGGTGGCCTTCTGATAGAAATGGCTGCGATGCGCCTCCCACACCTTTTCGCCGCGCGCGAGACGACGCAGCAAGGTGGTGGTCGCATCCAGGAGATAGTAGAGCGGCAGAAGGAGCGCAGCGGCGAATGCACCGGAACCGGCGAGTTCCAGCAGCATCCATCCCACCAGAAGGCCGATGGAAAGCGATCCCACATCGCCGAGAAAAAGCCGCGCAACCGGTTTGTTGAAGGGTGCGAACCCGAGAAGCGCACCGCAGAGCGCGCCAGCCAGCAGGGCGGTCTCAATCGGAAGCAGGCCGAAAACGCCGAGCCCCGCAATGAAGGCTGTGATCGGGATCATTTCAGCGACCGTGATCCAATCGAGCCCGTCCATGAAATTCACGAGATTGACGAACCACACCCCCGCGAAGATGAGAACGGCCTTCTCTATGATCAGCGGAACGGAATCCGAAAAGACGCGGATATTCGGGTCCGCCACAATGGCCCAGACGCCGACGAATTGCATTGCAAGGCGCGCGCTCGCCGGAAGCGGTCGAATATCGTCCGCCGCCCCGATCACACCGAATGCAATGGCCGCGAGGGCGACAATCATGAACGGCATGAGCGGAAGCGCGAGCCATGCGGAAGCGAGGGTCGCGACAGCAAGCGTCGCGGCAAGAATAGCAATGCCGCCGCCCTGTGGTGTCGGCACCTTGTGGCTCGAACGGGCGTTCGGGCGTGCGAGTGCGTAACGCACGAGAAGCGGTTTCAAAGCGACGATCAGCAGCGCGGAAAGAAGGGCCGATGCGAGAAGCGAGAAAAGAATCGGCATGTCAGACGCCGTGGTATTCGCGGAACCACGCCGCGAAACGGTGGATGCCTTCGGAAAGCGTCGTGCTTGGCGAGAAACCGACGTCGCGGCGCAGATCCGACACATCGGCACGGGTTTCGAGCACGTCGCCGGGCGGCAGCGGTCGCTCGATGCGTTCCGCCTTGCGGCCGAGTTCGTGCTCGATCAGTGCGATCAGGGTGTTCAGTTCTTCCGGGTGGTCGTTGCCGATATTGTAGATGCGGTGCGGCGCGGAGCTGGTGGCCGGATCGGCATGCTTGGCGTCCCAGGCAGAATTCGCCACGGGGATCCGCTCGATGACCCGCACGATGCCTTCGACGATGTCGTCCACATAGGTGAAATCGCGCCAGACCTTGCCCGCATTCGCCACTTCGATGGGCCGTCCTTCGGCGATGGCGCGGGTGAATTTATAAACCGCCATCTCGGGCCGCCCCCACGGTCCGTAGACGGTGAAGAAACGCAGGCCTGTCGCAGCCAGGCCGAAAAGATGGGCGTAAGAATGCGCCATCATCTCATTGGCTTTCTTCGTCGCCGCGTAGAGACTTACCGGATGGTCGGTGGCGTCGTGCTCGGAGAACGGCAACTTCCTGTTCGCCCCGTAGACGGAACTGGACGAGGCGTAGATCAGATGCTCGATGAGGTCATTGCGGCAGCATTCGAGCACGTTGAGAAAGGCCACGACGTTCGAAGTCGCGTAAGGCTGCGGATCGACGAACCGCACACCGGGCTGGGCTGCCAGATGGACGACGCGCTTGGGCTGGTGACGCCGGAACAACTCTTTCGTCGCCGCCGCATCGGCGAGGTCCATGCGCTCGGGGATGAAGGCGTTGTGAAGTTTCAGGCGCGCGAACCGCGCTTCCTTCAAAGCCACATCATAATAGGGTGTGAAATTGTCGATGCCGACCACGAGATGCCCGTCGCGCAAAAGCCGCTCGGCGACGTGAAACCCGATGAAGCCGGCCGCGCCGGTGACGAAAATGGGGGCAGTCATCGGAGATGGAGCTCGCCTAGAGCATGATCAGAACAAGTGGAAACCGGTTGTTCGCCCGGATCATGCTGAATCTAAAGGAACGAGTGCTTGATCGTGTTTCAATGAGACATGATCAAGCACGAGTGGATCGACCCCCGAGCTTGGTTACGCTCGCCGGGTGGCGGGCACCTTAACGGCCTTGTCCTGAACTGCAACCGGTTCCACGTCGCGAGGTGAGAAGGCCAGCGCCTGGCGCTCGCGGGCGATGAAGGCGGTCGGCATCACGGCCTGCATGGCCTTCTCCGTGGCCCGCAGATAATCGTCGTCGTGACCGGGGTAGAGATGGAAGATCGCAAGCTCCTTCACGCCGGCGGCTTGGGCGAGGGCGACACCCTTCTCCCAGGTGGAATGACCCCAACCGACGCAGTTGCCGTATTGGGCCTCCGAGAACATGCCGTCATAGATGATGAGATCGACTCCGCGCACGAAGGCCGCAAGGGCCGGATCGGGCCACGGATCGGAATGTTCGAGATCGCTGATGTAGCAGACGCTGCGGCCCGCATGGTCGAAGCGGTAGCCCGTCGCTCCGCCGGGATGGTTGAGCGGATGGGTCCGCACCTGAGCGCCATCGGCGAAGGTGAGCGTTTCGCCCGCCTTGAAACCCTGATGTTCCACGCGGGCGGGCATCTGATCGAGGCGGATGGGAAAGAGCGGCGGCGAGAACAGGCGGTCGAGGGCCGCTTTCGCGGTTTCGCCTTCCAGATTGCCGCAATAGGTGCGGATCACCCGTTCATTGTCGAGGATCACCGGCTTGAAGAAGGGGAAGCCGCCGACGTGGTCGAGATGAAGATGGCTGAGAAGGATGTCGATTTCCTTCGGGGCCGATCTGCCGAGCGCATCGCCCAGAGCCGAGAGCCCGGTGCCGGCATCCACGATGAAGAGACGCTCGCCGCAGCGGATTTCGACGCAAGGGGTATGGCCGCCGAACTCGACGAATCGGGGACCGGACGCGGCGGTCGAGCCACGCGTGCCCCAGAATCGGACCTGAAGCGGTCCGATGAACGATGAACTCCCCCTCATCATGACATGAACATGGTTATTTCTCGGCCCGACGCATGTGCGTTAGCGCACATCAACGCCGAAATTAAGCCAGTTTGTCGTCAAAGTCATGCCGGTTCGCTTTCCAGCCGGCGAATCCGGCTCTCGAGGCTCGGTTCCCCTCGAATGAAGCGGATGATGGCGTCGAAGGGAGGGGCGTCCATGGGCTCGGAAATCTCCGGCGTGACCACGATCAATCCGCGACCGGCGAGAGATCGACGCAAATCCGCCACCAATTTGTCCGCCGCGGGGCCCGGCAGGCCGTCGAGCGCGCGGGCGACCACGAGAATGTCGGGCTCGCGGATCAGGCAGCGGACAAGATCGATGGCGGCGACTTCGGTGAGGGTCAAATCGCCACCGCCGGCGTCAAGAGCGCTGTTAAGGCCGATTCGCGCCACGCCCGCATCGAGCCCGCGCTCGGTCAGAACCCGGCGGATCACGGCCTGCACGGAATCGTCCGCGCCCGCCTGATCGGAAGCGATGCGGCCGAAGAGCAGATTGTCCTGCACATTCGCCGCCGTGCAGATGCGGTTGGCCTCATAGAACTCGATGGACGGTTGCAGGCTCGCCGGCAGCATGCGGGTGAAATCCGCCCGCGCGACGAGGATGCGCCCCTGCATGCCCTCATCGAGCAGGCCGAGACGGTGACGGCTCTCGTTGTAGCGCAAGGAAAGCCCGATCAGGCGCTCGCGGTCGCTGGCCGAGGTTGCGCGGCGCTTCTCGTTGCGACGGGCGACAAGATCCTCGAAATAGGCACGATCGGCCGCGGAGAAGAACGAGAAACGCGCAAAGAGCGGATGTCCGTCCGGAATTTCGGCGAAGATCTCGATCATGCTGGTGGCGATGGAAAGGCCCATCCGTGCCAGCGGCTTCGTGAGATCGGTGGCCTCCAGAATGGCCCGGATGAAGGGGTGCGAGGCGAGGCGATCTTCGCGGAACGTGTCGCCGACCGGTTTGCCGAACAACAGGTTCTCGCCGATCGTCGCATGGCGATTGTAACGCGTGGCGTCGAAGGGATCGACGAAGCGGTCGAGACCTTCCGCGATGAGCGCCGCCTGAACGGCCCGGCGCGATTCCACGATGGAGGCGGCGAGCTTCGGCTCACGCTCCGGGTTGAAGGTCGAGGCGAGGCCCCGCGCGTGGGTCACCCGGTCGAGCCTGGTGATGGCAATCGCGTCGGCGAGGCGCTGGTCGAGATCGTCGGCGGCTTCCGAGCCGTAGATGAGATTGTCTCGCAAGGTGCCCGGAAGCAGGACAGTCTCCCCGGCAAAAGCGATCCGCTGTGCGCGCGACAGGGAATCGGCCGCGACGAGATCGATCCCGCCATAGGTGAGGTGGCCTGTCGAGGGCGAAAGCTGGCCGCCGATGAGCGCCGCGAGCATGTGCGATCCCGAATCGCCGTTGCCGACCAGGGCCACATGGGACGGGAAGGGAAGCTCCAGGTTGACGCCGGAAATGCGCCCGCCGCTCGCGGGATCGTAGGCCGAGACATTCCGTGCGACGAGGTCGCCGTCCTTCGGCAGCTTTTCCTTCGCAACCCGCCTGTCCCGCGTCTGCAGGGCGGCGAGATCGTGGGCGATGTCGGAGAGGAGCAGGCGCGCGCGGTCCAGAACCCTTTGCCACTGAACCACTTCGCGCACGCCGAAGGCCGCAAGAGAGGCGGCCAGTACACAGGCGACGAGGGTTCCGGGGGTAAGATTATTGGCGCTTGACCAGGCGCCGACGCCGAGAACGGTGAGCGGCGCGAGGAGCAGGACGATGCTTGTCGCCGCATCCGCGAAGGCGAGGCGCCGCTCTTCGTCCTCGACCGGGGCATGGCCACTCGCCAGAGCCTGGCTGACGCAGCGGGTCTCATAGGGTGCGGTCGCATGGGCGTGGACGGCGGGAAGCCGCTCGATCACGCTCGCGAAATTCTCGGACACCGCCGTGCCTTCACGTTGACGCGCCCGCGCGGCCTGAAGGCGCAGATTGAGCCGGTGTGCGCACAAGACGGCCCCGATGACGAGCATCATTGCCAAACAAAGTCCGAGCCGCCATCCAGACACGACGGTGAAGGCGACACTGACGCCGATGACGCCCCACAGCTTCAGCGTGGAGATGAGAGCCGCCCCGAATACGTTGCTTTCCCGCGCCAGCGTCTCGCCGACGAGCAAGGTCGCCTCCGCGGCTTCTTCGCGCGTGCCCGGTGAGGCGCCGAGCACGGCGCCGAGCACGGTTCTCCGCAAGCGCTTGAGGACACCTGTTCCGACGATGCTGACGAGCCAGCTCACGGCGCTCAGCACGAGGCCGATCAGAACCGGAATCGCGATCACCATGCCGATGGCGACATCGCGGAAGGTCCCTGCATCGAGGACGAAGCCTTCGAACAGAATGAGAGATTCCGGATGAAACCCGGCGGGCGTGGAGATCCCGATACGCAACAAATGTCTCGCGACATCGGCAGGGGCGGGCTGCATGATCTCGTTCACGAGGGCGCGCACGAGATCGAATTCAAGCGCCAGCAAGGCGCCCGCCGAGGCGAGCAGAGCCATGGCGAGAATGTGGATGATCGGGCTCGTTTTCCAGGCAAGGCGAAGCGGATCGCGCTCCATGGGACATCCTGAGAGAGGGCGGTGCCGCGACGTTAGCCAAGCCGGGGCACATCGGCTAGATGCCCGATTGAGAAAAATGAAATCCGGTTTTCTGATGAAATCATGCAGCATCAGAAGGTTAGAGGGTAAAGTCCCCTCAAGATGGAGATCGCAAACCCGGCTCGCCAGGAGGTTAGGCTGTTGCGACATCCGTGCCGTTGCGCGCGTGAAGCCTGAGGGTAGTCTCTTCAGCATGACCGATTCGCCGATCCGAATTTCCTCGCAGCAGCCGATTCTCGCGCCCGATGGCCGTCAGTCGCTCATGGCCTCCGGCGTGCAGCGTGGGGTGCGCCGTCTTTTCGGGCAGCTTGGTCACGTGACGATCCCGGAATTGACGCTCGCCAACGGTCGCCGGGCCGATCTCATGGCGCTCGCACCCGATGGCGCGCTGATCATCATCGAGATCAAGTCGAGCATCGCGGATTTCCGCGCCGACAGGAAATGGCCGAACTACGAGGATTTCTGCGATCGGTTTTATTTCGCGATTCCCGATACGGTGCCGGTGGAGATTTTGCCGGAGGATCGCGGTTTGATCGTTGCGGATTCCTTCGGCGCGGCCATCATGCGCGAGGCGGCCCACCATCCCTTGTCCAGCGCACGACGCAAAGCCGTGACCCTACGCTTCGCGCGGGCGGCGGCGTCCGTTCTGCACGCGCTCGCCGACCCGGATGCGGTGATCGACGGGCATTTGTAGGATGCACGACACAGCCTCACCCAGGCCGTCTCGAAGGGCGAGGCGGCTCCAGTGCCCGCTGGACCCTCCTTCGAGACGCGACCTTGCGGTCGCTCCTTAGCGACGCGCGGTTCGAGACCGCGCGGCTTGGCATGGACGAGTTCCGCCTAACGCGGCGCGCGCTTTGCCAGAATCCTTTGCAACGTGCGGCGGTGCATGTTGAGGCGGCGTGCCGTTTCCGACACGTTGCGGCCGCATAGCTCGTAGACCCGCTGGATATGCTCCCAGCGCACCCGGTCCGCCGACATGGGGTTTTCCGGCGGCACGGCCCGTTCTCCGGGGGCTGCCATCAGGGCCGCGTGGATTTCGTCGGCGTCGGCGGGTTTGGCGAGGTAATCGAATGCGCCCATTTTCACGGCGGTCACGGCGGTCGCGATATTGCCGTAGCCGGTGAGAATGACGCCGCGTGCGTCGGGCCGGCGATTTTTAAGGCGTTCGATCACGTCGAGGCCGTTGCCGTCGCCAAGCCGCATGTCGATCACCGCGAAAGCGGGCGGCTCGGTCTCGATCGCGGTAAGCCCGTCCGCCACGCTTTCCGCGACGCGGACCTGATAGCCGCGCGCCTCCATGGCGCGTGCCAAACGCGTGGAAAAGGGGCGGTCATCGTCGACGATCAAGAGGCTCTTGTCGGCACGATCTTCGAACGCCACCGGCGCATCGGCCTTCAGAACATCTCCTTGCATGTCGGAGGACTCCCAAACTAGAGCATGATCAGAACAACCGGTTGTTCGCCCGGATCATGCGGTATCGAAAGAATCGAGAGTTTGATCACGTTTCAACCTGAAACGATCAAACTCTAGAGCGACAGGGTTCGAGACCCGATATAGGAATGCTTGCCCTCCTCTATCAGGGTTCATCTCTCGGACCCCTGCGGCAATATTGCCGCACCCCTTTCAAACGTATGACGCGGCCAAACGATCCGCGCGATAGCCCCTTTTCCCGGGGGGCTCGCGTTCACGAATGTGAGTTGCGCGCCGGACCGCTCGATCAGGGTCTTCGCGATGAACAGGCCAAGCCCGAGGCCGGAGGCGATTTCCTCCTCGTCTTGACTACGCTCGGCGGCGCTCCGGGTGGTCACATAGGGCTCGCCGAGGCGCAGCAGAATTTCCGGCGCATAGCCCGGTCCGTCGTCGCGGACTTCGATGAAAACCTCATCCTCGGTCCAGCTGGCTTCCACCATCACCTTTTCGTGAGCGAAGTCGGCTGCGTTATCGAGAATGTTGGACAAGCCATAGACCACGCCGGGGTTGCGGCGTCCCATGGGCTCGGGCCCCTCTCCGGTCGTGACGATTTCCATGTCGATGTCGAGCATGCGTTGCGGCGCGACGATTTCTTCGACCAGATGGCTCAAGGAAATCGTTTCGAGAAAATCCGCCGTATCCTGCCCCATCGAGGTCAGCTTGGTGAGAATCGTGCGGCACCGCTCGACCTGCTCGCGCAGAAGCTTGAGGTCGTCCGCGATGGGGCCTTCCTTGGGCAGGTCGTGATCCAGTTCCTTGGCGACGAGCGCAATGGTGGCGAGCGGCGTTCCGAGTTCGTGCGCCGCCGCCGCCGCCAATCCGTCGAGCTGCGAGAGATGTTGTTCGCGGGCCAGCACCAGTTCCGTCGCCGCGAGTGCTTGCGCCAAGAGCCGCGCTTCTTCGGCGACGCGCCAGGCATACATTCCCGTAAAGGCGATTCCGAGAAGGATCGCGGTCCAGATTCCCATGACATACGGAAACGGGATGTCGAGCGCGTGGCGTGGGAACCAGGGCAGTGGGCGATGGACGAGGATCAGCAGCGTGGCGCAGGCGACCGCCAGCAATCCGAGCCCCAGCGTTCGCACTGGAGTCAGCGCTGTCGCGGAAATAAGCACCGGGGCCAGAAACAGGACGGAGAACGGATTCTGCAAGCCGCCCGTGAGGTAGAGCAGCGAGGCAAGCTGCAAAATATCGAAAGCGAGCAGCAAGGTCGCGGAATTGTCGCTGAGCCGGTGGCTTGCGGGAAACTGGATCCGCAGCAGCAGATTCACCAGAACGGACGCCGCTATGGCGATGAAGCACGGCACGAAGGGGAGCGGAAAACCGAACCCGAAGCGAACGCCTGCGACAGCCAGCGACTGACCGGTGATGGCAAGCCAACGCAGCCTGACGAGAGTGTCGAGGCGCAGCTGGCGCGCGTTGCGAGCAAGATCCTTCGGTTTGATTTCGACCATCTGCAAAGAGGATAGGGCTCTTCCTCTCCCTTCCAAGGAATAAACTCAGGGTGAATGCTCAAGTCTCATACATTAATCTTGACCATGCGACCCTAAACACCATTGCATAACGCCTTGAGAACTCTCATTTTACGATTCGGGTCGAGGATATTGCCCGGCTTCGCATTTTGATTCGCGGAGGAAATCGGGTCCCGGCCTCGGGGGTTTTGTCGATGAATCTCGCCTATTGTTGGTACGAAGCTGCTCATTGGATGCTCAGTCCCGCCCGTGTCGCAACGGATGTGACCAAGCGCCTTTTTGACGATCCCAGCAACCCCCTGAACAGCACAGCTTACGGACGAACGGTCTCCGCGGCCTGCGAGCTTTTCGAGCGCACCACCCGGCGCTATGGCAAGCCGGCTTTCGGCTTGGAGACGACAATCGTCGATGGCAAGAAGGCGGCCGTGACCGAGCGCGTCGTATGGGAGCGCCCCTTCGGCCGCGTGATCGCGTTCGATCGTGCGGTCAAGCTTTCCAAGCCGCAACCGAAACTTCTCATCGTCGCCCCCATGTCCGGGCACTTCGCGACCCTGCTGCGCGGCACGGTCGAGGCCTTTTTGCCGACTCACGAGGTCATGATCACCGATTGGGCCGATGCCCGCATGGTGCCTCTGAGCGAGGGCCGCTTCGACCTCGACGATTACATCGATTACCTGGTCGCCATGTTCCGCACCCTCGGGCCGGAACTCAACGTGCTCGCGGTCTGCCAGCCGGCGGTGCCGGTGATCGCCGCCATCGCGCGCATGGAGGCCGAGCAGGATCCCCTGACCCCGGCCACGGCCGTTCTGATGGGCGGGCCCATCGATACGCGCCGCTCGCCGACCGGCGTCAACCAATTGGCGGAAAAGCGCGGTATCGCGTGGTTCGAGCGCCATTGCATCACGCAGGTGCCCCCCGCCTATCCGGGCGTCTGGCGCTCGGTCTATCCCGGCTTCCTGCAGCTTTCCGGCTTCATGGCCATGAATTTCGACCGGCATGTGAACGCCCATTGGGACATGTTCAATCATCTGGTCGACGGAGACGGCGATTCGGCCGAAAAGCATCGGGATTTCTACGACGAGTATCTGGCGGTCATGGACCTGACCTCCGAATTCTATCTTCAGACCGTCGACAAGGTGTTCGTGCGGCATGAACTGCCCAAGGGCGATATGCTGCATCGTGACAAGCCGGTGGATCTCATGGCGATCCGCCGCTGCGCCCTGATGGCGGTCGAAGGCGAGCGCGACGATATCTCCGGCGTCGGCCAGACGCTCGCGGCTCTCGATCTCACTTCGAATCTGTCCTCGGACAAGAAGCTTTATCACCTCCAGCCTGGCGTCGGTCACTATGGGGTCTTCAACGGGTCCCGCTTCCGTGCGGAAATCGTTCCTCGAATTGGTGAATTCATTAAGAATCACGCGAGAACAAACACCGCGCGGTAGTCAAGAGCCGACGGCGTCTCGGGAGCGATTCCCGCCAGCGGCAAACGGCTGCGCTGACATCGGCCGCGCTTCGGGGCACATTGCGGACATGAAATTCGCATTGTTCCGCCGCGTTCCCGCGGACCCTCCAGCCTTGAAGGTTTTTCACGCCGGGCAGTCCTTCCAGGTGGCCCTGCGTCGCCGTCCCACGGCCAAGCGCATTACGCTTCGCGTCTCCAACGCCACCGGCGAAGTGGTGCTCACGATTCCCGAGCGCACCGATCTCGGCATCGCCCAGCGATTCGCGGACGGCCACGGCAGCTGGATCGCCACGCGCCTGTCCAAGGTGCCCGCGCGGGTGCTGTTTCAACCCGGCGCGCTGGTGCCTCTGCGCGGCGTTCCGCACAAGGTCGTGCACTGGTCGAACGTCCGCGCGCGCACGCGCGCCACAACGGGGGAGAACGGCGAGCCGATCATCGCGGTGTCCGGCGAGTTGCCCCATGTGGCCCGCCGCATTCAGGATTTTCTCGAAGTCGAGGCGAAGAAGGACTTCGCGGAAGCCGTGAAACAACATACGGCCGCGCTTGGGGTCGTCGCCAAGCGCATCACCGTGCGCGACACCCAAAGCCGCTGGGGCTCCTGCTCCGCGCGGGGGGCCTTGAGCTTCTCCTGGCGTCTCATCATGGCGCCGCCCTTCGTCCTCGATTATCTCGCGGCGCATGAAGTGGCGCATCTGCGCGAGCTGAACCATTCGAACCGCTTCTGGTCCCTGGTCTACGGGATCTGCCCGCGTACGGACGAGGCGGAGAACTGGCTCAAGGTCTACGGCAGCGCCTTGCATCGCTTCGGGTGAGCGTGACAGGACTTCGGTTTGGCTTTAAGCCCGTCGCGGTCCTCCTTTCCGGTTCCTGATGCTCAAGCCCGATACTCTCGCGCTCACTGCCGTTCTGGCGCTTCTGACCGCGCTTGGTCCGTTGTCCACGGACATGTACCTGCCATCCCTGCCGGCGATCGGGAGCGCCTTGCAGGCGACGGATGCGCAAGTTCAGCTGACCCTCTCCACTTTTCTCCTCGGCTTTGCGGCAGGACAGTTCTTCTATGGGCCGATTTCCGATCGGATCGGGCGCAAGCCCGTTCTGTTGTTCGGGCTTGGGCTTTTCACTCTGGCAAGCGCGGCCTGCGCTGTAGCGCCTTCTATCGAGACCCTGATCGCCGCCCGCTTCCTGCAGGCCCTCGGGGCGTCCGGTCCCATCGTTCTCGGGCGCGCCATCGTGCGCGATCTTTACGATGGCGCCCGCGCGGGCCGGGAACTCTCGCGCATGGGCATGATCATGGGTGTGGTCCCGGCCATCGCGCCGGTGCTCGGCGGTGTTATCGGAATCGCCTTCGGGTGGCGCGCCTCCTTCGTCCTCACGATTTTCTGCGGCCTTGCGTTGGCTGGTGTCGTCGCGTTGCGCATGCCCGAGACCATTCGCGTCCGTTCCTCGTCGGCACTCTCGGTGCCTGCCATGCTGCGCGGCTTCGCGCAGCTTCTGAAACATCGCGGCTACCGGGTCTATGTCGGCCTTTCCATGTTCGCCTATGGCGGGCTCTTCGCCTTCATCTCCGGCTCGTCCTTCGTGTTGCAGGGTGTCTACGGCCTGAGCGAATTGCCGTATGCCTTTTCCTTCGGCTTCGTGGTGATGGGTTATATTCTCGGCACGATACTTGCGCAGCGTCTCATTGGACGGCGCGGCCTCGACGGCACTATCAGGCTCGGTGTGATCTGCCTTGCCGCCGGGGGTATCGTGATGCTGACCCTCGTCGGATTCGGCGTGCCTTCATCGCTCGCGGTGAGCGCGCCGATGGCGATCTATGGAATTGGCGTCGGCCTCACCATGCCGCAGGCCATGGCTTGCGCGATGATGCCTTTCCCGGATCGCGCGGGCGCGGCCTCCTCACTCCTCGGGATCTGCCAGATGACTTTCGCAGCGTTTTTGGGAGTCGGGCTCGGACGGTTTCTCGGCGGTTCCGCCCTGCCGCTGCCGCTCGCTATCGCCATGACGGGATCCCTGGCCCTGATCCTTTTCGCCTCGACGGCGAGAGCACGTACCAGGGATTAGAACGGCATATGTCCTGACGTTCGACATGGCATCATCAAACCCGTCCGGATCATGCTCTAGAGTTTGATCGTTTCAGATTGAAACAATCAAACTCTCGATTCTTTGATGCCGCATGATCCGGGCGAACAACCGGATTCCACTTGTTCTGATCATGCTCTAAAGCCCGAACAACCGCTCGAAGAAATTCTTCTCGCCGCGTTTCTGGGTCGGTGGAATCCAGGCGCTTTCGCGTTGGGCGGTGGCGATCGTCTGGCCCGGAACGCCTGCAACCGGCACATCGCCGGGCAAGCGATCGAGACCGGGAAGCGGCACGGGCTGCTGGTTCTTGAGCGCCGTCTTCATGAAATTGTGCCAGACTTCCGTTGGCAGGTTGCCGCCGGTCACGCGCTTGGTCAACGTGCCGTCATCGTTACCGAGCCAGACGCCCGCTACGAGGCTGCCCGAGAATCCGACGAACCAGGCATCCTTGTAATCCTGCGTCGTGCCGGTCTTGCCCGCGAGCGTCCAACCGGGGATCTGCGCCTTTTGCGCGGTGCCGATGACGAACGTGTTGTGCATCATCTCGTTCATCATCGCGACAGCATTGGGCTCGATGACGCGACCGAGACCGCCACCGGGCGGACGCTGATAGAGCACCTTGCCATCCGTCGTCTTCACCTGCGCGATGACATAGGGAATGACGCCGTCGCCGCCATTGGCGAAGGCCGCATAAGCGGTCACGAGTTCGAGCGGCGTCACTTCCGAAGTGCCGAGAGCCAGCGACGGATTGGCCTGCAGGGCCGAGGTGATGCCGAGTCGCTGCGCCGTCTGCACCACGGCCTTCGGGCCGACTTCCAGATTGAGCTTTACGGCGATGGTGTTGAGGGACAAGGCCAACGCGTCGCGAAGCGCCATCGGCCCGCGATAGCCCCGGTCGTAGTTTTCCGGTTGCCAGCCCTTATAGCTCACGGGGCTGTCGTCCCGGATCGTGTCGGGGGTCAGGCCGCGCTCGATGGCGGTGAGGTAGACGAAGGGCTTGAAGGACGAGCCCGGCTGGCGGTGCGCTGCCGTCGCGCGGTTGAACTGGCTCGCCTCGTAGTTCCGCCCGCCGACCAGGGCTTTGAGCGCGCCGTCCGGCTGCATGGCGACGAAGGCGCCCTGGCTCACGTTGAACTTCTGGCCCTTGCCGTCGAGCTCCTCCACGAGAACACGCTCGGCGGCGCCCTGCAGGCTCGGTTCGATGGTGGTCGACACCACGATGTCGGATTCGATGGTGCCGACGAAATCGTCGAGCACGTCCATCACGTAATCGGCGGCGTAGTTGGCCGAACCCGCACCCTTGGGGCGGACCGGCTGAGCGGGCGCGCCGAGCGCGGTCTTGGTCATGCCCGGCGTGATGAAGCCGAGGTCGTTCATGGCCGCGATGACCAATTCGCTGCGATCCTGCGCCGCCTTCGGATTGCGATTGGGTGCGAGCCGCGACGGAGCCTGGACGAGGCCTGCCAGAACGGCGGCCTCCGCGAGCGATACGTTGCGGGCCGACTTGCCGTAATAGCGCTGTGCCGCTGCCTCGACGCCATAGGCGCCCGAGCCGAAATAGACGCGGTTGAGATAGAGTTCGAGAATCTCGTTCTTGGTGTAGTTGCGCTCCAGCCAGAGCGCGAGAATCGCCTCCTGAATCTTGCGCGAGGCGGTTCGTTCCTGGGTCAGGAACAGGTTCTTGGCGAGCTGCTGGGTCAGCGTCGAGCCGCCTTGCATGCTGCCGCGGGACGTTACGTTACGCACCATCGCGCGGGCGATGCCGATGGGGTCGACGCCGAAATGGTCATAGAAGCGTCGGTCTTCGATGGCGACGAAGGCATTCGGCAGGTAGGGCGGCAATTCCTTGATCGAAACCGTGCGTCCGCCGGTCTCGCCGCGATTGGCGAGAAGAGAGCCGTCGCCAGCCATGATGGCGATGTTCGGGGGGCGTTTCGGCACCGTGAGCTGGTCGATGGGCGGCAGTTTCGAAGCGTGATAGGCCACGACGCCGCCTACCGCGATCAGGCACCAGAGGCCGAGCACGACACCCGCATAGAAGAGCTTGCCCAGAAGGGAGCGACCGCCACGGCGCTTCGGCTTTTTCGAGCGCCGCGCGCGAGGGCGCGTCGGCTTCTCGTCATCGCCGTCTCGCGATGCGCGCTTGCGTGTCATGGGTGCCCCGGCCCTGTCCTCAGGCGAGAGGCGGAAATCTCCATCTCTCGCATCGGCGGCGGGCGTCTCGAAAACCGGCTCGCGCCGATTGCGTCCGTTCGCCACGTGCTTCCTCGTCTTCACGGGACCTGTATCATAGCCCCACGGTCGTGGAGCAACGTAATTGTGGCGGTTTAAGGGGCGGTTAAGCGCGAAGGGGCGAATGGGGGGTGGCGAATGGCGAATGGTTGTTGGTTAGTCGTTCGTCGTGGAGATCGCGCAACACGCGGGTCCCTATCAACTCAACGACCGACCGCTCGCCCCTTCACCCTACGTCAGCGTAAAATTCATCGTGATCTCGGCATTGAGTACCTTCGAGACCGGACAGTTCTTTTCCGCTGCGCGGGCGAGTTCCTCGAATTTGGGCTTGTCGATGCCGGGCACCTTCGCCTGAAGAGTGAGGGCTGATTTCGAGATCTTGAAGCCCTGGCCTTCCTGCACGAGCGAGACCGCAGCTTCGGTCGCCAGTTCCGTCGGCGTGAAGCCCGCGCCCTGAAGCTGGAAGGCGAGCGCCATGGTGAAACAACCCGCATGGGCGGCTGCGATCAACTCTTCCGGATTGGTGCCCTTCTCGTTCTCGAAACGGGTCTTGTATGAGTAAGGCGTTGAGGACAGGACGCCGGAATCGGATGTGAGCTGGCCGGTTCCATCCTTGCCGCTGCCCTGCCAAACGGCTTTTGCCTTACGCTCCATGATCGTCTCTCCTGCTTCGGTTGAAGGCGATCATTTAGGGCTGCGCGATGAAAAGAAAGTGGAGAACGGAATAACTTCCGCCAAATGCCTTGGCAGATTAATCATTCTTCGCATGTTCAGACATAGCGTCGCCTCAAACCGATTTTCGAGGAACCCCGTATGATCCGGCTCCACGCTGGCCCGCGCCCGCGCCTTCTCATCTCGATGGTGATTGCGGGCATCATCTATGCGCTGCTGCCGCGAACTTGGCAGGTGAACACACGATTGCTAGTCACCTGGGATGCGGGCGTCTTCATGTATCTTGCGACGTTGGCTGTCATGTTCGCGCGATCCACCACGGAGCAAATGCGGCGACGGGCAAGCATGGAGGACGTGGGCGCTGTCGTCGTCCTGATTCTGACGCTCAGCGCCGCCTTGGCGAGTCTCGGAGCAATCGTCATCGAGTTGCACGGCATTCATGATTCGGGCGCCAGCCAGCAGGTGTTTCGTATTTCGATCGCGATCGCCACCATCCTTTGCTCATGGCTTCTGGTGCACACGATCTTCGCCACTCATTATGCCCATGAATATTACGGCGATGGCGGCGAACGCGGTGGATTGAAGTTCCCGAAGGAGACACAGCCGGACTATTGGGACTTTCTGTATGTCGCCTTTAATTTCGGAGCGGCGGCGCAGACATCGGACGTCATCGTTTGTTCTCGCCGCATGCGGCGCCTGGCTCTCGGGCATTCGATACTGGCATTTCTGTTCAACACCACCGTGCTTGCGCTGGCGGTGAATGTCGGGGCCGGTCTGATCTGATGTTTCAGCGCATGATCGGACTCTAGAGCTTGATCAGAACAAGTGGAAACCGGTTGTTCGCCCGGATCATGCGACATCAAAAGAATCGAGAGTTTGATTCTGTTTCAATCTGAAACAATCAAACTCTAGACCTCTTCCCGCTCACTCTCGATCACCCGACGGACGATGGCGAAGCTGAAACCGGCGCGCGCCAGTGCCGCTATGTCCTTGTCCCTATAAGGTGCGCTCTCTCCAGGGCGGTAGGGGCCGAGCCTGCGGCGGCGGGCATAGGCATGGGCGGCGGCCTCGTCATCGCCTTCGGCTTCCTCAAGCACGTCCGCTACCACGGCGCGGGAGACGCCCTTGGCGGCGAGCTTCGCGCCGATTGCCCGGGTAGAGCCGCCGCGACGGCGCAATGTGGCGACCCGCGCCGCCGCATATCGCGCATCGTCGATGAGCCCGATGCGCAGACTTGTCGCGATGACCTCATCGACCATCTCGAAGAATTCCGACGGGTCCTCATCGCGCAGGCGACAGCGCGTCTCGACCTTGCGCCGCAACACCCGGCGCAAGTTCTCCGCCGATGAGGCATAGCGTTCGAGATAGGCCATGGCCGCGCGCTTGAGATAGGCGGCCGTGACCCGGCGCGGCGGCTTTTTGGGTGTTGTGTCCTGAAACGGCATGGTTGATGTCAGGCGGCGCCCGAGGATTCCGGTGCGCGCTCGCCGGGCCGCTCCACCTGGCCCCGACGTTGCAATTGCAAAGTCACGAACCAGCACAAGGAAGCCCACGCCGCGCCGACGCTCCAGCCGGCCAACACGTCACTCGGCCAGTGAACGCCGAGATAGACCCGGCTCACGCCGATGATGAGCGTGAGGAAGACGGCGAGGCTCATGATGAAGGCCTTGAGACGTTTTCGCGGAAGCGTCCGCGCGAAAATCGCGCCGAGCGTCAGATAGGCGATGGCCGAGAGCATGGCGTGGCCGCTCGGAAAACTTGCCGTGTAGACTTCCATGGCATGTGGCACGAGATCGGGACGCGGCCGGTCGAACCCGTTCTTCAGAAGGCTCGACAGGATCATGCCGCCGTCGACGGCGATCAGCACGAGAAGGGCCGTGCCGCGCTTTCCCGCCATGAGAAAGCCGATGATGGCGGACACCGTGATGATGCCGAGCACGGCCGTTCCGCCAAGGCCGGTCATGTCCCGCGCCGCCTCTTCGAGCCAGACGGGACCGAGCGGGTCGGCCGGATTGGCCGGGTTGCGCAGAGCCATAAGGAGCGCGCGGTCGAAGGCGTGCGTTTCACCTTCCACGACTTCGTCCGCGATCAACACGAAAGCGAGCGCGAAAAGTGCGATGCCAAAGAAGGAAACGAGCGGGCCGATTTCATTGAGACCAAACCGCAGCCAGAGACGCTGGGCGGGCGAGAAGAATGTTTTCATGGAGGGGAGAATAGGCTGTGTGATGGATCCTGGCGAGGGTGGTTCGGCCCTCCCTCCCCCTTGCGGGGAGGGGTCGGGGTGGGGGGGTCGTCCGGGTGGGGAAGAGTGAAATTGAGGCGCCGTATCCCGCGATACTCTGGGGGAAGGCTTTCAAAGCCCGAGTCTTTTCGTCCACGCTTTCGGCGTCTTGATCTCGCCGAGATCGAGCCACTTCGCCATAAGACGCAATTCGTCGCCCAAGGCGGGGGCGATTTCATCGGGCTTGGCGTGATGTTCCGGGTGGATCGAGTGGACGACCAGGCGTCCCGTCGCGCGATCCGCCTTCAGGTCGAGACGGGCGACGATGTCTTCGCCGAGAAGGAACGGCAGGCAGTAATAGCCGAACTCGCGTTTCTCCACGGGGGTATAGATTTCGATGCGATAGTGGAAGTCGAACAGCCGCTCGGTGCGGGTGCGCTCCCAGACGATGGGGTCGAAGGGCGAAACCAGCGCCTGCGCTTCCACCTTGCGCGGCATGCGGGCGTTCGGGTCGAGATAAACCGGGCCGTCCCAACCCTCGACGGTGACGGGAACGAGATCGCCCGCCTCCACGAGTTCGGGAAGACGCGCTTTGGCGATGGTTGGCCCGATGCGGAAATAATCGCGCAGGCAGCGCTCGCTGGCGATGCCGAGCGCCTGGATGGAGAGCCGCAGCAACTGGCGCTGAGCCTCATCCTCGGATGGTGTCGGCGCGTTGAGGATGGATGACGGGATCACCCGTTCCGGCAGATCGTAGAGCCGTTCGAATCCGCGCCTCGAGGCGGTGGTCACTTCGCCAGCCCAGAACAGCCATTCCAGCGCGCGCTTGCCGTCGCTCCAGCCCCACCAGGATCCCTTGGCCTTGCCGCCATCCGACAATTCGCCCGCGCCGATGGGGCCGCGCGCGGCGATTTCCTGGCGGACTTTCTCGATGAAGGCGCGCTTTTCCTGTCCGAACCGGGCGATGCCGCCATAAATCCCCTCGCCCTTGGCCGCGCGCGCCATGCGCCAGCGGAACAGGGGATGCAGGTCGAGATTGATCAGCGAGGCCTCATGCCCCCAATATTCGAAGGTCTTGCGGTGCTTTCGCGCGTAGGCGGCCTGTTCGAGGAGGGCGCGATCATACGATCCCAGCCGCGAGAACAGCGGCATGTAATGGGCGCGCACCAGCACGTTGACCGAATCGATCTGCAACAGGTGCGACCTTTGCAGCGCCCGGGTGAGATGCCGCGATGTCGCTGCGCCGGGACGGCCTTCGTGAAGACCCTGGGCGGCCAGCGCGATGCGCCGGGCTTGGGCGAGGGAGAGTTTCGTGCGATTGGCCATGGCGAAACGAATCAAGAACATGCCCAGTTAGCGCCAAGTCGCCGGATGTCGCAAGTGCGGGGTGTTTTCCACCGCGTCTTCAGCGGGAGGCCGGAACCGGCACATCCTTGCGAAGCCACGATGTTTCGGTTATTGGTTGTATCATGCAACTAAATCAGCAAGCGGAGACGGGTACAATGGCGGACGTAACCTCCATCGAATCGATCCGGGTGGCATCGCGCCGCCTTGTGCGAGAACTCGGGTTCATGCGGGAGGGTTTGGCTGGAACCGAGATGCCGCCTTCGGCGGTCCACGCACTCCTTGAGATCAGCGCGCAAGAGGCGATCACGGCCGGCGAGTTGTCCAATCTTCTCAATCTCGAAAAGTCGAGCGTCAGCCGAATGCTGCGCAAGCTTATAGAAGCGGGCATGTTGAAGGAGGAGCCGGGCGAGCCGGATGGCCGCACGAAAAAGCTCATCCTGACCTCCAAAGGTCGAGTGGTGGTGGCTGAAATTCATGATTTCGCCCGGCGACAGGTGGCAGAGGCGCTGGGGCGATTGCGCCCCGAGCAGCACCAGACCGTGGTTGACGGCCTGCGGCTCTATGCGCAAGCCCTGGGGGAGGATAGATCGACAGCAAAAGACGACTTGCTGCCCGTGACAATCGAGACCGGATATCAGCCGGGTGTCCTGGCCCGCTGCGTCGAGATGCACGCGCTCTATTACGCGCGAACAGTCGGTTTCGGTCGTCCCTTCGAAGCGACCGTGGCCGCGGGCCTGGCCGAGTTTTCCGGTCGCTTGGACAACCCTTGCAATCAGCTTTGGCGGGCCATGCAGGCTGGACGCGTCGTCGCCATGATTGCCATCGACGGCGAAGATATGGGGCCTGGTGTTGCACATCTTCGGTGGTTCATCGTGGATGATGGAATCCGCGGTGGCGGTATCGGTCGCAAATTGCTTTCCGAGGCTGTCGCCTTCTGTGACCGGCAAGGCTTTCCTGAAACTCACCTCTGGACGTTTCGAGGTCTCGATGCGGCCCGGCGTCTCTATGAGGCATCCGGCTTCACCCTGGCCGAAGAAAGGTCGGGGCGGCAGTGGGGCGAGGAGGTTATGGAACAGCGATTCGTGCGGAGAAAACAGGCCGCTTGATCCTCTCGTCAGGAAGGATGCATACCAGACCTGCGCGGATTGTTCGGGACAAAGCCGCCTTCGCTCTTAAAAAGACAATCCGCCACGACGCGATGGATGAGATGGACCAGTCGACGACCAGAACCCAGCGCGGACCTGCCGCCTCTTTGAACCAAGCCGAAATCCGATCGATCATTCTCGGATTGATGATCTCCCTGCTTCTCGCAGCGCTCGATCAGACCATCATCGCGACGGCGCTGCCGACCATGGGGCGCGAGCTGGGCGATCTCGAGCATATGCCATGGGTCGTGACGTCCTATCTTCTCACGGCCACGGCGGCGACACCGCTCTACGGCAAGTTCAGCGACAGCCATGGGCGGCGCATCACGCTTCTCATCGCCATCACGATCTTCATCGTGGGTTCTCTCGCCTGTGCGCTCGCGCCGACCATGCTCGTGCTAGTCGCCGCGCGCGCCTTGCAGGGGCTCGGCGGGGGCGGGCTGATAGCCCTTGCGCAAACCATCGTCGCGGATCTCGTCCCGCCCAAGGAGCGTGGCCGCTATCAGGTTTATTTCGCCAGCGTGTTCATGACGGCGAGCCTTGCGGGCCCGGTGCTCGGCGGGTTTTTTGCCGAACATCTGCATTGGTCGGTGATCTTCTGGATCAACCTGCCGCTCGGCCTCCTCGCCTTCGTCATCTCCTATCACGGCCTGAAGAAACTGCCGCGTCACGACCACCCGCATCGCCTCGATTTTCTGGGTGCCTTCCTCCTCGTGGTCGCGACCGTGTCGCTTCTTCTGGCGCTGAGCTGGGGCGGTCTGCGGTTTCCCTGGTTCTCGACACCGATCATCGGTCTCGTCGGCTCCTCGGCGGGGCTGTGGGTGTTGTTCGCCGCTCGCATGAAGTATGCGCCGGAGCCGCTCATTCCCGCCGATGTTCTCAAGAACCCCGTGGTGCGGATGGGCACGCTTTCCGCCTGTTTCGGCATGGGCACCTATATCGGGCTCACCATCTATCTGCCGATCTTTTTCGAGGTCGTGCGCGGTCTCTCCGCGAGCCATTCTGGCCTTGCCCTGATTCCACTCGGTGTCGGCACGGTGATGGGCGCGACCGTGTCCGGGCGCACCATGGCGCGCTTCACCCACTACAAGCGCCTTCCGCTCGCCGGACTGACACTCTCCCTCGTCGGCATGGGTATTCTGATCGCTTTCGCTGCGACGCTTCCGCTCGCCGCCGTGGAACTCGTCCTCGGCCTCATTAGTGTCGGCGTCGGCACGCTTTTGCCTGTGACGACGGTTGCGATCCAGAATGCGGTGTTGCCGCATCAGCTCGGGACGGCGACGGGATCGACCAACTTCTTCCGCTCGCTCGGCGGCGCGCTCATCGTCGCGCTGTTCGGAGCCATCGTGCTCGGCGGCACGGGTTTGGGTGACGTTGCGAACTTCGAGAATATGGCCTCCGCTGCCGCGAAGAGCGGCATCGATCTCGCGGGCGTATTCCAGATGGTCTTCGCCGCCGCCGCTATCGGCTTTGCCATCGCGCTCACCTTCATCGCCTTGATGGAGGAGCGTCCTTTGCGGGGCAGCGCGGTCAAGGCAGCCGAGGCAGCCATCGCGGACTAGAGTTTGATCGTTTCAGATTGAAACAAGATCTTGTTCTGATTACGCTCTAATCCAAGGTCTGCCGGAACCGTGCGACCGCGAGCGCCATAGCGGCGAGCGTGAACAGGGCGAGCGCCAGAACATCCATCTGCAAATCGGCGAAGGTCGTGCCTTTGAGCATGATGCCGCGCACAATGCGCAGGTAATGGGTCAGGGGCAGCAACTCGCCGAAATATTGCGCCCAGACCGGCATGCCCCTGAATGGGAACAGGAAGCCCGACAGAAGCATGTTCGGCAGAAAGTAGAAGAACGACATCTGCATCGCTTGCAACTGGTTCGTGGCGATAGTCGAGAAGGTGTAGCCGACGGACAAATTGGCGAGAATGAAGAGCAGCGTCAGCGTGACCAGAAGAAGAAGGCTGCCCTCGACGGGAACACCGAACAGAAGCCGTGCGGCGGTGAGGATCAACGTCATCTGCAGGCCGCCGACCACCACATAGGGCGCGATCTTTCCGAGCATGATTTCCACGGGCCTGATCGGCATGGCGAGCAGGCTCTCCATGGTGCCGCGCTCGATCTCGCGGGTCACGGAGAGGCCGGTGAAGATCAGCATGGTGAGCGTCAGGATCGTGCCCATCAGGCCGGGCACGATGTTGAGCCGCGTCTCGATGGCGGGGTTGTAGCGCAGGTGAACGCGCAGGTCGAAAGGTGGCGGTTTCGGCGCGAGATTTGCGGCGGCGCCCGTCAGTTCGCGGGAGAAAACCGTGTCGGAAATGCCGTTGAGGGCGGCAACCGCATTTCCTGTCGCGGAGGGATCGGTGGCGTCCGCGATGACGAGGATTTCCGGTCTGTCGCCTCGGATCAGATCGCGCCCGAAATGGGCGGGAATCTGCACCCCGAACAGCGCCTTTCCGGACAGGATGAGATAGTCGAGATCCGCCTCGCTTGAAGCCGTCATGCTGATGTCGAAATAGTCGGTCGCGCGCATGGCTGCGAGATAGGAACGCGCAAAGGAACTGTCGTCCTGAATCAACACCGCTGTCGGCAGATGGCGCGGATTGGCGTTGATGGCCGTGCCGAACAACAGCAACTGCATGAGCGGAATGAAGATCATCGTTGCGAACGTGATGCGGTCGCGGCGCAATTGCAGGAATTCCTTGATGAAGGTCGCGCGCAACCGGCCGAACGAGGCGCGAAAGCCCCGCGTACGCCGGTCGACGTCGCTTGTCCCGTTCATGCGTAGTTGTCCTTCGTGCGGCTCATCAGATCGATGAACACGTCCTCGAGCGTCGGCTCGCCGCGTGTCCAAACCTGCGGGCCTTGGGCGCGCAATTCTGCCGTCGCGGCATCGAGCTTCGCGCCGTCGCGTCCGCTCACATGCAGCTCGACGCCGAAGGGCGCCACCATGTCGACGCCGTCGCGTGTTTTGAGATAATCGGCAAGATCCGCGAGGTTCGCCCCGGTCACGATGTAAGTGGACAGATGCGCATCGGCGACGACCTGCGCGACGGAACCGTGCGCCAGGATCTCGCCATAAGCGATGTAAGTGATCTCATGGCAGCGCTCGGCTTCGTCCATGTAGTGGGTCGAGACGAGAACGGTCAGGCCTTCATGAGCGAGCCTGTGGATCTCGTCCCAGAAATCGCGGCGCGCCTTTGGGTCGACGCCCGCCGTCGGCTCGTCGAGAAGAAGCAGCTCAGGTTGAGGAAGAATACAGGCGCCGAGCGCGAGGCGCTGTTTCCACCCACCCGACAGATCGCCCGCGAGCTGGTCGGCCCGGTTCTCAAGTCCGAGCCGCGTGATCGCGTCCTGCGCAGCTTTGCGCGGGTGGTCGAGATTGTAGATGCGCGCCACGAATTCCAGATTCTCGCGGATCGAGAGATCCGCATAGAGCGAGAAGCGTTGTGTCATGTAGCCCACATGGCGCTTGATGTCGGCGGTCTGGGTGCGGATGTCGTAACCGAGGCAGGTGCCGTGTCCGCTATCGGGCGTGAGAAGTCCGCACAGCATGCGCAAGGTCGTGGTCTTGCCGCTGCCGTTGGGGCCGAGAAAGCCGTAGATCAGGCCCTTGCGCACCTGCATGGTCAGGTTCTTCACCACGGGTGGTCCGCCGAAGGATTTGGTCAGGCCTTCCACGTCGATGACGATGTCCGATTCCGGCGCTCTGGCGATCGTCTGTGCGCTCATGAACGGTTCTCCGGCGGGACAACGCTCACCGGCTGACCAACCGGCAAGATGGTGTCGCCGATGGGTGTCGCCTCGACGCGGAATACGAGCTTGGCGCGCTCCTCCAGGCTGAAGATTACCGGCGGTGTGTATTCCTCGTCGTGGGAGATGAAGGTGATCTTGGCGGTCAGACCTTTTTGGCAATTGTCGCAGGTCACGCCGACCACTTGCCCGAGCGCGATGGTGGAGAGCTTCGGCTCCGGCACATAGAAGCGGATGCGCCGGTTGGCCGGCGGCAGAAGGGAGAGCACCGGCTGACCGGCATTGGGCACTTCGCCGGTGCGGAAATAGACGTCCTGCACCTGCGCATCGGCGGGGGCGTAGACCTTCAGCTTCGCAAGGCGCGTCTCGGCCTGTTCGAGATTGGCCTGCGCCGCTTTTACCGCCGCTTCGGCGGCGGCGATCTCGGCGGTGCGGGCGGTGATCCGTCCCGCCTGAATCTGCCGTTGCACCGCTTCCAGCGCCGCCTTGTCCCGGTCATTGGTGGCCTTGGCCTGATCGTAGGTCGCTTGCGCCGAAATACCCCGGTCGAGCAAGGTCTTCTGCCGCGTAAGATCGGTCGTGGAGAGCACCAGTTGCGCCTGGGCCTGCCGCTCCTGTGCCTGCAGAACGGCGATCTCCTCCGGGCGTTGCAGGGCCGCTTCCAGGTTGGCCAGTTGCGATTTCGTCTGCTCCAACAGCGCTATCGCCTGATCCCGCTGGGCAAGTTCCATCGATCCTTCGATCTGGAACAGGAACTGCCCGGCCTTGACCTGCGAACCGGAATCGACGGTCAGATTTTCAATGCGCCCGCCCGTCTCCGGTGCGGCATAGACGTAGTAGCCTTCCACGTACCCTTGGAAGACTTCGCTTTCATTCTCGTTGCTCAGAATCCACCACGTGACGGCGCCCCCGATGACGAGAATGAGCGCAAGCGCTGCAAGAAGTTTGCGGTTCATGCCGCTTCTCCTTTCAGCGCCCTCATCAGAAGCGACAGATGCGCTTCGAACATCGCCTCCGTGTCGATGGGTTCCAGCCTCTGGAACAGATCGCCCCAGATCAGCGCCACGATGCCGGGCGCGGCGACCAATTGCGGAAAGCGCACCAACTCGTCCGATTTGAACTCGCCGCGTCGGACGGCCTCCTGCGCGATGCCGCGCAAAAGCCTGAGCACGCGGGTGAGCACTTCGCGGTGATAAAAATCGGCCAGCGCCGGAATGCGTTCCGCTTCGACGATCAGGAGCCGCACGATGTTGCGGCGGCGGGTGCCCAACACTTCCTTGTTGAAGAAGTGGAGCAGGGCGCGCAGGCGGTCCTCGGCGGTGGAATCGAGAACAGCGAGACGTGTCTCGAGTTCCGCGATGGCGCCGCCGATACCGGAGCGCACGAGTGCCTCGAACAACCCCTGCTTCGAGGGCACGTAAAGATAGATTGTCCCCTTGGCGATTCCGGCTCTTGCCGCGACATCTTCCAGCCGGCTCTGCGCGAACCCTTTCTCGGAAAAGACATCGAGAGCCGCATCGAGGATGCGCAAAAATTTCGCCTGCCGATCCTCATCGCTTCGGGCGGGCGCCCGGCGGCGGGGAGCGGCCCGCTTGCGCAGTGGTTGAGTCCTTGAAAGCTCAGGCGATTTCGACGCGCGGGGCATCTTTCATCACATGACTGACTGGCCAGTCATCGTAATGGAAGGCTATTGCCGAGTCGAAACGACAGAATGGCGCGGGCACTCACCCGCACCATCACCTGAACGGCAAAGCCGATCGGATGTCAGGTGTTGTTCCTGCTCAAGCCGCCGCGTCGAATGTCGCGATGCGTCCGCCGGTGATTGGCTGTTTGACGCCCGTCGTGAGCGGGAAGCTGATCGGCAATCCACGAAGGGCGCGGATCGCCAGAAAGGCGAAGCATTCCGCCTCCACGGCATCGCCGCGCCAACCCACAGCCTCGGCCATGACGGGCTCGATGCGCGCGCGTGTGCGGATGGCATCGACGAGCGTCGGGTTTCTCCGCCCGCCGCCGCACAGGATGAGATGCTCGGGGCGCTGCGGCAACAGATCGAGCGCCTTGCCCACGGCCCCTGCGGTAAACGCGGTCAAGGTGGCCGCGCCATCCTCCAGGCTCAGCCCGTCAGCCATGGCTGCGGTGAAATCATTGCGGTCGAGCGACTTGGGATAGGAAGCCGTCAGGTAGGGATGCTCGAGGAGGCGGGCGAGCCGCGCCTCGTCCACGGTTCCACGGGCCGCGATGGCGCCATCGCGATCCATGTCGCCGAGGCCGTGCCGGCCGATCCAGTCGTTGAGCGGAGCGTTGGCGGGTCCGGTATCGAACGCGACCATCATATCGCCGCCGCCCCACCAGGTGACGTTGCTCACCCCGCCGAGATTGAGAACGGCCGTGTTCGGCTTGGCGTCGATGCTGCGCAACAGGGCGATATGGTAGCTGGCGGCCAGAGGCGCGCCTTGCCCTCCCGCCGCCATGTCGGCGGTGCGGAAATCGAAGGCCACATTCGTGCCGACGAGGCTCGCCATCAGCGCGCCGTTGCCGAGTTGCCGGGTCTGGCCATGGCGCGCGCTATCGGGCGCCCGGTGGAGCATGGTCTGACCATGGAAGCCGATGACGGATATGTCCGATGGTTTGATGCCGGCCTTGGCGAGAAAAGCTGTCACCGCCGCCGACTGCGCCCGGGTCAAGGCGTCTTCCGCCTGCCCGAAGATCGCAGGCTCCGGCCCTTCAAAATTCCAATCGCGGGCCTGAGCCATGGCGTCTCGCAGGAGGGGACGCAGTTCCGGTGGGTAGGGCGCCAGCGTCCAGGACCCGAATTCCTGAACCGTCTCGCCATCCGTCCTGATCAGGGCGATGTCGATATTGCCGTCGAGGACGGTTCCAGTCATCAATCCGATGGCCCAGGCTGGCTTCACGACAATCTCCATGTTGCGGATCGGGCGAGCCTGTCGCTCCGGCGTCGGCCGGACAAGGCCCGCATCATGGCGGCCATCCTACCGTCAGGTCAGGCAATCTCAATGCCCAATCCAGTGGTTTCAGACCAAGAAGAAGGCTCGAGGCGGGTCGAGAGCCGGAATTCGAGCCGACTTAGCCGCTTCCTGCGACCCCGTGGCTGTCGTCGGGGCGCGGCAAGATTGTGGAAAGCCTGAGTCGTTCTTGCCCCTTCGCGCTCCTCATCGTGCTAGGAGGGGTCTCCGGCAACGGCTGCGCGTGGAGAATCGAGACAGGGAATGAAGGTCGGCATCGACATGGGGGTCGTGTCCTCAGGGGCAACGTCCGGCGGCTCGGCCCTTCTCGATCTCGAGGAGCTTCTGGCGACGCGCCTGCTCGTCCAGGGCAATTCCGGCTCGGGTAAATCGCACCTGTTGCGCCGCCTGCTTGAACAGAGCGCGCCTTACGTCCAGCAGGCCGTGATCGACCCGGAGGGCGATTTCGTCACGCTCGCCGACAAGTTCGGCCATGTGGTGGTGGATGCCGCCCGCAGCGAGGGCGATCTTCAGCGCATTGCGGCGCGCGTGCGTCAGCACCGCGTCTCGGTCGTGCTCAACCTCGAAGGACTCGATTCGGAAGCGCAGATGCGTTGCGCCGCCGCCTTTCTCGGCGGCCTCTTCGATGCGGAGCGCGATCTCTGGTATCCGATGCTCGTGGTCGTCGACGAAGCCCAGCTTTTCGCACCCGCTGCCGCCGGCGAGGTCTCGGACGAGACCCGAAAGATCTCGCTCGGGGCCATGACGAACCTCATGTGCCGTGGCCGTAAGCGCGGCCTTGCCGGCATCATCGCCACGCAGCGCCTCGCCAAGCTCGCCAAGAACGTGGCCGCGGAAGCCTCGAACTTTCTCATGGGCCGCACGTTCCTCGACATCGATATGGCCCGCGCGGCGGACTTGTTAGGCATGGAGCGTCGCCAGGCCGAAATGTTCCGGGATCTGGAGCGCGGCCATTTCGTGGCGTTGGGTCCTGCCTTGTCGCGCCGCCCGCTGCCGGTGCGGATTGGGAATGTTGAGACCTCGGCGCGCAGCGGCAGCTTCAAGTTGCTGCCCATGCCGGAGCAGCAGACCGACGATGCGCGCGATCTCATCTTTACTGCGAGCGCGGAGGAAATGGCCCGGCCTGTCGTACAGCGTCGCGCACCGCCACCACCGCCGCCCGCGACCAACGATCTTCTGGCGCAGCTCGCAAGAACCCGCCCCGCCACCGCGCCGGAAGCACCGACCGCGATGACGGAGGAATCGAAAGCCGAGCGCGAACTCGCTCTTGACGCTGTGATGCGCGAAATCCTCGACGATCCGGAAGCGGCGTTCCGCACGGTTGCCGTGCTCTACCAGGACTTTCTCGTGCGCTGCCGCATCCGTCGTGTCAGTGGCGAACCACCAAACCTCCCAGCCTTCCGCCGTCGTCTCGCGGTGGCGCGCGCGGGCGTCGACATGGCGACCGCCGAGGGTACGGAATGGGATCGCGCGGTGGCGTTCGCGAGCGATCTCGAAGAAGACATTCAAGGCGTCTATCTGCTGCTCGCCCGCGCCGCCATGGAGCGCTCCGCGTGTCCGCCGGATGGCGAGATCGCGCGTGCCTGCGGCAGCCGCTCGCCAGGCCGCGCCCGCCGCCTCGTCGCCTATATGGAAAGCCGCAACATCGTGGTGACCCGCAACGATCCGCGCGGGCTTCGAATCATCGCCCTGCCCGATCTCGGCTGGGAGACGGGTCCCGGCGATCCGAACGCCTTCGAGGAACCTGCCACCTCGCCATCCGGCGATCAGGACCTGTTCGCGGTCGGTTAGGGCCGTGCATCACGTCGTGGTGCACAACTTCTCCGTCCTTCCGGGGCCGCGCAGCGGAGCCCGGAATCCAGAGCCGTCAAGGGTGACGGTTCCTGCGCAACATTGGCCGTTGTTCCTTTTTAGAACACGTTGACGTTTATGGGTTCCGGGCTCGCGCTTTCGCGCGCCCCGGAATGACGGTGGGTTCGCTGGCGAGAACACCTCCTGTCATGGCCGAACCGCCGAACGCTTCGGCCGTTGGCGAAGGGATTGGGCGGGACGTGAGCGGTCTTTCCTGCGATTCTTCAGTCCGACAAAAGGACTGTGAATCATGAACATCTCGGTGGAAAGCGGCGCATTCGCCGCGACGAACAAGCTCGTCCTCTTCGCGGATTTATGGCATCGGCTGCGGCTGCTTGGGGCCATCAGGCGGACGCGGCTCGCCATCTCCGATCTGAGCGACGATCAATTGCGCGATATCGGCCTTGGTGCAGACGATTTCATGGCGGTGCATGATGTCCATCAGCTCTATTGGCGCAAGCATCTCGGCTTCAGTTGAAGATACGGGAAGGCTTCTTTCGGAACGGCTTCGGGAAGGATAAGCTCTTACCTCGACGTGTCCGAAGAAAGGCCTTTCACAAATGCACAACGATCGCTTGAGCCTCGATGAAGTCGCGCGCCGCGTGGATGAAAGAAGCGCGGAATATTGCGCCATGAGCGACCGGATCTGGGGCATGCCGGAACTCGCCTTCGACGAGCATCGCTCGGTCGAAGAGCAGATCGCGCTGCTTGAAGGCGAAGGTTTTCGCATCACGCGCAATGTGGGCGGCATGGCGACCGCCTTCATCGCGGAGGCGGGCCAGGGCGGACCCGTCGTCGGCATTCTTGGTGAATACGATGCGCTACCCGATCTCGCGCAAGAATCGGGCCTCACCGAACATGCGCCGACCAAGGCCGGGACGCCCGGTCATGGTTGTGGCCACAACCTTTTAGGCTCCGCCTCCGCGCTCGCGGCGGCGGCTTTGAAGAGCGCGTTGGAAGATGAGGGAATCGCCGGCACCGTGCGCTATTACGGCTGTCCGGCAGAAGAGAGCGGATCGGGCAAGACCTTCATGGCCCGCGCGGGCGCGTTTGATGATATCGACGCGGCGTTCTGTTGGCATCCGAACGTGGTCAATGAGGTATCGACCATGAGTTCGCTTGCCACCGTGCAGGCTTACTTTCGCTTCAAGGGCCGCGCGGCGCATGCGGCGGCGATTCCGCATCTCGGGCGCAGCGCGCTCGATGCGGTCGAGTTGATGAATGTCGGCGTCAATTACATGCGCGAGCACATGCCCTCCGACGCGCGCGTGCATTACGCCACCACCAATACCGGCGGCATCGCGCCGAACGTGGTGCAGGCTTATGCGGAAGTGCTCTATCTCGTGCGCTCGCCGCAACTTCCCGACGCGCAAATCCTGTTCGAGCGCGTGAAGAAAGTCGCGGAAGGCGCGGCCTTGATGACGGAGACGAGCGTCGAGGTGCAGATCACCGATGCGACGTTCAACGTACTTCCCAACAAAGCTTTGCAGGAGGCCATGTACGAGAACATGAAGCGCCTCGGTCCGCCCGTTTTCGATGCGGCGGATGTGGCCTTCGCGGAAGAGCTTCAGAAGAAGGCGCTGACGGCGGAAGACATTCTGGAAAGCGTGAAGCTGCATGACATCGCGCTCAAGGTGAAGGCGCTGCATGACGGTCTTCTTCCCATGACCGAAAGCGAGGGTGTGCTCATGGGGTCCACCGATGTGGGCGATGTGAGCTGGATCGTACCGACGGTGCAATGCCACACGGCGTGCTTTGCCATCGGCACCCCGTTCCATACCTGGCAGCTCGTGGCGCAGGGCAAGCTGCCGGCAGCGCATAAGGGCATGGTGCTCGCCGCCAAATCCATGGCCGCCACCGCCGCTGACGTGTTACGCAACCCCGAGCTTCTCGCCCGTGCCAAGGCGGAGCTGAAGGAGCGAACCGGCGGCAAGGCCTATGTCTGCCCGATCCCACCCGAAGTGACGCCGGAACACCTGAACGCCAAGGCGGCTTAGACGACCCTCTCCCGTCGGGCCCGGGCTCGTCCCGGGCATCCACGCCTTCGATTGGGCGAATAGGCTATCTTGCATTTTGGCAAGTATTCATCCGCTTTTCGTGGGGTCGATCTTGCATGATCGCAATCATATCTTCGGGGCAACCGATTGATGGAGAGCATTATGCAACTCACAGGAATTCACCATCTCACTGCCGTCACGGCGGATGCATCCGGTAATCACGCCTTCTATACGCAGGCTCTCGGCATGCGCCTCGTGAAGAAGACCGTGAACCAGGACGATGTCAGCGCCTATCACCTGTTCTACGGCGACGGTGTCGCCTCGCCAGGCAGCGACGTCACGTTCTTCGACTGGCCCGTGGGGCGCGAAAAGCGTGGCACACACAGCATCGTGCAAACGGCCCTGCGCGTCACCGGCGAAAAAACCCTGCAATGGTGGAAGGAGCGCTTCGACGCGCACAAGATCGCTCATGGCGGCATTGTCGAGCGCGATGGGCGTTTGTGGCTGAGCTTCGAGGACCCGGAAGGCCAGCGCCTTGCCTTGGTGGATGACGGCGGTAAGGGTGATGGCGTGCCGTGGGAGCGCAGTTCCGTCCCCGTCGAGCATCAAATCCGGGGCCTCGGCCCGATCACGATCAGCGTGCCGAAGCTTGAGCGCACCGCCCTTGTCCTGACTGAAGGCATGGACATGCGCCATGAGCGTGAATTCGCGGAAGCCGACCGCACGGTTCACGTCTTCGCCATGGGCGAAGGCGGACCTGCTGCCGAGCTTCATGTGGCGGTCGAGCCGAAGCTTCCTTTCGCACAACCGGGCGCGGGAGGCGTGCACCATGTGGCCTTCCGCACGCCAAACGAAAAGACCTATCTCGAATGCGCCGAACGGCTTCAAGCCATCCGCGCGCCATCGAGCGGGCCGATCGATCGCTATTATTTCCGCAGCCTCTATTTCCGCGAGCCCAACGGCATCCTGTTCGAGATTGCCACCGACGGCCCCGGCTTCGCCACCGACGAGCCCATGGCGACCTTGGGCGAAAGCCTTGCCCTGCCGCCGTTCCTGGAACCACGGCGCACGCAGATTGAGGCCGGACTGAAGCCGCTCTAAGGAGCGATTACCCTTTCTCCTCCCGTCGAAACAGCGGGAGGAGAAACCTCATTACGACAAGATGCTCTCGATGATCTCGACCACGTCCGCCGCTTCCTGCATCGTCGCAAGATGGCAAGGCTCTCCGGCGAGGAGTTTGGCGAGTTCAGCGATCTGGCTGCCGACCGCGCGGACGGGTTCGATGTCGCCGCCCGCATAACGCAGGCGATACCAGTCGCTCATCATAGCGGAGCCCTTGGAACCCCTGACCTCGAACTGATTGAGATCGTCGATCTCACCCTCGACCGCGCCGTCGATGACGAGACGGCAGCGGGCGAATTGCAAGATCGCTTTGACGCGCGTTTCCGTGCCGGAGGGGCCGCGTTGGATCTGCTTCTCGACCACGGTGGCAGGGCCGAAAAGGCGGAGCGCCAGAAACACGAAGTGCGAGACGACCTCACGCGTGAAGCCACCCTGTTCGGGTCCGGCAAGCCATCCCACCGCGCTGTGTTGCCACCCGCGCGGCCAGGTCTTGAAGCGCACCTTCAAGGTGGCTGAAAGACCGTCGCCAAGCGCGCCGGTCTCGACGAGTTCCTTTAGCCGCACTGCGGCGGGCGCCGTCGCGAAGGGGAAATTCACGGCTGCGGGCACGCCCGCGTCCAGTGCCGCCTCGAGGCAGGCATGCGCGGAAGTCGCTGACGCGGCAAGCGGCTTCTCACAGAAGATCGCCTTGCGAGCATCAGCCACGGCACGGACGAGTTCCTCGTGCGTTGCCGGTGGCGTGGCGATGTAGATGCAGGCGATGGCCGGATTCGTGATGAGCTCCTGCACGCTGTTTGCGCGCGGCACGTCGACATCGACCGGGCTCGGGTCGTATGCGGCGATCACACGAAAATGCGGATCGGCCTCGAACCCTTCGATCAGCCGCTGGCCAATCACGCCAAGACCCAACACGCCGACACCAAAAGTCATCGTCTCGCTCCCAATCTTTGCCAAGCGCGTATAACCGCTGAATGGAGGCGAAGCGAGAATGCAGTGAAACTTAGTTGTGCGGAGTGACTGTTCCCACGCCACCTCGCAGAGCTCTCAGCGCATTGAGGATCACCGTCACGTCGATGGCCTCCTGAATCAGAGCTCCCTCGACCGGTTGCAGATAACCGAGGGCCGCGGCGATCATGCCGATGAACGAGAGGCCGATGCCCACATAGACGCTTTCCAGTGCAATGCGGCGGGCCCGTTGGGCGATCTGAATCGCCACGAGAACGCGGTCGAGACGGTCCACGAGAAGCACCACGTCGGCGGCTTGTGCCGAGGCCGCCGCGCCGCGTGCGCCCATGGCGACTCCGAGATCTGCGGCAGCAAGCGCCGGTGCATCGTTGACGCCGTCGCCGATCATCATCACAGGCCCGTTCTCCCGTTCGCCGGTCACGACGAAGATCTTGGCGTCGGGGGTCAGGTCCGCGTGGATGGCATTGAACGGCAAACCCGCCGTCACGGCCTGCGCCACGTCGCGACGGTCACCGGTCGCGAGCACGATGCGCGCGATCCCTTGGTGGCGCAGATCGGCGAGAAGGCGCGCCGTTCCCGCGCGCAATTCATCCGCCAACACCAACGTGCCCGCGAACTGTCCGTCGATGGCGACAGCGACGGTGACCGCGCCGACGGCTTTCTTTTGCGCGCTCAAGGCACGCTCTGCATCCGGCACACGATTGGCGACGAAGCTGCGTCCGCCGAGGATGACGTGCTTGCCGTCGACGATGCCCTCGACGCCTTCGCCCGGCGTTTCCTCGATGGACGTGGGCAATGAGAGCCTCAAGTCCCGCCTTTGCGCCTCCACGACGATGGCGCGCGCAATCACGTGTTTCGAAGCCTGATCGAGGGATGCGGCGATGCGAAAAAGCTCGGCTTCCGACAGCCAACTCTCGGGATGAACCGCGCTCACACGTGCTTCGCCGTGGGTGAGCGTGCCAGTCTTGTCAACGACGAGCGCGCGAATGCGGGCGAGTGTTTCAAGGGCTTTGCCGCCTTTGATGAGAATGCCCGCCTTCGCGGCACGCGAAATGCCGGAAATGATTGCCACCGGAACGGCGAGAATCAGCGGACAGGGCGTGGCGATGACGAGCACCGCGAGCGCGCGGATCGGATCGCCGGTCCACAGCCAAGCGCCGCCCGAAAGGAGGATCGTGACGGCGAGGAAGACCATGGCGAAACGGTCGGCGAGCCGCGACATCGGCGCCTTGGACCGCTCCGCCTCCTCCACGAGACGGATGATGCCCGCATAGGTGCTCTCGGCCGCCCGGTGCGTGGTGGCAAGATCGAAGGGATCGCCCGCATTGGTCGAGCCGCTCATCACCGCTTCGCCCGCGCCCTGTTGCACGGGAATGGATTCGCCCGTGAGCGCCGATTGATCGAGCACGGCGATGCCCTTAGAGACCGTGCCATCGACGGGCACGATATCGCCGCGCCGCACGAGAATGCGGTCGCCGGGCGTCACCTGATCGAGCGCGACCTCTTCGAGCTGCCCGTCCCGATAGCGCATGGCCGTGCGTGGTACGTGCGACAACAGCGCCGTCATTTCCCGTCGCGCCCGGCGCTCCGCATAGTTTTCGAGATACTGGCCGCCCGCATACATGAGCGCGACCACCACGGCGGCGAGATTTTCCTGAAAGGCGAGTGCGCCCGTCATCGACAGGGCGGCGACGATATCGAGCCCAACATCGCCCCGGCGCAGGCTGGCGACGATCTCGATCAGGAGGACCGCCAGAACCGGCACGGTTGCAAAGGCCCAGATCGGCCCCGCCCATGGCGCGAACCCGGAATAGCGCGCGATCAGGCCGACGACGAGCCCGAACGCAGGCACCGCCACCAGCACCGGACGCGCCAGCCGCTGAAGGTCGCGAAGAGATCGCGCCGGCTTCACACCCGCCGTCACCGGAACAGAAGCGACGGATGTCGGGTCGCTCGCACTCATTTCATGAACCCATACGGTCACCGTGGCGGTTGGGATTGAACGTAATGTCAAGTTCTGACACGATCATAATCCTATCCGCAAAAAAAGGGTTGGTCTCATGATGCCGTTCGGTTTGCTTCGTCTGACGATTGTGACCGCCACATCGGTGATGACAAGTCTGGCGGCCGGCACGGCCATGGCTCAGGCTCCCGTGCAGGAGCGTATCCAGAAGCTGGTGCCGGAACTCGAGACTTATCTGCAAGCGGGCATGGCGACATTCAAGGTGCCGGGTGTCGCCGTCGGCATCGTGCATGGCGACAAGCTCGTCTACAGCAACGGTTTCGGCCTGCGCGAGCGCGGTCGGCCCGACAAGGTCGGCGCGGAGACGATTTTCCAGATCGGTTCGACCACGAAGGCTTTTCTCGCAACGACGATGGCTCAGGCGGTGGATGCGGAAAAGCTGGCCTGGAACGACAGGGTCGTCGATCTTCTCCCTGAATTTCAACTGAGCGATCCCTGGCTGACGCGCGAATTTCGCATGCTCGATCTTCCCGCTCAACGCAGTGGGCTGACGCCTTATGTAAATGACGGCCTGACCGTGCTCGGCTTCGATGAGGCGACCCTCATCCGCTCGCTGCGCTATGCGCCGGTCACGGCGTCGTTCCGCTCCGATTTCAGTTATCTCAATATTCCCCATATGGTTGCCGGACGCATTCTCGCCCAGAAGGAAGATGTCGCCTCCTGGAACGATGTGGTGAGAAAGAACCTGCTCGATCCCCTCGGCATGCGCGCGACGAGCGCGACGTCGGAAGCGATCGAGAAAGCACCGGACCACGCCACCGGGCATCGCGCGACGGCGGGCGATCCTGTCACGGTGCCGTTCCATGCGGCGTTTCCTTATGCGCTCGGCCCGGCGGGTAATCTCAATTCCAACGTGCCCGATCTCGCCCAATGGCTGCGGCTGCACCTGGGGCGCGGACAATTCGGGGACAAGGTCATCGTCTCCGAGAAGAACCTCGACGTGACCTGGACGCCACGCGTCGCCATCAGCGAGCGCCTATCCTATGCGGTCGGCTGGATCGTCACCGCGACGCCGAACGGGCGCGTCATCTGGCACAATGGAGGCACCTCGGGTTTTGGCGCGCATGTGGGTTTTCTGCCTGACCGCGATGTGGGCATCGTCGTTCTCACCAATCTGGAGAATAACGGTTTTCCGGATGCCATCGCGCAATGGTTTTATGATCGCATTCTCGGCAACACCACCGTCGACAACGTGGCGCTCGCCGCCGAGGCATTACGCGTGAGGAGAGAGGCTGCCGAGCAGGCGAAACCGAAGATGACGCCCGCAGCGTTGCAGGATGTGTCCATCTATGCCGGCACTTATACTTCGCCGCTTTTGGGAGAGGCGAATGTTTCGGTCTCCGATGCGAAGCTCCTGATCAAGCTTGAATCGGACGCAGTGCTCGTGCTCACGCCGCTTTATGCGGATGTCTTCTCCACGAGGCTCTTGGCCGAGGGCGCTTTCGTTGCTCCGGCGGCCTTGATTGGCGACGAGTCAGCCGCGCAGATGCGATTCGAGCGCAACGAGCGCGGCGACGTCGTTCTCATGCGCTGGATCGATCCGGCCTTGCCGCAAGTCTTCGAGCGTCGACCATGATCGGCACTCCGTGTCAGCGCAAAATGGAGAAGGTCATGACCATCAGCAAATGCTCCGTCATCGCGACGATGATGGCGATGTTCGTTGCCGGTACCGGGCCGGCTGCCGCCATGGGTCCCGCACCGTTACAGACGCCTTCGCTCACGTCACCGGCGCAGTTTCGTTTCGACTTCTCCGACGATGACGATCCCTACAGCGGCAACAGGCATTACGACTGGAATCAGTATCGCAATTCCACGAGCCGCAAGGAGCGCATCCGGGATTACTACCGGATGCAGCAGGATATGCAGAAGGATTATTGGCGGAACCAGAAAGAGATGCAGAAGCAGATGATCAAGCGCCAGCGCGGCTGGTGATCAGGCCTTCTTCATCTTTGGCGTCTTGGCGATGGGCCGCCAATTCACGAAAGCGACGCCCATGAGGGCCATTGCGCCGCCCATGGCTCCGAATAAGGTGAGTGTTTCGCCGAGCCAGAGAAAGCCGAGCAAAGTCGCGACGGGCGGCACGCAATACATGAAGTTCGAAGCGCGGCTGGCGGGCAGGCGCGAGAGCGCAATGGCCCAGGTGCCATAGGCGATGAGGCTCGGCACGATGCCGAGATAGATCACCGCGAGCGTCGCTTCGGTGGAGGCCGACGACAACTCCGTCACCGCGCTCGGCAAGGCCGGTGACAGCACGATGGCGCCGATCACCATGTTCCAGGCCGAAACGGTGAGCGGGCGGTGGCGTGCGAAGAGAGGCTTTTGCACCACCGTGCTGATCGAGGAACAGAAGGCTGCGCCCAAAATGAAAAGAGCGCCCGCATCGAGATGCAGCCCTTTGCCTTCCCCGAGCGCGATCAGGCCAATTCCGCCAAAGGACAAGGCGGTCCCGGCCCAGGCGCGCCCACTGAAGCGCTCGCCGAGCAAGAACATGGCCAATCCCGCCGTGATGATCGGGTTCACGTTGATGATGAAACTGGCGGCCCCCGCCGACACGGTCTTCTCCCCGATATTGAGAAGCGCCGTGTAGAGCGCCACGAAAACGATGCCGCCGACCGCGAGCCGGGCGAAATCCGTCCATGTGGGCCAGCCGGGACGGGTGACGATGAGAAACAGGGCGGCCGGAACCGCCGCGATGGCGAAGCGCAGCGCGCCAAGCTCCAACGGGCCGAACGCCTGCAATCCGGCGCGGATGGCCGGGAAGGCCGAGGCCCAGGCGATGATCGTGATGGTGACGGCGGTAAACGTCACCATGTCGAAGGGCCGATTGTCGGAGGCGGTGGTGGCGGTCATGGCGTAGGCTTCTCCTCGAATCGGCTTTCGGGCCGGAGAATCTCTCCGTTCTGGCTCGTTGACAAACGAACAAATCGAGGATGAGCTGTGAGCATGAATCACAGCTTGCCTTCTTTCCCGACCCTGCCGCCCCTCGATTCCTTGCGATCCTTCGAGGCGGCGGCGCGCCTTGGCAGTTTCTCGGCGGCGGCTTCCACCCTCAATCTCACCCATGGGGCGATCAGCCGTCAGGTCGCCAAGCTGGAGCATTGGCTGGGCGTGCGCCTGTTCGAGCGCAAGGCTCGTGGCGTCTCGTTGACGCCGGACGGGCAGCGGCTCTTTCAACGCACGACGGAGGCTTTCGTTCTCATCGCCGCGAGTTCCGACCGCTGGGTCGAGGCGCGCGGCGCGGGCGTGGTTCGCCTGACCTCGATTCCGTCATTGAGCGGCCTGTGGCTGATGCCGCGTCTCAGCGCGTTCGAGAAGGGCGATCCGCTTTTGCGCATCGAGCTTTCCGTCGAACACCGGGATGCCGATCTCGATCAGGAGGGAGTTGATCTGGCGATGCGTTGCGGACGCGGGGCGCTGCCGGGTCGGCGTTGTGTGCGCCTGTTCGAAGAATATTGCTTTCCGATCGCGGCACCCGGCCTTGCCAGCCGGATCGGCAAAGGTGCACCTGAACGCCTGCTCGATTATCCGCTGATTCACGATTCCAACGCGGGCGGCTGGCGCGCCTGGTTCGCGGAGCAGGGCTTCGATTATCGTGCGCGCCCGCAAGATCGCCGCTTCGAGGATTACAACCTTGTGCTCGACGCCGCCGCTCATGGGCTCGGCATCGCGCTTGCCCGTCCGCCCCTGACGACGGAAATGCTGGCGAGCAGACGCCTCGTTGCGGTCGATGAGAGAACAGCGCTCAACCCGGTCGCCTATTGGCTCGACCGGTCCCATGCACCTTTACGTCCTGCCGCTGCCGAACTCGCCCGCCGCATCATGGTTGCGGCCGAAGCGGACGAGGCGACGATAGCGGCTTTTCTGAAAGCGTGAGCACGAGGAACTCTACGCGTTGCTGCATCAGCATTCCCAGGCCTGGTCTGCTCATCGCGGAACTCAGAAAATTTCCCGCCTTCGCGGAATAGCGAAAAGCGCGGCCTCGGGCTCAAGCGCGTGCGCATCCCCAGCCGAAGCCAGACTCATCGGTGCGAGAGGCCTGATCGAGCGCGCGATCACGAGTAAGCGGTCGAGTGACGGGCGGCGCGTGAGTGTTCGTTAAGCCCTAGATCTAAGTGGGTTCGGACTCCCGCCTAATGTCAGGATGCTGGAGGAAAAAGCGCATCATCTCGCGACTGGCGTCGGGCCCGCGCGGCTCGGTGTATGATCCGGCAGCGCTCCCGCCGGACCATGCGTGGCCCACGCCGTGAAGGACCCACTGCTCCAGCATCGGTCGCCCGGTTTCGTCTGTCTGAACGGTGCGGGTGTACCTGATCCCGCCCCGAGCCTCGCCGTGGCTGACGGTGACCCGGAGATCAGCGATAGCCCTCGACTGGGCGATGACCTGATCGCCGTTGACCGGGTTGACAGTCGTGTCGCGGTCGCCATGGAATACGATGATCGGAACAGCGTCGAACCCGCCGTCTGGACGCGATCCTCTTGCAGCGGGCGATCCGCCCTGCCGCATCGCAGCGAAGGCGGATGGCATGTCGCTCGCAGCCCCGCACGCCAATCCGGAATGGACGCCGACGGCCGCATAGAGATCCGGGTAAGCCGAGCCCATGATTGCCGCTGTGGCACCTCCGGCAGACAGGCCGGCGATATACACGCGGCCGGGTTCGACGGGGAAGTCGCGCATGATCTGGCGGGTGATCCCGGCGATCAGCGAGGGTTCGCCCCGGTCGCGCTGCTGATGGCTCGCGTCGAACCAGTTCCAGCATTTGGAGACATTGGCTGATTGTGCCTGCGCCGGATAAGCGACAAGGAAAGTCTGCTCTTCAGCCAGATCGTTCATTCGCGTACCGGCGGCAAAGTCGTCGGGCGACTGGGTGCAGCCGTGGAGCATCACCACAAGGGGCAGCGCCGTTCCGTCGTAGCCGCTTGGAACGTAGAGCTTGTACGCTCGGCTTCCTGCCTCGTTGGCATAGCTGTGCTCCTCAAACCGCGCCCCGTCCGGTAGAGGAGCCGGGGCGCGCCTTACAGCAGGCCCGACCAATCCATCGAGTCCACGGACGGAGCCGGGTTGCACGACACGATCGAGGAACCCGCGGAGCGCTTCCGGCATCTGCGGCGGGCTCATGCTCCCGGGACGACCGGCGGGATGCGCCTCACAAAATTGCGGGGCCGTCCAGGCGCCTCCGGTTTCCATGGACGGTGGCACCATATCGAGAATGGGCGGCGTATGCCCGGCCGGCTTCTGCTGTGCATCACCGTCGAAACCGGACGGGGCGGCAGATGAAGGGGCGAGCCCTCCGCGCAGAACGGCCATCGCTTCTTCAAGTCGCCCTTCGCGTGTGAGGCGGGTCGCCTCCATCATGTCGATTTTCAGGAATACGGTCATGGGAATAGCTCCTATGCGAGGTGGGATTTCGGCAAAGAAAGAGCGGTGCCCTTCCTCTCGGAAGGGATTGAAGGCACTCACTTCAAGCAGCGAGAATCAGACCTTCATCGGATGCGGTCGCTCAACGCTGCTTTCACCGCGGGACTGGCTTGCAAGGCGCCAAGCACGTGGATGGAGGCAATGGTTTCGCGCGCCAGTTCGGGAGAGACATCTGCCGCGATGACGGCCAGCCCGAGGACCTGAATGTGAAGCATCTCATCAGCCGCTCGCACGGCCTCCAGGTCCTGCCGACTGTATTGACGCAGACCGAGATCGAGTTGGTGTCTCGCAACGGACTGCTTGACGGCGTCGTTGTGGCGATCGAGTTGATTCCGGATCGCTGTCCGAATGAAATCGGTGCGGTTCGAGTAAAAACTCTCCTGCACCAGGAGGTCGATATGGCCGAGATCGACATAGCCGAGATTGATCGTGATCTTCTCGCTATCGGCTGCCTTCGGGCGGAGCTCCTGTCCTTTACCAGTCATCTTGACCATCCATCGACCATCCACATGGATGGTATTTGGGATGACTCGGTCGCATTACAAGGGACATCACTCAAGTCCCCGGTTCCTCGCTCTTGAAGGTCTTGGCTTCGCAGAAGCCGTCAGGGCGGACCCTGGACGCGCGCACAAGCTCTCGGAAAAGCGGCCCCTCCGGAACACGCGTGGGTGGCGCACGTTCTTTTTGGGTAATCTTGTGTTCAGGAGGCTACTATGGTCGATCGCCCCGTCACACTCCCCGCCGAAGATGCCCGCACGATGATGCTCAACCGCATTGCCTGGGGCGCCGTCCTTGCCGGCGTCGTCATCGCCCTCGTCACGCAGCTTATCCTCAACATGATCGGCGTCGGCATTGGCGTGTCGACGCTTAACCCAGGCGCGGGAGCGAATGCGAATCCCTCCGCGATGTCCCTTTCCATCGGGGCCGGAGCCTGGTTTCTTCTGTCCGGCGTGATTGCCTCCTTTGCGGGCGGCTACGCCGCAGGTCGGCTTGCAGGTAAGCCGAAGGAATCGACTGCGGGCTGGCACGGCCTCACCGCCTGGGCGCTCACGACCCTGGTCATCTTCTATCTTCTGACTTCCACGGCCAGCAGCCTGGTCGGCGGGGCCTACAGTACGGTGACAAGCGCGCTTGGAGGCGTGAGCCGCACGGTCGGCGCCACGGCTCAAACCGCACTTCAAGCCGCTGCCCCCTCATTATCGCAGGTCACCGATCCATTCAGCGCTATCGAGAACCAGATACGGGGCGTAGCCGGCGGCAATGACCCCGCTGCGCTGCGCGACGCGGCGATCGCCGCCATACGCGCCACGCTCACGGGCGACCAGGCTCAGGCACAGGCCGCGCGGAATCGCGCCGTCGCCGCATTGGCCCGGGCGCAGAACATTCCGGAGGATCAGGCCCGCGCCCAGATCCAGCAATACGAGCAGCAATACCGGCAGGCGGTGGATCAGGCCAAGCTGCAGGCGACGCAGGCCGCCGACGCTGCCGCCCAAGCTGTCTCTCGGAGTGCGCTGTTTGGCTCGCTCGCCCTCGTCGTCGGTGCCTTGGCGGGTTGGTTTGGCGGTCGGACCGGCACGGTGTACCCGACACTTACGGATACCGCTTTGGCTTCGGCAGCGCGTACAGGGTTCGCGGAATCGGCGTCGCGCGGTGGGGTCGAGATGGAGAATAGCCGTCTGCCCCCGGTCAGCGGACCGGTCGCGAGGCCGTGAAATTTCAATGCGGAGGAGAAGGGTTACTTGAGCGATGTCGGAAGCTCTAAGTGGGCTGATTCCTGATCCGTGTCCTCGATTGGCAAATTTGCATGGGAGATGTCCCGTGGAACCCGTAGAACATCCGCGTGGATTCGATATTTTTGACCCTGAAGGAATTCAAATTCTGGACGCCGCGTTCAAAAAGGCACTGAATACCCTTACGGACGCGGCGTCGGACCACGCAATCCCAGCGATGCAAGTTAGGCGTTTATTGGCTCAGCTCATAATTGAAAGGGCGAATGTAGGAGAACGGGATCCAGACCTGCTCTCGCAATCAGCTTTGAAAGCGCTGATGGAACTGAAGCCTGTTCAGAACCAATGATGTGCTCGGTCGTTTTCCGGCTTGCCCCCATCCCACTTGCCGGCGCTCAAGCTTGGCCTCACTTAGTTCTGGATCAAGTCGGCGCCTTCCGAGTTTCATCCTTGCCACTTTCGACAAGGAGATGAGCAATGCCCTCGAAAGAAAAGAACCTCAATGATCTCTTCCTTCACACTTTGAAAGATATGTACTTCGCGGAAAAACAGATCCTCAAAGCGTTGCCAAAGATGGAGAAGGCGACCGAGACCGACGAGCTGAAGAAGGCGTTCGCACACCATCGCAAGCAGACGGAGATCCACGTCGATCGTCTCGAAAAAGTCTTTGAAATTGCAGGAGCGCGGGCTCAAGGCGTCACCTGCGAGGCCATCAAGGGGATTCTCGAAGAAGGTGAAGAAGTCATGGGAGACTTCGCGGATAGCGCCGCACTTGATGCCGCCCTTGTGGCCGCCGCACAAGCAGTCGAGCACTATGAGATTACTCGATATGGAACCTTGCGCACCTGGGCCGAACAACTGGGCTTGAAAGACGCCGCGAAGCTTCTCGATCAAACTCTGGCCGAGGAAAAGCAAACTGACGAACTTCTTTCGAAGATGGCGAAGGCGGTCAATCAGCGAGCTGCCGCGTGATCATCTGCGCCTAAGCGGGGCGTCTCAGCCTTTTGCTTCACAGACCGTATCGGCCATCGTGGCGCCCCGAGCACCAAGCGGCTTTCGGGGGCCTTCCGTCGTGTCCTCTGCTGTTTGGTGTTCTGCCTCGGCGTTGAGCTCCGCTCCAACCAGAACGACAATGGTGGAAATCCAGATCCAAGTCAGGAAACCGATCGCCGCGCCTAACGAGCCATATGTAGCGTCATAACTGCCGAAGTCCGCCACATACCAAGAGAAGAGCATCGAAGCGACTAGCCACAGCACGGCGGCGATCACACTGCCCAGCGTCACCCAACGCCATTGCGGATAGTCGCGACTTGGTGCGTACCGATAGATGAGCGCGAGGGCGAAGACCATACCGCCCAGAAGAAGAGGCCAGCGGAGAATTGTAATGAGAGACTTCGCCCAAGGGCCAAGCCCCAGATAGTGCAGTGCGAGCGGCAAGATTACCACCGCGCCGAGAGCAACCAGCAGGAACAGAACTGCGCCGAGTGTGAATGCGAGCGAGCTGCCATTCAGAACCAGAAACGAGCGTTTCTCATCTTCCCGGTAGACAATATTCAACGCACCAAAGACGGACTTCATGCCCGCGTTCGCACTCCAAAGTGCGACGGCGAGGCCGAACAAGAAACTGAGACCGAGCGTTCCTGCGCCCTTGCTGGCGATCCGTTGCACTTGCTCGTCGACGATTTGGAGAGCCCCGCCCGGAAGAATACCGGAAAGAGCCTCCAAATGACCGTGGATCGTTCCTGGATCGGCAAAGAGCCCGTAGATCGAGACAAGGGCGGCAATTGCAGGAAAGATCGCTAAGAGGGTGTAGAATGCGACACCTGCGGCAACGAGCATGACGCTATCCCGCTGCATTCGCTCATACAGACGCCAGAAGATGTCCTTCCATCCTTGAGCCGGAATTTCGGTTGGTTTCGCAGCTTGGCGTCCCCTACCGGGTTCGCTGCCTCCAGTTGCAGCCTCCGCAGGCTTGCCGGCGGCTGGCGTTCCGTCGGAGCGTCCATGTTCGTAACGAGCAAGGCGGCGATGCGAGTGACCTCCGACAACAACAAGTCGTAAGAGCGTCCAGCCGAGAACGACCAACCATAACTTGGACATGGACGCGCTCCGGACTGGACCGGTGGCCTTATGATGAGGCATCTCGGAATTCCGTTTTGCCGATACTCGCAAGCCGTGGCTGAATGAACTTGGCATCAGAGACCGGCTGCTTAGGATCCCAGCGGATCAGAGAGGGGCCCGTGGCCCCTCTCGACATCTCATGCGCTCTCTAGCGGACATATTTGAATTCGGGGGCCGCCTTCAACTGATCCTTGGTCATGTTCAGCTTGGCATGATCAGGAGTGGAGGCATGGCTCGTGGCACTGGGAACGGTCGCGACCGAACCCGTTGTGTTTACCGTACCCGAACTCGCCGGTGCATTGGGGTTTGGTGCAACCGCGGTACCACTCGAGGCGGTCGTATTGGAAAGAGGCTCATAGACCAGAGTGATCTGATCGAAGGGTACCGCCACGTCGTGCTCGCCCATCCCTAAGAACCCGCCGACACCAACTACAATCGCCGCCACCTTGCCACTGTTATCCAGGAAAAGTTCGCGAATATCGCCGATCTTTTCATTGTTGTTGTTATAGACATTCAGACCCTCGATTTTCGACACACGCCACTGGCCTGGCTGCTCCTGAGTCATCCAGTTGCCGGTGCTCATTTGCCCCGAAGACGGTGTGGGTGCGCTCGGCTGGGTCGTCTGGGCAATAGCGGGTGCCGAGATCAGTGCGGCTCCGAAAAAAGCCAAGGCCAAATGATGGGTCAGCATGGTCTCCTCCATGTTCATGAACGCGCGGACAATTGTCTGCTTGTCAGAATAACGAGGAGTTCGGCTTTTCGTTCTGGGCCCGGCTTCTTTCTCTAGATCGACCTTAGCCGTTTGAGCTGGACCATGGACAGCGTGCGTGCCGACCCGAGCATCACTTAATTTTTTTTGCCAGTCCCTGGCTCTGCCATCTTACGGTGCTGCTCGGCCAGCACTTCCGCCGGTGTTATGTTCGCGATCGCGGATTGAAGCTTGTTCTTCCAGCCGCTCACGATATCTCCATCGCCACGTAGCATGGCTTCGAAACCGACTTTTGCGACATCTGCGGGATCATCCTTGGGGTCTTGTCCGACTTTGGTGTCGAGCATGTCGGCTCGCTCGAAAAATTTCGTCTCCGTTGCCCCTGGCATGAGACAGGTCACCGTGACGCCGGAATCCTTTAATTCGTCGCGGAGGGCAAATGAAAACGAGTCGATGAAAGCTTTGGTACCATTATAGACAGCCTGAAATGTTCCCGGCATAAAACCGGCGATGGATCCCGTAATGAGAATCTTGCCTTCACCGCGGTTGCGCATATCGGCCGCTACTTTCTGAATAAGCGCAAGCGTTCCGGTAATGTTGGTATCGATCACCTTGCGCCATGCCGTAAGATCTTGATCGAGAAATGCCCTTCCTAAACCGCGCCCGGCATTGGCGAACAGCGCGTCGACGGGCCGACCATCCGCCTTGATGGAAGAATAGAGCGAATCGATGCCTTCGATCGTTGAAAGATCGGCTTCGACGGCCTTGACGGAGACGCCGTCCGCCAGACTTTGCGCCGCTTTTTCGATAGCGGGCTCATCAGCCACGACGATCAGATCATAGCCTTGCTGGCTTGCCAATTTAGCCAGCTCGTATCCGATACCCGTTGAGGCACCCGTGACGACAGCTAACTTATGTGTCCCTGCCATGGTCGATCTCCTCTACGGCCGGAGCACTACTTTGATGCAGCCGTCCTTCTTGTCGCGAAAAGTCTTATAGAGACGGGGACCTTCTTCGAGTGTCGCTCGGTGCGTGATCACGAAGGACGGATCGATGTCGCCCTGCTCAATCCGCTTAAGAAGAAGGGGTAGGTAATGCTGCACCGGGGTCTGCGCCATGCGGAAGGTCAAGCCACGATTGATCGCTGAACCCATCGGGATCTTGTCGAGGTACCCACCATAAACACCCACGATGGAAACGGTGCCGAAGTTGCGGCAACATTGAATAGCTTGCCGCAAGACATGAGGACGGTCCGTGCCCATGAACGTGGCTACTTTGACACGATCCACTACCGCATCTAAGCCACTTCCAATATCCGGCTCCGTGCCGACAGCGTCGATGCAAGCATCCGCTCCGCGTCCGTCGGTCAATTCCTGGATTCGGTCGTAGATGTCTTCTTCCTTGAAATCGAGCGTAAGAGCACCCGCCGCTTTTGCCAGCGCGAGGCGTTCGGGAACAGTATCGATCGCGATGACACGGTCCGCGCCCAGCAAGAACGCGCTTCGGATCGCCATTTGTCCAACCGGACCGCAACCCCAAATGGCGATCGTGTCGCCTTTCTGAATATTGCAGAAATCCGCGGCCATATATCCTGTCGGGAAAATATCGGACAGGAAGAGTGCCTGCTCGTCGCCGAGCCCGTCCGGAACCTTGATGGGGCCAACATCGGCGTAAGGCACCCTCAGATATTCCGCTTGTCCACCTGCATAACCACCGAGGAGGTGCGAATATCCGAAAAGGCCTGCAGGAGAGTGTCCCCATAATTTCTCGGCCATAGCCTTGTTGGGGTTCGAACGCTCGCAACCTGAGTAAAACCCGCGCTTACAAAAAAAGCATTCGCCGCAAGAGATGGTAAAGGGCACGACGACGCGGTCACCAACCTTGAGCTTCTTGTTGTCCGTTCCGACTTCGACAACCTCTCCCATGGTTTCGTGGCCAAGAACGTCGCCGCTTTTCATTGTGGGGATTACGCCGTCGAAAATATGAAGATCGGAGCCGCAGATCGCGCAAGCCGTTACCTTGATAATGGCATCCCGTGTGTGTTCGATTTTGGGGTCGGGAACACTCTCGCACCGAATATCGCCTTTGCCATGCCATGTCAGGGCTTTCACCGAGCTCTCCCCTCATTGACGTGATTCCAACGGCGCAGAGTTACAGGCGTTCCTTTGGCATGTAGCGGAGTTTCTTTTTGCAGCGATAACGCTCAGGGTTGACCGTGCCCACCGCCCGCAGCGACACGACCAATCGACATCGCTCGACGAAATCAACGCCCTCTGCAAAGCTCATCGGCCGTCACCGCATTCGGCAAGGCAAAGAATTGGCCAGCAACTTATTATTAGTGCACAGGTCGAATTATTAGTGCACAGGTCGAACCGAACGAAAAGGACACCGTTGTCTTTTCAACCATGTGCGATGCCATGTGGAAGTTGTAGGAGAGAGACGATGCCACAGAGTAAAGGTTCAGGACGCGGCTTTGGGTCCATGGATGAAGACAAGCAACGCGAAATCGCCAAGAAAGGCGGCGAGGCCAGCCCCGAAAACTTCAAGAAGAATCCCGAGAAAGCCTCGGAAGCCGGGCGCAAAGGCGGCAAGCGCTAACGCCATATATAGGACTAAAAAGAGCCGCCTTTGGCGGCTCTTTTACGTTCAACTCATCTTCCGCTGAATCCCCTCCAACAGCGCAATGTGTTCGAGGATCTGGCCACGAGCCATTTTGGTGATATTCGTGCCTTCACGATTTTGCGAGCGAGATTGCAAATAGCGCTCTTGAATCTGTAAGAGGGCATGGTGGCCTTGCAGTTGCCCCTGCAGGTACTGACGATCGAAGTCACTTCCGGTCTGGGCGCTTTGAAGTTTTTGGATCATATCCCGGCTCTGCGCATCGGTTGAAGTAGCCGCCCCACCTGTCGCCGACGTAGCGCCCGGCTCCAATATTGAGTGCAAGACCTCGGAAAGAGTTGTCTGCTCCTGAACTTCGAATCCGGCAAACTGCTTTAAATCCGCATTCTGCGCCTTCTGCAGGGCAATCCGACTCGTCTCAAGCGAAACGCCTCCGACCTGTAGCGTCTGTCGAATATGTTGCACGTCAGCTTGGGTGAGCTGTCCCATAGCGGAAGGTACTGTGGTCTGCGCAAGTGCAGGCGCGGCCATTGCGCCGGCAATTCCGGCCAAAACGTACCGACGATCCATGACTATCTCCTGTCATCTAATATTAGGCGACTGCGCGTTGATTAGCCCCTCCCTTAGCCATAGCCGTGAGTTTTCGGTCGGCTGATTTCTCCTCTTCCAGATTTTCCTGAAGCAGCGCAGCGCAATCGTCCTGACCGAGCTGCGTCGCCCAGGCTATCAGCGTGCCGTAACGCGTGATTTCGTAATGCTCGACTGCCTGTGCTGCGGCGATAATGGCGACATCCAAGAGATTCTCGTCATTGATTTCACCAATAACGTCGTCCGCCTCTTCAATGATTCCATCGATGGCCGGGCAATCGACTCCCTTCGGAGACTGCCCGCGCATCTCGAAAACCTTCTCCAGACGCGCCACGTGGTTTTTCGTCTCCGCAAGATGTTCTTCGAACCCTTGCTTCAGCTCCTGGCTAGAAGCCTTTTCGATCATGTTTGGCAGAGCGCGGACGATTTGGTTTTCAGCATAGTACATGTCCTGCAACGTATGGCTAAAGAGATCGTCCAGCGTATTCATTTCACTTGAAAAGAGAGCCATGGTTCCCTCCACTTTGCTAACGAGCGCGACGCAGCGATCCTGATTTTCAGAGATTGAAAATAGCAATCGAAGCAATTTATTTTGCCAAAAAAGAACTTTTTACAGATGCAAAACGCCTACAAAAGCTGGGCTTATTGGACTGAAACGTGACCACTGCAAAATTGTTCAAACCCACTAGTTGACACCGAAATTTGCCTCATTAACCAGTCATCGAGGAGAGGGTTCCTGATCGCTCGAAATTTTCGTCGTTTAGTCACACGAACGGGGCGGAAACGACTCGTGGAGAAAGTGACAATTCTGTATGTCGCTCCGTTTCTAAAACTTGTGCCAGAACGGCTTCCGCTTGCCCAAGCGCTTGATGGCCTTTTCGGCTACAGCCATTTGCCTTCAGGCCCGACCGTCGCGCCCGCGACGATGCCGGTGGCGAATAAGGCAGGAGAATTCTCTGTTTGGCCGAATCCCGTGCGATTGAAATCATGAACTCGCGTCCAACGACAGCATGGCGGTAGTGCTTATAATGGAGGCCACGCTACGGAATCCGGCAACTCGTCGGCCTGGTTGAGGTTCGTCATTGCCGTCACGAGTTCGCAACGCAGTCCTTCACGCGCGTAGATCATGTTAACGGCGCCCTCGAAATCGGACGCCAGTACATATT